>JAJAZD010000173.1 GCA_026785945.1 Pseudonocardia sp. | reverse complement strand
CTCGCCGCCGGTCCGGGGGCGACGGCCTGCTGGTGTCGGCTCGACGGGGGGCCGGGGGCTCCCTTCGAGCAGCTCTCGGCGGTGGTGGAGCATTTCGGGCTCGGCGGGACCCGGTCCCCGTCCTTCTGACGCGGGCTACCGCACGGACACGAACGTGGTGGTTCCAATGCGTGCGGTGGGGATCTGCACGCAGGCGGCCAGCTCGCGCTGGACGGCCTCGGCCGCCTCCGGCCCGACGGGCCGCACCCCGTCGCCCGTGCTCACAGCGCAGGTGCTTCGGTCTCGACCAGCTCGCCGGTGAAGAGCTCGCCGTCGTGCAGGTAGCGCAGGCCGTCGTCGATGTCGGTGGCGTCGATGTTGATCCGCATGCCTACTCCGGGAGGATGTGGACTCGGGCGGCTGATCAGCTACGGCCCTTTGCGGTCAATCTCTCCACGAAGGCGTGCGCCTCGGCCGGGGTGATCTCGACATGGTCGACGTCGTTGTGACCGAACTCGTACTCGCGCAGATACGTCGTCGGCTCCCACTGGAGCCGGCGCGTGAACATCTCGTCGACCGCGTATCCGTCGACGACACTACGTCGGAACAGGCCCGACGGGTTCGCACGCGTCCGCCCTGCACCCAGAGACCCGTAGTAGACGACGTTGGCCGGTCCGTCAGTTCCGCCCAGGGCAGCCGGCGTTGTCGGCGGTTCCGAGAGGTAGGCGGCGAAGGGGATGTTGCCGTCCTCCGTCCATCCGCCGATCTGTCGATAGCCGGCGATGGTCTCGAAATCGTCGTCGCCGGAGAAGACCACGACGAGATTCTCTCCGGCTGTCTGGGCCAGGAACTTCCACAGGGCCCGGTCGATCTGAGCACGCTCAGTTCCCTGCACCAGGCCCTGGTCGAACGAGCTGATGGTGCCATCCGGAGCGCGAAGCGGTTTGCCCAGACCGATCATCAGTTGGAGGGGCGGGCAGACCAGGTACGCCGAAGTACTCATTCCTTCATCCTCCCGACGCGCTGTTGAGCGTCATCGTGGTGGCAACCTGTCACCGAGACGGTACGTGCCGAGCGGAGCTCCGTCCGAGTCGCGGAACACGACCTCCATACCGAGGTAGTCGGCCAACCGGTCGGCCGAGCGCGAGCCCTGCCACTTCCGAATCCAGGTTTCCACATCGGTTCCAGGTCGAACTTGGACCCAGACCTCGCCGCGGTAGGCGAGTTGCTCCTTCGCGGCGTGGGCCAGCTCGGTGTTGAAGGAGTTGTACCCGCCACCGATCGACTTGTGCTCACGTCGAAGAATGTCGCCGCCGTCCGCGTCGACGAAGCGAACATCCGCTCCCGGCGCACCGGGGCCGGCGACCACCGGGATGGTGCCGGGTGGGCCGCCGCGGAGCATGGCCTCCGCGTTGCCGTCCGTGAGCGGGAACTTCCTGCCGGAGTCCGCGACCGTCGACTCGATGAGCGTCTGTCGCACGCCGGGTGGCAGGGTGTCGAACGGATCAGCCGCCCCCACGGGCAGACCGGCGCCGCCGACCGCACCCGAACCGTGGTCGGCCTGCGCTCCTCCTGCGGGGTCGACGCTGCTCGGTGCGCGCACATCGTTGCGGTTCGCGCCGGGCGGCTGGCTGTCGAGGGTGCCGCCCACCGGATCGACCTCCCGGGCCCCGGCATCTCGCGTGCTTTCCAGGGCGTCCCGGATGCCGTGCAGGCGGTCGACCCCGGCTGGCACGTCGACCCGCCCGAAGATCGCCGCCTGCTCGTCGGCCAGTCGGGCCACCTCGGCGACCGAGACCCCAGGTACGCGCATCGCCTCGTAATAGGGGTGGGTGTCCATCTTCGCCACGAAGCTGTCGGGGGTGTGGAACTGGAGCTCGAAGACCTGGCCGGTGCGGGGGTCCAGCCAGTTCGTGTTGACGCCCTTGTACCCGCCGGGGTTGTCCCACGTCGGCTTGAAGCCCACGTTCTGGAACCCGCGGGCCTGCAGGTCGGCGACGGCGTGGGCGACGCCGTCGACATAGGAGCCGGGCGGGATCTCCATCGTGTACCGCACGCTGTCGCGCACCAGGCCGGGCGTGTCGGACGCATCGAGGTCGGGGAAGCGCTCGAACTCGGTGGCGAGCTTGCGCTTGAGCGAGTTCTCGCTCTTGAGGACGTAGTCGTGGCCCCGCAGCCGCGCCTCGTCGACCCCGCCGACGACCGCGCGGACGTCCGGGGTGATCGTGCGTTCGGCCTCCGCCGCGTGCCGGATGAGGTCGTCGGCGGCCGTGTTGACGTTGGGGTCCAGTTCGAGGCGGACGTCGTGTTCCTCGCCGACCCACCTGCCGTCCGGCTGGGTGCCGAGTTCGGGGCGGTCCGGTGGGGCGTCGGGACCGTCGGCCGGATCGAGAGTGCCGTCGGTCGACTGCTCGGCGCCGTCCGGGGTGGAATCGGGGGTCGTGTCCGCGGGGGCGTCGACCGGCTGCTCGCCACCCGCCCGGCCCGCACCGACGGCCACCGGCTGCTCGGCGTCCATCCTGGTCTCCGGCACGTCGAGCCGCGGGCTGTCGGGCGTGCGGGCGACGGCGTCGCCAACGCCGGGGCCGTAGGGGACGTGCGCGGGCGTCTCCACATCGGGCGACCGGACGTCCGGGGTCTCGACGTGCGGTGGGTTGATCTGTGGTGCGTCGGCGCGCGGGGTGTTCACGTCCGGCGTCTCGACGCGGGGGGCGTCGACGTGCGGCGTCCGCACCTCCGGTGTGTCGACATGCACGGTCGGCGCGTCGACCTCGGGGATGTCGATGCGCGGGATCCGCAGACCGGGGATGCGCTGCGCGGCGGACCCGACGACGGTCTCGACCGTCGGCAGGCGCCCGACGAACTCGCCGGCCCGGACCAGGCCGGTCCCGGCCCGCGCGACGGTGGCGAACCGGCTGGCTTCGACCGCCGCGCCTCCGCCCCGAAGGCCCGATCCAGCCCCCTTGGTTCCGACGATCGCGGAGACGACGTTGAACGTGGCCATGCCCGCGGCCTTGGACTTGTCCTCGCCCCAGGTGTCGTAGGCGATGATCGCCTTGCCGGCGTTGACGAGCGTG
>JAJAZD010000172.1 GCA_026785945.1 Pseudonocardia sp. | reverse complement strand
TAGTGCCCCCGGCAGGATTCGAACCTGCGCCACCGCCTCCGGAGGGCGGTGCTCTATCCCCTGAGCTACGGGGGCGACGAGAGGACACTACCGCAGGCAGTGGCTTAGATCGGAAGCGGCGTCCCGCCCCGCGCGGCGAGGAGTTCCCGCAGGTACCGACTCTCGGCCGACTGCGAGCTGAGCATCTGGGCGGCGAGGTTGCGCACCTGCGGTACGGCGGCGTGCTGAGCGGCGTAGCTCAGCATCTCGGCGCCCCCCTCGTGGTGGCGCAGCATCAGCTGCAGGAACAGCAGGTCGAGCGCGGGGCCGGTGGCGGCGCGCAGGGCCGCCAGGTCGGCGGAGCTCGCCATGCCCGGCATGACGGGCAGTGAGTTCGTGACGGGGTCGGCGCTGGAGTGGTCGTGGCCCGGGGCGTCGGCCATCCATGCCATGTGGCCCCCGATGGGCAGCGACGCCGCCTCCCACAGCTCCAGCCAGCCCTGCATACGGCCGTTCTGGCCGGTCTGGGTGGACTCGATGTCGTAGGAGAGCTGGAGCAGGTCCGGGTCGGTGGTGTGGTCGCGCTCCCACGCCGCCATCTCGACGGCCTGTTGGTGGTGCACGCCCATGTCCTGTGCGAACCCGACGTCGACCGAATCGGCCGCGGGGACCGAGGTCCGTGCGCCGCCCAGGAGCAGGCCGCCGGTCGCGCCCACGAGCAACAGGGCCAGCACCGCGGCGACGACGACCACCGGCCGCACCCACCGCGGCTCCGTGGCGGTGGGCGGGAACGGCCCGACGTCGACGGGCAGCGTCGGAGTGGTCATGAACCTGCGTCGGGAGCGACCCCGGCGGCGCCGGCCACCACCTCGGGGAGGACCGTGATGTTGTCGACGGCGCTCTCGGCGGGCGGCGCGGCGAACGGCGGCGGGCTGTCCTGGTTGAACTGGGGCGTCGCCAGGCAGCTCGCGCCCACCTCGGGGTGGGTGTACTGGTTGCGGCGCAGCGCCTGGACGAACTGGTCGATGCGGACGTCAGCGGCGTCGGCGACCTTGAGCTGGTGGCCCCACGACTGCAGCGAGATCGGCTGGTCGAGGCCCGGGAACGGCGACATGACGGAGTAGGGCTTGTCCTGCACCTTGTCGCGCAGCACCTGTAGCGCGTCACCCGTGACCTGGTCGGGGTTGTAGGCGATCCACACCGCGCCGTGCTCGAGTGAGTGGACGAGGTTCTCGCTGCGCACCGGCTCCGGGTACACGACGCCGTTGCAGGCGGCCCAGGAGCCGTCGTGCGTGCCACCCATGGGTGGGCTCGTCGTGTAGGCGACGGTCTGCGCGGGCTGGACGTGCTGCCCGCCTTCGAACGGTATGACGGTCACCCCCTCAATGGTCGTCGACGGGTCCTGCTTCTCTGCGGTGGGCGTGAACGGGGCGAGCGCGTCGGCGCGGCTCTGGCTCGCCTGACTCTGCAGGAACGCGTAGCCGAAGACACCGCCCGCGAACAGCACGACGGCCATGATGGCTGCGATCAGGCCCCACGGCGTCGACTTCTGGGTGACGACCGCTGCGCGCGCGTTGCGGACCGCCTTGCTGCTCTTGCCGCTGACCATGAACCGTCCAGACCTCGGGAACCGGTTGTACGGGACCCGAGTGTAGGAGTGAGGCGTGACAAACCCGTGAGCAGCACCTCTTAGACTTGCGAGGTGACCCCCGCCCAGCTCGCCGACCTGGTCCGCGCCGCCGCGTCCGCCGTACTGACGCGCCGCGGGCTGGACCTCGCGGCGCTACCCGACGACGTCGGCGTCGAGCGTCCGCGCAACCCCGAACACGGCGACTACTCCACGAACGTCGCCATGCGCACCGCCAAGAAGGCCGGGGTGTCGCCGCGGGAGCTGGCGGGGTGGCTCGCCGACGAGCTGGCCGGACGCGATGGCATCGCCTCCGCCGAGATCGCCGGGCCCGGTTTCCTCAACCTGCGCCTGGCCACGGCCGCGCAGGGCGCCATCGTCAGCGAGGTGCTGGCCGCGGGGGAGTCCTACGGCACCGGGGACGAGTACGCCGACCGGTGTGTGAACCTCGAGTTCGTTTCCGCCAACCCGACGGGCCCCCTGCACCTGGGCCACACCCGCTGGGCCGCGGTCGGCGACGCGCTCGGCCGGGTCCTCGCCGCGCGGGGCGCCAAGGTCACCCGCGAGTACTACTTCAACGACGCGGGCGGCCAGATCACCAGGTTCGTCGCGTCGCTGGTCGCGTCGGCGCGTGATGAGCCGACGCCCGAGGGCGGGTACGGCGGCGCCTACATCGGGGAGATCGCCGCGAAGGTCGTGGCGGCCGAGCCGGGGGCGGTCGCGCTGCCCGACGCCGAGCGGGACGAGGTGTTCCGCCGCATCGGCGTCGACCTCATGTTCGGCGAGATCAAGCAGTCGCTGCACGCGTTCGGCACCGACTTCGAGGTGTGGTTCCACGAGCGGACGCTGCACGACTCCGGCTCCGTGGACATCGCCGTCGAGCGGTTGAAGGCCTCGGGCAACCTCTACTTCGCCGACGGCGCGTGGTGGCTGCGCTCCACCGACGAGGGCGACGACAAGGACCGCCCGGTCATCAAGAGCGACGGCACGCCCGCCTACATCGCCGCCGACCTCGCCTACTACCTCGACAAGCGCGCCCGCGGGTTCAATCTGTGCATCTACATGCTCGGTGCCGACCACCACGGCTACATCGCCCGCCTGCGCGCCGCCGCGGCCGCGTTCGGGGACGACCCGGACACCGTCGAGGTGCTGATCGGGCAGATGGTGCGGCTGTTCGCGGGCGGGCAACCGGTGAAGATGAGCAAGCGCGCGGGCACCGCGGTGAGCATGGAGGACCTGCTGGAGGCCGTCGGCGTCGACGCGGCCCGGTATTCGCTGATCCGCTCGTCGGTCGACTCCACGCTGGACATCGACCTCGACGTCATCAGCAGGCGCAGCAACGACAATCCCGTCTTCTACGTCCAGTATGCCCACGCGCGGCTCGCCTCACTCGCGCGCAACGCGGCCGATCTCGGCCTGGAGCCCGGCACGGAGCTCGGTCTCCTCGATCACCCACGCGAGGGCGACCTGATCCGGACTCTCGGCGGGTTCCCCGCCGTCGTCGCCTCGGCCGCGGAGCTGCGGGAGCCGCACCGGGTGGCGCGCTACCTGGAACAGCTGGCCGCCGCCTACCACAAGTTCTACGACGCCTGCCGGGTGCTGCCGATGGGCGACGAGGAGATCACCGACCTGCACCGGGCCCGGCTCGCGCTGTGCGTCGCCGCCCGCCAGGTCCTGGCCAACGGGCTCGCACTGCTGGGTGTGTCCGCGCCGGAGCGGATGTGACCGCCGACGTGCTCGTTCCCGGGGAGGCGGAAGCCGGCACCGCCGACGTGCTCGTTCCCGCGGAGGCGAGATCATGAGGGCGCACCCGGCCGGTCCGCTGCACGCCGGCATCCAGGCGCCCTCGAACACCGCGGGCGCCCGTCCGGTCGACGCGCTCGCGCTCGACG
Organism: Pseudonocardia sp.; assembly: GCA_026785945.1. Classification (GTDB taxonomy): domain Bacteria; phylum Actinomycetota; class Actinomycetes; order Mycobacteriales; family Pseudonocardiaceae; genus Pseudonocardia. The sequence continues at coordinate 7,975 of JAJAZD010000172.1, read as the reverse complement.
AGCTGGCCCCGTCGGTGTGGCCGCGGGGCGCGACCCGCAACGGGGGCGGGGCACTGGCGATCGGTGGCGTCGACGTCCGGGACCTCGCCGAGGCCTACGGAACCCCGCTGTTCGTCGTCGACGAGGCCGACTTCCGGTTGCGCGCCGCCGAGTTCGCGGCCGCGTTCGGCGCGGGGTCGGTGCACTACGCGGCCAAGGCGTTCCTGTCCGTCGAGGTGGCCCGCTGGGTCGAGCAGGAGGGGCTCTCACTCGACGTGTGCAGCGACGGTGAGCTCGCCGTCGCCCTGCGCGCCGGCTTCCCTGCGGAGCGGATCGCGTTGCACGGCAACAACAAGTCCGTCGACGAGCTCGTGGCGGCCGTCGAGGCCGGGGTCGGACGGGTGGTGCTCGACTCCGTGCACGAGATCACCCGGCTCGACGCGGTCGCCCGTGAGCGCGGCGTCGTCGCGCCGGTGATGATCCGCCTGACGGTCGGCGTCGAGGCGCACACCCACGAGTTCATCGCCACCGCCCACGAGGACCAGAAGTTCGGGTTCTCGATCTCCGAAGGTGTGGCCGGGCCCGCGGCGGAGGCCGCGCGGCGCGTGATCAGGGCCGACAATCTCGAGCTGGTGGGCCTGCACAGCCACATCGGCAGCCAGATCTTCGACACCGAGGGTTTCGAGGTCGCGGCCCACCGGGTCGTCCGGTTCCTCGCCGCGCTCCACAAGGAACACGGTGGGGACGCCCTGGCCGCGCTCACCACCCTCGACCTCGGCGGCGGCTTCGGCATCGCCTACCGCGCCGACGAGACCCCGCTGGACGTCGCGGAGCTGGCCGAGGAGCTGCGCGGGATCGTGAAGCGTGAGTGCCACGCCGCCGAGCTGGACGTCCCGGAGATCGCGGTCGAGCCCGGCCGGGCGATCGCGGGTCCCGGCACCGTGACCCTCTACGAGGTCGGCACGCTCAAGGACGTGCCGCTCGGCGGAACGGCGGTGCGCCGCTACGTCGGCATCGACGGGGGAATGAGCGACAACATCCGCGCGGCGCTCTACGACGCCGTGTACGACTGCCGGCTCGTCTCCCGCAGCTCGGAGCGTGACGGCAGCGGTGACGCGGTGTTGTCGCGAGTGGTCGGCAAGCATTGTGAGAGTGGTGACATCGTCGTGCGCGACTGCTGGCTGCCCACCGACCTTGCCCCCGGTGACCTCCTCGCCGTCGCCGCAACCGGTGCGTACTGCTACTCGATGGCGAGCTCGTACAACCGGCTGCCGCGTCCGGCTGTCGTGGCGGTGCGTGACGGTGCGGCGCGGGTTCTGTTGCGCCGCGAGACCGTCGAGGACCAGTTCCGGCTGGAGGTGTCGGGGTGAAGATGCCCACCCGGGGGTCCGTCCGGGGCCGAGCACGCGCGATGATCGTGCGGTGGCTGTGAAACCCGTCCGCGTCGCGATGCTCGGCTGCGGCACCGTGGGCCGCGAGGTGGTGCGGCTGCTGCGCGAGGAGGCCGGGGAGCTGGCCGCCCGCGCCGGCGCCCCCGTCGAGCTCGCCGGGGTGGCCGTGCGGCGCCCGCACAAGCATCCCGAGCTGGGCGACCTGCTCACCACCGACGCGTCCGCGCTGGTCGCGCGACCCGACGTCGACGTCGTCGTCGAGGTGATCGGTGGCATCGAGCCCGCGCGCACGCTGCTGCTGGAGGCGCTCAAGGCCGGCAAGTCCGTCGTCACGGCCAACAAGGCGCTGCTCGCCGACGACGGTGCCGCGCTGGCCGAGGCGGCCGACGCGTCCGGGGCCGACCTGTACTACGAGGCGTCCGTGGCCGGTGCGATCCCGCTGCTGCGCCCGCTTCGGGAGTCGCTGGCCGGTGACCGGATCACGCGCGTGGCCGGGATCGTGAACGGCACCACGAACTTCATCCTCTCCGCGATGGCCTCGTCCGGCGCGAGCTACGCGGACGCGCTGGAGGAGGCCACCCGGCTCGGCTACGCCGAGGCCGACCCCAGCGCCGACGTCGACGGCTACGACGCCGCCTCGAAGGCCGCGATCCTCGCGTCGCTGGCCTTCCACACCCGCGTGACCGCGGCCGACGTGCACTGCGAGGGCATCCGCGAGGTGACCGCCGCCGACATCGCCGCCGCCGAAGGCCTCGGTTGCGTGATCAAGCTCCTCGCGATCTGCGAGCGCATGCCGGCCGAGGGCGACACCCCGGAGTCGGTATCGGCACGGGTCCACCCAGCGATGATCCCGGCGTCACACCCGCTCGCGGCCGTCGACGGCGCCTTCAACGCGGTGTTCGTGGAGGCCGAGTCGGCCGGGCAGCTCATGTTCTACGGCCAGGGCGCCGGTGGCGCACCCACCGCGAGTGCCGTGCTCGGCGATCTGGTGGCGGTGGCGCGCAACCGGGTGCTCGGCGGGCGGGGGCCGCGCGAATCGACCTACGCCGCCCTGCCCGTCCGCCCGATGGGCACGGTGCCGACCCGCTACCACGTCAGCCTCGACGTGGCCGACCGCGCGGGCGTGCTCGCCGCGATCGCCGGCGAGTTCGCACGCCACGGCGTCAGCATCGCGGCGGTGCGGCAGACGGGCGGCAACGGCGACGGCGCAGCGGCGCGACTCGTCGTCGTCACGCACGCGGCCCCGGAGTCGGCGCTCGCCGCGACCGTCGAGGTGCTCACCGGACTGGACGCCGTGCTGGGCGTCGACAGCGTGTTGCGGGTCGAGGATCTGGGACGGAAGGGTGTGGCGGGATGACCGTGCGGAGCGCAGCAGGAGCGATCGTCGACACCGCCCCCGCGAGAGCGGTGGCCCGGCCCGGGGTGATCGAGGCCTACCGGGACCGGATGCCGGTCGGGCCGGACTGGACGATCGTGACGCTCGGCGAGGGCGGCACCCCGCTGCTGCCGGCGCCGCACCTGTCGGACCGGACCGGTTGCGAGGTGTTCCTCAAGGTCGACGGCGCCAACCCGACGGGGTCGTTCAAGGACCGCGGCATGACGATGGCGGTCACCGACGCGCTGGCGCACGGCAAGCAGGGCGTGATCTGCGCGTCCACCGGCAACACCTCGGCCTCGGCCGCCGCCTACGCCGCGCGCGCGGGCATGACCTGCGCGGTCCTCGTGCCGCAGGGCAAGATCGCGCAGGGAAAGCTCGCGCAGGCCGTCGCGCACGGGGCACGGATCGTGCAGGTCGAGGGCAACTTCGACGACTGCCTTGAGCTCGCCCGCAAGACCGCCGCCGAGTACCCGGTGGCCGCGCTGGTCAACTCGGTCAACCCGACGCGCATCGCGGGCCAGGCGAGCGCCGCGTACGAGATCTGCGACGAGCTCGGCCGCGCGCCCGACGTCCACTGCCTCCCGGTGGGCAACGCCGGCAACATCACCGCCTACTGGGCCGGCTACCGGGCCTACCTGGCCGACGGGTTGATCGCCGGGGCTCCGCGGATGTTCGGCTTCCAGGCGGCGGGCGCGGCGCCGCTGGTGCACGGCGCGCCTGTGCGCAACCCCGAGACGATCGCGACCGCCATCCGGATCGGCGCCCCAGCGTCCTGGGGTACGGCGATGGCGGCCCGCGACGAGTCGGGAGGCCGGTTCGCGGCCGTCACCGACGAGGAGATCCTGACCGCGTACCGGCTGCTGTCCTCCCGCGAGGCCGTGTTCGTGGAGCCGGCGTCGGCGGCGAGCGTCGCGGGTGTGCTGCAGTCCGCGGCGGACGGCTCGCTGCCGCCCGGGTCGCTCGTGGTGTGCACCGTCACAGGTCACGGTTTGAAGGACCCCGACACGGCGCTGCTCGCGGCGCCCACCCCGACCGTCGTGCCGATCGACCCCGGTGCCGTGGCCGATGCCTTGGAGCTGCGCTGATGGGTCGGCGCGGGGCGGGCAGGCGGCGTGGGTAGGCCGAAGGAGGTCCGGGTCCGTGTGCCGGCGTCGTCGGCGAACCTCGGGCCGGGTTTCGACTCGCTGGGGCTCGCGCTGTCGCTCTACGACGACGTCGAGGTCACCGCGGTGCCGTCGGCCTCCGTCGCGGTCGAGGTCGTCGGCGAGGGCGCCGGCCGGGTGCCGTGCGATGACGCGCACCTCGTCGTCCGCGCGATGCGGACCGTGTGGGACATCGTGGGTGACGCCCCGGCGGGCCTGCGGCTGCGGTGCCACAACGCGATCCCGCATTCGCGGGGGCTGGGCAGTTCGGCGGCGGCCGCCGTGGCCGGAGCCGTGGCAGCCGTTGTGCTCGCGGGGCGTGACCCGGAACTGGAGCGCGATACGTTGCTGCAGGTCACCGCCGGTATGGAGGGCCACGCCGACAACGCGGCCGCCAGCTTGCTCGGCGGGTTCGTCGTCGCGTGGGAGACAGCCGCGTGGGAGTCGGCCGCAGGGGAGTCGGCCGCAGGGGAGTCGGCCGCAGGGGAGTCGGCCGGATGGGAGTCGCAGCGGGACACCTCCGAACGCTTCCATGCCGTACGCCTCGAGCCGCACCCGGGCATCCGTCCGGTCGCGCTCGTCGCGACGGCCGAGTCGCTCACCAGCACCACCCGGGGGCTTCTGCCCGACCGCGTCCCGCTGGTCGACGCGGCCTTCACCGGCAGCCGGGCCGCGCTCGCGGTGCTGGCGTTCACCCAGCGCCCCGAACTTCTGCTGCCGGCCACGGAGGACCGCCTGCACCAGGGATATCGGCGTCCGGCCTATCCGGAGTCCGCCGATCTGGTCGACGCCCTGCGCGCGCACGGTGTACCGGCCACCATCTCCGGCGCCGGACCCACCGTCCTCGCCTGGACGTCGGACGCCACCCTGCCCGCCGGGATCGACCTGCGCGGCTTCACCGTGATGCCCCTGCCCGTCGACACGGCGGGTGCGCGTGTGGAGTTCAGCTGAGGACCACGGCGCGCCGGGTGGGGGTTGTTGCCCCGGCCAGCAACTACGTCTACGCTTGGCTACGCAACGGCGTTCCATGCGTCATCCGCGTGGCCACTCGAGCCCGACCCGATTCTCGTCGGGTGTTGGGCGATTCGAGTTCCAGATCCGGTTCCGGACCGAGCGGCCTTCTCCGCGATCATCGCGATGATCGTCGTTTCGCCGGTCGGGACGGCCGCTTCCGCGATCCGTTGACCGACATGTCGCCCGGCACACCGCCGGGGACACAATGTGTGAATCCGCTGACCCGGGCACGGCCCGGTTGGTCAGGAAGGACAATCGTTGAGCGAGACCGATCTCGTCAGCACCGAGGCGTCCGCGCCCCGCAAGCGTGGCGGCCTCACCGGAATGGTGTTGGCGGAGCTCCGCCAGCTGGCCGGGGAGCTGAACATCCCCGACACGTCGGGCATGCGTAAGGGCGATCTGATCGCCGCCATCAAGGAGCGGCAGGCTGCCGGGTACTCCCCGGTTCCTTCCCGGGTGGCGCAGATGTCGCTGCCGGAGCCCGCGGCCGACATCCCCGTCGCGACCACCACCGAAGCCTCCGAGGGTGCACCGCCGCCCGTGGCTCCCGCCCGCCGCCGTCGTGCGGCGACCCGTCCGGCCGGTGCGCCGGGTGCCCAGCCCGCGGTGAGCGGGCCCCCGGCCGACGTGACGACCAACGGCGCGGCTCCGGCCGCTCCCGCGGACGTCTCGCCTGTCGACGTCTCGCCTGTCGACGTCTCCCCGGTGGTCGGGACGACGCCCGCGTCCGGGCCGTCCGTCGTGCCCGCTCCGGTCCCGTCCGCGACGACCGGCACGGACGTCGCGGGGCCGGACGCGAACGCGAGCACCGGTGCCGAGGCATCGGACAGCGGAACCAGCCGTGGCACCGACCAGAGCGGCGGCACCGACACCGATGGGGGAAGCGATAACGGCAGCCGCCGCTCCCGGCAGAACCGTCGCGGGCGCGGTGAGCAGAACGGCAATGCCGACGCCGCTGATGCCCGCACCGATTCCCGCACCGTGGAGGCCGGCGACACCACGGGTGAGACCGACCGGCCCCAGCGCGAAGGCCGCCGCAACCGCGGTGAGAGTCGCGAGGACAACAGGGGCGACAACGGGAACCGGGGTGACAGTGGGAACCGGGGCGACGCCAACCGGACCGACGGCGGCAACCGTGGCCGGGGCGAGAACCGGGGTGGTGAGAACCGCGACGGCAACCGGCCCGACAATCGCAACGACAACCGCAACGACAACCGCGGCCCGCGCGACAACCGGCCCGAGGACGATGGCGAGGACGACGGCGACGGCCGCGGTCGTCGCGGCCGCCGGTTCCGGGACCGCCGCCGGGGCCGTGACCGCGAGCGCACCAGTGGCGGGAACGGTCAGTCCGGCCAGGGCAACGTCGACACCGAGGTGCGTGACGGCGACGTCCTGCTCCCGGTGGCGGGCATCATCGACGTCCTGGACAACTACGCGTTCGTCCGAACCACCGGTTACCTGTCGGGGCCCACGGACGTCTACGTGTCGCTGTCGGTCGTACGCAGGTACGGCCTGCGCCGAGGTGACGCGATCACCGGCGCCGTGCGCGAGCAGCGCGACGGCGAGCAGTCACGCCAGAAGTTCAACCCGCTGGTGCGCGTCGACTCGATCAACGGCCAGGACCCGGAGAACTCCCGCAACCGCCCGGAGTTCACCAAGCTGACGCCGCTCTACCCGAACGAGCGCCTGCGCCTGGAGACCGAGCCGCACCTGCTCACCACGCGCGTGATCGACCTGGTCATGCCGATCGGCAAGGGCCAGCGCGCCCTGATCGTCTCGCCGCCCAAGGCGGGCAAGACCATGATCATGCAGTCGATCGCCAACGCGATCACCACCAACAACCCGGAATGCCACCTCATGGTCGTCCTCGTGGACGAGCGGCCGGAGGAGGTCACCGACATGCAGCGGTCGGTGAAGGGCGAGGTCATCGCCTCGACGTTCGACCGCCCGCCGGGTGACCACACCACGGTCGCCGAGCTGGCCATCGAGCGGGCCAAGCGCCTGGTCGAGATGGGCCACGACGTCGTCGTGCTGCTCGACTCGATCACCCGACTGGGCCGGGCCTACAACCTGGCCGCGCCCGCGTCGGGCCGGATCCTCTCCGGTGGTGTCGACTCCACGGCGCTCTACCCGCCCAAGCGCTTCCTCGGCGCGGCACGCAACATCGAGGACGGCGGCTCGCTGACGATCTTCGCCACGGCGCTCGTCGAGACTGGTTCGACGATGGACACGGTGATCTTCGAGGAGTTCAAGGGCACCGGCAACGCCGAGTTGAAGCTGGACCGCAAGATCGCCGACAAGCGGGTCTTCCCCGCCATCGACATCGACGCGTCCGGTACGCGCAAGGAGGAGCTGCTGCTCTCGCCCGACGAGCTGGCGGTCACCGTCAAGCTGCGGCGCGTGCTCTCCGCCCTGGATGACCAGCAGGCGCTCGACCTGGTGCTCGGTCAGCTCAAGAAGACCCGCACCAACATCGAGTTCCTGATGCAGGTCGCGAAGAACACGCCTGGCACCGACCAGGAGTAGCGGATCGTTCCGGGTCGCCCGTGGGAATGTGCGGGCGGCTCGGATGGTTCAATGTCACGTCACGCTCCGGCTCCGGTTCACCTGCTCTTCGTCGACCCGACGAGCAGCGGGACCCGGCGCCACGACGAGAGGAACCCCCGTGCGCAACGGTATCCACCCCAGCTATGTCGACACCCAGGTCACCTGTGGTTGCGGCAACCAGTTCACCACGCGTAGCACCGCCAAGAGCGGCGCCATCACCGTCGAGGTCTGCTCGGCCTGCCACCCCTTCTACACCGGCAAGCAGAAGATCCTCGACGCCGGCGGTCGCGTCGCCCGTTTCGAGGCCCGTTACGGCAAGCGCGCCACCGCGCAGTCCTAGCGGCACCGCCGGGGGGCCCCCCGGCGGGGGGGGGGGGGGGGGGGGGGGCCGGGGCCGGCCGGGGGGGGGGGGCCCGGGGGGGGGGGGCCCCGGGGGGGGGGGGGGCCGGGGGCGCCCCGCCGGCTAGCCCCCCCCCGGCCCAACGCCGCCCCCCGGGCCCCCCCCCCCCGGCGGGCGGGGGCGG
>JAJAZD010000171.1 GCA_026785945.1 Pseudonocardia sp. | reverse complement strand
GACCCAGACGACGTCGGCGATCTCGATCGGCGGCACGACCCCGTTGGAGACGATCCCGCTGAGCAACTGGTCGATGAACAGGAACTTCCCGACCAGCAGGCCGGCCACCGCGATGAGGGCGCCGACGATGCCCGTCACGACGGCCTCGATGAGGAACGGCAGCTGCGTGTACCAGCGCGTCGCGCCGACGAGCCGCATCACCCCCACCTCGGTGCGCCGGGTGAACGCCGAGACCTGCACGGTGTTGGAGATCAGCAGCAGCGCGGCGACGGCCTGCACCAGCGCGAGCGCGAACGTCACGTTGCGGACCCCACCGAGGAAGTCGAACAGCTTGGCGACGACGTCGCGCTGGTCGATGACGTTGCGGACGCCGACCTGGTCGGCCATGGCCTCCCGGACGGCGGCGGCACCGGCCTCCTGGTCGGCGAGCTTGACGCGCAGCGTCGCGGGCAGCGACTGGGGGCGGACGACCTCGGCCAGCGACTGCCCCGCGAACAGCTCCTTGTAGCGCTCGTAGGCCTGCTGCTGGCTCTCGAACCGCACCGACGCCACGAGCGGGGAGTTCTCCAGCGTCGACCGCAGCCCGGAGCAGACGGGCTGGGCGCAGTCGGTGTCGTTGGCCGACACGTCGGAGGTGAGTGCCACCTGCACCTCGACGCGGTCGCTGTAGAGCTCCTCGGTGCGGTCGATCGTGCGCACCGCGAGCAACCCCGTGCCGACCAGGCCCAGCGAGATCGCCGTGGTCAGGATCATCGCGATGGTCATGGTGATGTTGCGTCGCAGGCCGGTGAGGACCTCCCGGACGACGAAGTCGCTTCTCATGCCGCCTCAGCGGGAGGTCGTGCGTGGGGTCGCACTCCTCTACCGCCCGACGCCGTACACGCCGTGGGACTCGTCGCGCACGACCTGGCCGAGGTCGAGCTCGATGACCCGGCGGCGCATGGAATCGACGATCGAGTGGTCGTGCGTGGCCATGATGACCGTCGTCCCGGTGCGGTTGATGCGTTCCAGCAGCAGCATGATGTCCTGGCTCGTGTCGGGGTCCAGGTTGCCCGTCGGCTCGTCGGCCAGCAGCACCAGCGGCCGGTTGACGAAGGCCCGCGCGATCGCGACGCGCTGCTGCTCACCCCCGGAGAGCTCGTTCGGCAGGCGGTCGGCCTTGCCGTCGAGCCCGACGAGCTCCAGCACCTCGGGCACGACCCGCTTGATCGTGGCCGGCGGCTTGCCGATCACCTCGAGGGCGAACGCGACGTTGCCGCCGACGGTCTTGTTGGGGAGCAGCCGGAAGTCCTGGAACACGCAGCCGATGCGCTGGCGCAGGCGCGGCACCCGGCGCCGCGGCAGCTTCGCGACGTCCAGGTCGGAGACGAAGATGCTTCCCCGCGTCGGGACGTCCTCGCGGAGCAGCAGTCGCAGGAACGTCGACTTGCCCGAGCCCGACGGCCCGATGAGGAAGACGAACTCGCCCTTGTCGACGGACACGGAGACCCGGTCCAGAGCGGGGCGGGTCGAGGTCTTGTACATCTTGGTGACACGTTCCAGGCGAATCACGAGGCCGGACGTTACCCGCAGGCACGATCGGTGACGTCAGCGAGTCACGCGTCGTGCGCTCAGGACTGGTTGCGTCGCCAGCGGATGCCGGCCTCGATGAAGCCGTCTATCTCGCCGTCGAGTACCGCGCCGGGGTTGCCCACCTCGAACTCGGTGCGCAGGTCCTTGACCATCTGGTAGGGGTGCAGGACGTAGGAGCGCATCTGGTTGCCCCAGGACGAGCCCGTGTCCTTGAGCGCGTCCATCAGGGCACGCTCCTCCTGCCGGCGGCGCGCGAGCAGCTTGGCCTGCAGCACCAACATCGCGGAGGCCTTGTTCTGGATCTGGCTGCGCTCGTTCTGACACGACACGACGATGCCGGTGGGGATGTGGGTCAGCCGCACCGCCGAGTCGGTGGTGTTGACGCCCTGCCCGCCCGGTCCCGAGGACCGGTAGACGTCGACGCGCAGCTCCTTCTCGTCGATCTCCACGTGGTCGGTGGACTCCACGACCGGCGCCACCTCGACGCCGGCGAAGGAGGTCTGGCGGCGGCCCTGATTGTCGAACGGGGAGATCCGCACGAGCCGGTGGGTGCCCTGCTCCACCGACAGCGTGCCGTACGCGAAGGGCGCGTGGACGGCGAAGGTCGTGGTCTTGATGCCGGCCTCCTCGGCGTAGTGCGTCTCGTAGATGTCGGTGCCGTACCCGTGCCGCTCGGCCCACCGCAGGTACATGCGCTGCAGCATCTCGGCGAAGTCGGCGGCGTCGATGCCACCGGCCTCGGCGCGGATCGTCACCAGCGCCTCGCGGGGGTCGTACTCGCCGGAGAGCAGGGTGCGCACCTCCAGTGACGCGATGTCCTCGCGCAGCTTGGCGCGCTCGGCGTCGGCGTCGGCGGCGACCTGGTCGCCCTCGGCCCCGCCCGACTCCGTCGCCAGCTCGTAGAGCACGGGGAGGTCCTCGAGACGGCGGCGGAACTCCTCCAACCTGCGCAGGTCGCCCTGGGCGTAGGCGAGGCGGCTCGTGACCTTCTGCGCGGCCTCGGTGTCGTTCCAGAGGCCGGGCTGGCCGGCCTGGTCGGAGAGGTCGGCGATCTCGACGCGCAGCGCGGGCAGGTCGGTGACCGCCTCGATGCTCTCCAGGGTGGCGGAGAGTTCTTTCAGGTCGGCCGCGGCGTCGGGGTTCACAGCACTTCACGCTACGCGTCGCCGGTTACGCCGTCGGGACGGCATCCAGGAGCTTCAGCATCGCGCGGGTGTGTGCGACGGCGAAGTCGGCCACGGCCTTGCGGTACGGGTCGGGTTCTCCCTTCGCGGCGGCGCGCGCGCGCTCCAGGCGGGCGGCGTACGCCCCGCGGCTGGTGGCGACCAGCTCGGCGCGCTCCGTCGCCGTCATCGTCCCGGCGTGCAGGAGGCGCAGCACGAGGGGGCTGCGCACGGCGTCGGCCCCGCCGCCCGCCCCGAGCCAGGCCTTGAACGACCGCTTGCCCGCGGCCGTGATGGCGTACTGCTGGGACGCGCGTGGCCCCTGCTTGCCCAGCCGCAGCAGGCCGCCCTCGGCGAGCACCGGCAGCTCCCGGTAGACCTGGCTACGTGTGACGGCGAAGAAGGACCCCAACCGCTCCCCCGCGTCGGCCACGAGCTCCCCACCCGTCCTGGGGCCCGAGTGCAGGAGTCCGAGGAGGGCGGCGGCGGTGGCATTGACGGGGGTCGCTCCCGCGGGCGGCATGTCCCCACCGTGCCACTCCGACGGCGCAACCGCAGCCTCCACAGTGGTATGTCGTGTCCAGAGTGGTCACGGAGCGGAACCGTGGACCCCGATGGGTGAACTGTCAGGCGCCGATCGTCAGTGCGGCGATCGTCACGCGGTGAGCGTCGGCGTCGCCGAACTGGCCGGCGAGACGCTTGGCCCGCTTGTAGAAGAAGTGCGCCTCGTGCTCCCAGGTGTAGCCGATGCCTCCGTGGTACTGGATCATCGCCGCGGCGGCGGCCAGCGCCGTGTCACCCGCCTTCGCCTTGGCCACGGCGACAGCGAGGGCGGCGTCGTCGAGGCCCGCGTCGAGGGCGTGCGCCGCGTACAGGGCCGCGTGTTCGGCCATGGTCACGTTGACGTGCAGGTCGGCGAGCGCGTGCTTGATCGCCTGGAACGACCCGACCGGGACGCCGAACTGCTTGCGCTCGCGGTCGTAGGCCACCGTCCGGGACACGGCCTCACGGGCGATGCCCACCAGGTCGGCCGCCACCAGCACGGTGGCCCGCGCGGTCAGGGCGGCGACGACGTCGGGGGTCGCCCCCGGCAGCGCCGAGCCGGCCCCGGCCTGGACGTCCGCGAGCCGCACGGTGCCGTCGTAGGAGCCGCGCGCGGTCGCCGTCACGCCGTCGACGAGGGCCAGGCCGTCCCCGGAACGCGCCACCACGACGTCGGCGATCCCCCCGTACTCGACGGCCGGCACCGTGCCGGGCACCGAGCCGCGCAGCGTGAACGCACCGATCGCGTCACCCGCGGCGAGCCGCGGCAGCCAGGCCGCGCGCTGAGAGTCCGAGCCCGCGAGCCGGATCGCCTCCGCCGCGAGCACGGTGCCCCGCCACGGCCCGGGCGCCACACCCGCGCCCAGCGCACGGGAGATCACCTGCGCCTCGACCAACCCGAGCCCGAGGCCTTCGTGCTCCTCGGGTACGAGCACGGCGAGCCAGCCCTGATCGGCGGCGGCCTTCCAGAGCGAAGCCGGGTTGCCGTCCCCGGCGGTGTCCTCGACGACGCCGCGCACGGCGTCCATGTCGAACCGCTCGGCGAGGTAGCCGCGGACGGCGGCGTCGAACTCGCGCTGGTCCTCGGTGAGTGCGAAGAACATGGCTTTACCCTTACTCCGTCAGCGAGGCAGGCCGAGCACGCGCTCGGCGGTGATGTTGCGCTGCACCTGCGAGGACCCGCCCCAGATCGTCACCGAGCGGGACCACATCGACTGCGCGTGCAGCGGGGTCAGGTCGACCCCGTCGAGGGCGTCGAGGGTGGCGTCGGCACCGAGGACGTCGTCGAAGGTCTCCCAGAGGTCCTGGAACGCCTCCGACCAGATCAGCTTGGTCATCGACGCCTCGAAGCCCAGGTCACGACCCAGCTCGACCTGCGTCAGCACGTACATCGCGTGCAGGCGCAGGCATTCGAGGTCGGTCAGCACGCGCGCGAGCTTGCCGCGCACCACCGGGTCCTGGTCGCGGCCCAACGTGCGCGCGACGTCCACGATCTCGTCGTACTGCCGCCGGAACTCGGTGTACTGGGCGATGCCCGACGCTCCGCGCTCGTACGACAGCAGCAACATCGCGGTGCGCCAACCGTCGCCGATGTCGCCGAGCACGTCCGTGGCGGGCACGCGGGCGTCGGTGAAGAACACCTCGCCGAACTCGCTGGCCCCGCTCATCTGCTTGAGGGGGCGCGCGTCGACGCCGGGCTGGTCCATGTCGATGAGCAGCATCGAGATCCCCCGGTGCTTCTCGCTGCCCGCCTCGGTGCGCACCATCGCGAAGATCTTGTCGCCGTGCATGGCGTTCGTGGTCCAGACCTTCTGGCCGTTGACCACGAAGTCGTCACCGTCGCGGACGCCCTTGCACGACAGCGCCGCGAGGTCGGAGCCGGCGCCGGGCTCGGAGAAGCCCTGGCACCAGATCACCTCGTTGCGCAGCATCGGGCCGATGATCTCCTTGCGCTGCGCGTCGGTACCGATCGCCATCACGGTGGGGGCGAGGAACGTCAGGCCCAGCGCGTTGACGGTGCTGGGCGCTTGGCAGCGCACCGACTCCTCGTCGCAGATCGCCTTCATGCCGGGGGTGCCACCGCGACCGCCGAACTCGGTGGGCCACTGGATACCCGCGAACCCCGCCAGCGCCTTCTCGCGTTCCCAGTCGCGACGCAGGCGGAAGCTCTCGTCTTCGGGCAGCGCCTCCCAGAACCCGGAGCGCGTCCACTCCTCGGGGATGTTGGCCTGCAGCCAGGAGCGCAGCTCGCTGCGGAACTCCTCCTCGGCTGCCGTGTAGGTCAGGTCCATTCCAGGCCTCCTCGCGCGGATACGTGCAGCTTGGCATACCCGGGAGTAACCATGAAGGGCCCGGAACCATCACGGGCGAACCATCACGAGCCGGAGGAATCGAGAAGGCGCCCGTCGGCCGCTCCGAGACGCTCCCGCAACCGGCTCAACGCAGCGTCGTCGAGCCCGTTGGCGCGCAGCCAGCCGGCCGCTCCCCCGGTCTCCCCGGCATGGTCGTACCCGACACGATCGAACTGGACACGATCGAACTGGACACCATCGAAATGGATACCATCGAACTGGGCGTCGAGACGCGCCAGCACCGCGGCCATGACCTCGGCCCGCGGCATGTGAGGGGTGAGGTCGGCCGGCATCGGCCGGTCCGATGCGCTGGTCCAGCGCCGGAACATCGCCTCCAGCCGCGTCGCGGTGAGGACGTAGTCGGCCACGATCGCGTCGCGCTCCACGCCGACCGCGTCGAGCACCAGCGCCACCAGTACGCCCGTGCGGTCCTTGCCCGCCGCACAGTGCACCAGCGACGATCCGACGTCCTGCGCGGCCAGCCGCCGCACCGCTTCCACCACGTTCGCCGGGTGGTCGGTGAGGTAGCCGAGGTAGTTGCGCAGCAGCGGGTCGCTGTCGTCGCCGGTCTCGGGGAGCGCCTCGCGACTCGCCCCGATGAAGGTCAACGGCACGGTCTCGACACCTGCCGCGGCGAGGGCCGTCGGACCGTCGCGCTCGATCTCGCCGGGCGTGCGCAGGTCGAGCACCAGGGCCAACCCGAACTCGTCCACCAGGAACCGCACGTCCTGCGGCGTGGCGAAGTGCAGCGACGCACTCCGCAGCAGCACCCCCGACCGGGTGGTGCCCCCGCCGCGCAACGGCAGCCCGCCGACGTCACGGACGTTGTCGAGACCCTCCAGCTCCAACCACCGCTGCACAGAAGGCACACGCACCTCGTCGCTCACGGGATGATCCTGCCTGGACCGCACGCACCGGGGTAGAGGAGAAACCGTGACGGACATCCCTGTCGGCGACGGGATCGACCTGCTCGCGCAGCGGGCACCGGACGCGCCCGCCCTGACCTGCCCGGACCGGGTGACCACCCGCGCCGAGCTCGCCGCGGCCTCGAACCGGGCCGCCCGGGAGTTCGCCGCGCTCGGGACCCGACAGGGCGACATGGTGACGATCGGGCTCGTGAACGGGGCCGCGTTCTACGCCGCGGTGATCGGCGCCTGGAAGGTCGGGGCGATCCCGCAGCCGGTGTCGGCGAAGCTGCCACCCGCCGAGCTCGCGGCGCTGGTGGGGCTGGCCGACCCGGCCGTCGTCGTCGGGCTGGAGGCGCCGGGGCGCCCGTGGCTGCCGCCCGGTTGGACGCCCGACCCCGCGCTCCCGTCCGACCCGCTCCCCCCGGTCGTGCCGCCGTCGTGGAAGGCGCCGCCCTCGGGCGGGAGCACCGGCCGTCCGAAGATCATCGTGGCCGGCGACGAGGGATGGCTCGACGGTGTCACCGGCCGCGCCGAGCGGCTGCGAATCGGGGG
>JAJAZD010000170.1 GCA_026785945.1 Pseudonocardia sp. | reverse complement strand
GTGCTGGCCCTCGCCGCGCATGCCGCCGCCCGAGGCGTGCCGGTGCCCGGCGCGGGCCGATTCGGGCGCGGCGCCGTCGCGGTCGTCGCGGGCTCCGTTTCCGTCGCGATCGCCGTGCTCGCGGTCACGTGGACGTCGACAATGACCACAGGCGACGCGATCGGCGTTCCCCTGCTCGCTACGACGGTCGTGCTGGGTGCCGGTGTGCTCGCCGCGGCGTGGTGGCGCGGGCCGACCCCGGTCGCCACGGCTGCCGCGGTCCGGCTGGCCTGCGCGTCGTGGCCGGGCCCCGCACAGTTCACCGCGCTGCTTCTGGCGTTGCCGGCCCTGGCCCTGGTCGCGGGCGGTCTCGTCGCGCCCGCACCGGCCCACCCACGCTCCCGGTGGCGGCCGTGGCGCTGGCGTTCACGGTCACATCGGTCGCGGCGAGATGGCCGTTCGCGGTGCCGTCCGCCGCGCCGTCTGTCGCGCAGCGGGCCGACGGCAGCCTCCTCGTCCACTTCCGCCTACCCCCGACCCCGAGATGAGCAGCTCCGCTCCGGCAACAGACCGAGGAGAACGTGATCGTCGCCGCGCGGTCAGGACGATGCGACCGGGGAGTGCCCGTCCGGGCCGCCGGTGACGGTGAGCACGCCACCGACGGTGTGGGTGAGCCAGCCGAGCACGGTGGTGTCGTCGAGGGTCAGCGGGACCTCCGGACCGGACCACCCCAACATCGCCGTAGGACGGTGTGTCAGCGCGTCCAGCAGCAGGGCGGCGAGTTCGGGCGTGGCCCGCACCGTCAACCCGCGGTGGGAGACGATCCGGGCCTCGGGTACGTCCGTGGCGGCGTCGTCGCCGGTGCTCAGCACATAGCCGCAGCCGTGCCGGTCGTCGTAACCCGTCACGACCACCGGATCACGCCCCGTCCCATTGGATGATCCCGGCTCATTCGATGATCCCGGCAGCGAGCCGGGCCAGGCGGTCGGCGTCGGTGGTGAGCCGGGCGATGCCCGGGTCGCCCGCGGGAATGCCGTGCCGCGCGGCCAGCCGGGCCACGTCCGGGTACCCGATCTGGGTGCGGTTCTGCTCGTCGTCCCAGACGACGAAGCGCATGGGCAGCTCCAGGCCGAACGACGGCGCGGCCGCGAGCAGCGGACCTTCGACCTCCGGCGTGCTGACCAGGATGAGTGACGTGGGTCGCAGCGGCGGCTCGGACCCGCCGGAGTCCCCGGCCATGTCGATCACGGCGACCGCCCGGTTCGGGGCCTTGCCGGCGTTGCGGCGCAGACGATCGACCGTGACCCGGACGTCGGCGCTGCCGAAGACGGTGGTGACCGCCCCCCCGGGCGCGACTCCGACCAGCGGCGCCGCGACCGGCGCGGTGGCGACGGGTCCGGCCCGGCCGGCCACCGCGGTGATGCTGTCGCGCAGGGGCGCGCGCGCCTCGGGGGTGGTGACCCCGGACAACGCGGCGACGAAGTCGGCCCCGTTGTAGGTGATCTCCACTGCGCCGCTCTCGTCCTGGAGGACGAGGTAGCGCTCGGGCAGGTTGAGCGCCGCGCGCTGGTCGACCCGCACGAGCGGGGTATGCGCGGCGGGGGATCCGCCGATCACGACGGTGTTCGCGGGGATCTCGACACCGGCGCCGCGCGCGTCGGCGGCGTTGTCCACGACCGCCGCGACGGTGCCACCCCCGGACGTGATGGCGGCCCGCAAGCGCTCGACCGCGGCCGCGAAGTCCGTTCCGGCCGGGACGACCACCGTGCCCGCGGGCTGTCCGGACAGGGCGGGTGGAGCAGCCGGATACGTGATCGGGTTGCCGCACGCAGCGACCACCGCCAGGGCCAGGCACATCCCGAGCGCGCGGATGGTGCGGGACATGGCGACTCCGCGTGCTGGCCGACAGGACGCCGGAATCCTATCGGTGCCCGCGTCGCGACCGACGCCGCGCTACCGGTCAGGAGCGATCAGGTCGGACGGCACCGACGAGTCCCCGGTCAGCGGGTACGCAGTAGCGGTCAGCGCTTGCGCAGGCGCGCCAGGAAACCCTTCGCCCGCTGCTGGTTGCGCGGGTCCGACGCCATGCGCCGACCCCGGTCGGTGATCTTCCTGCCCTGGGGTGAGGAGAGGAAGTCGCGGATACGGTTCATCAGGGGCATGGATCCTCCGTGTGGATGATGTGAAACTCCGGTATACCCCGTCCTGGCCCCGGCAACACGGGTCGTCCGGGTGAGCAGGTTCACGGACAGCGGGTTTCCCTGGCCGCTTACCGGCCGGTAACATCGGTGGACATCGCCCACCCGGCGCGCCGACCTGCAGTCTCGGTGGCAGGGTGGCACATCAGGGTGCAGACATCGCACGCCCCGAGTCGGGGGCGTTGCACCGGCAGGAGGTCGAGGAAGTCCGATGAACATCGTCGTGCTGATCAAGCAGGTGCCCGACACCTACTCGGAACGCAAGTTGAGCTCGTCCGACGGCACCCTGGACCGGGACGCCACCGACGCGGTGCTCGACGAGATCAACGAGCGGGCCGTCGAGGCGGCCCTTCAGCTCAAGGAAACAGGCGGCGGCCCCGGTGGCGACTCGGTCGTCACCGTGCTGACGATGGGCCCGGACCGCGCCACGGACGCCATCCGCAAGGCACTGTCGATGGGCGCGGACAGGGCCGTCCACCTCTCCGACGCAGCGCTGCACGGCTCGTGCGCCGTGCAGACCTCCCGGGCTCTCGCCAAGGCCATCGGCACCGTAGGCGACTTCGACCTCGTACTGGCGGGCAACGCCGCGTCCGACGGCGGTTCGGCCGCCGTCCCGGCGATGGTGGCCGACCTGCTCGGCGTGCCGGCCCTGACCCACG
This sequence comes from Pseudonocardia sp., assembly GCA_026785945.1. Classification (GTDB taxonomy): domain Bacteria; phylum Actinomycetota; class Actinomycetes; order Mycobacteriales; family Pseudonocardiaceae; genus Pseudonocardia. The sequence continues at coordinate 7,309 of JAJAZD010000170.1, read as the reverse complement.
CCCGCGAGATCACCGTCGAGGGCTCGGCCGTCACCGTCCGCCGCGAGACCGACGACGGCGTCACCCACCTCACGGCGGAGCTCCCCGCCGTCATCTCGGTCGGTGAGAAGATCAACGAGCCGCGGTACCCGTCGTTCAAGGGGATCATGGCGGCCAAGAAGAAGCCGGTCACGACCCTCACGCTGGCCGACGCCGGCATCGAGGCGTCCGAGGTGGGTCTGGCCAACGCGCTGTCGACCGTCACGTCGGCGCAGCCGAAGCCGCCCAAGAGCGCGGGCGAGAAGGTCACCGACGAGGGCGACGGCGGCACGAAGATCGCCGCCTTCATGGTCGCCCAGAAGCTCATCTGAGACGGGAGAGAGACATGGCAGAGGTGCTGGTCCTCGTCGACCACCTCGAGGGTGAGATCAAGAAGTCGACCTACGAACTGCTGACCGCGGCCCGTGCACTGGGCGAGCCGTCGGCGGTCGTCGTCGGCGCCGCCGGTACCGCCGGGAAGCTGGTCGACGGTCTCGCGGCCCACGGTGCGGAGAAGATCTACGTCGCCGACACCGACAGCGATGCCTTCCTGACTCCCGAGGTCGACGTCCTGGCGGCGCTGACCCAGGCGAGGTCCCCCGCAGCGGTGCTGATCGCCGTGTCGGCCGACGGCAAGGAGATCGCCGGGCGGCTCGCGGTGCGGACGAACTCCGCGTGGCTCAACGACGTCGTCGGCGTCGGTTCCGGGACCGTCACCCACTCGGTGTTCGGCGGCGCGTTCATCGCCGAGGCCAAGGCCAACACGGCCCACCCGGTGATCACCGTGCGCCCCGGGTCGGTGGACATCGAGCCGGTCGCGGGTGCGGGTGTCCAGGAGACCGTCGACGTGCCCGCCGCGGCGGGGCGTACCGCCACCGTCACCAGCCGGGAGCCGATCGTCGGTGGCGACCGGCCGGAGCTCACCGAGGCCTCGGTGGTCGTCTCCGGTGGTCGCGGGGTCGGTTCGGCCGACGACTTCGGGGTCGTCGAGGTCCTCGCCGACGCCCTCGGCGCCGCCGTGGGGGCCTCGCGCGCCGCGGTCGACTCGGGCTACTACCCCCACCAGTTCCAGGTGGGCCAGACCGGGAAGACCGTCTCGCCGCAGCTGTACATCGCCCTCGGCATCTCGGGTGCGATCCAGCACCGGGCCGGGATGCAGACGTCTAAGACGATCATTGCGGTGAACAAGGACGCCGAGGCGCCGATCTTCGAGATCGCCGACTTCGGGGTGGTGGGCGACCTGTTCACGGTGACGCCGCAGCTGAAGGACGAGATCGCCAAACGCAAGTCCTGACCGAGCCGCCCGACGGGGTGGCGCCGCCCCGGAGGTTCAGGAAAGCCACTTTCATGCCCTCAGGGGGCAGGAACGTGGCTTTCCTGAACCCCGGTGCCCGCGCAGACCGGTAGGGTGTTCACCCGGTTGCCATGCTGGCTTCCGCTGCGGCGGGGACGTGCGTTGCCCGGGTGCCGTACCAACTCGGGTGTGACCTCTACGCAGGTGCTCGTCTCCACACCGGAGGCCTCCGCGTCCCGGTATTCCCTGCTGCTGACCACCGACACCGACGAGGTGCGCGCAGCTCAGCGGCTGCGCCACCGCGTGTTCGCGGGTGAGCTCGGGGCCACGCTGCACAGCCCCGAACCCGGGCTCGACGGCGACCGCTTCGACGCCTTCTGCGACCACCTGGTGGTGCGCGAGGACGTGACGGGCGAGATCGTCGGCACCTACCGGATGCTGCCTCCCGCCCGGGCGCGGGCCGCGGGCGCCCTCTACGCCGAGGGCGAGTTCGCGATCGACGCCCTCGCGCCACTGCGCGCCTCCCTGGTGGAGACCGGACGGTCGTGTGTGCACCCCGATCATCGGGACGGGGCGGTCGTCGGGCTGGTGTGGGCTGGGATCGCCCGGTACATGCTGCTCACGGGGAACCGCTGGCTCGTCGGCTGCGCGAGCGTCCCGCTGGGTGACGGCGGCGCGCTCGCCGCGGGCGTCTGGGACAGGGTGCAGGCGCAACACCTGTCCCCGGAGGCCTACCGGGTGAGGCCGCACCTGCCCTGGGACCCGACCGTGGTCACCCACCCGGTCCGCGCCCCGCTGCCCCCGCTGCTGCGCGGCTACCTGCGCCTGGGTGCGTGGGTCTGCGGTGCCCCCGCGCTGGACCCGGACTTCGACTGCGCCGACTTCCTCGTGCTGCTGGGTCTGGACCACATGGACGAGCGGTACGTCCGTTTCTTCCTGGGCGGCGGGCCCACGAGCGGTGAGACGTGACCGAGCACCCGCGGGCACCGTTCGCGGGCTGGGCGCCGACGTCGCCGTGCACGCCGGACTGCCTGCCCGACCGGGGCCCGGTGGCGAGCCGTGTGCGGATCGCCGTACGCGCGGTGGCGCTGATCGTCTCGCTGCTCGGCGCGGTGCTCGGCACACCCGTGCTTCCCGCTCGCCTACGTGACCGGTGGCTGCGCGTCTGCAGCCGGGCCTGCCTGCGATCGGCCGGGGTGCGCCTGCGCGTCGTGGGCTCCGACCGGTTCACCGAACCCGGTTCCGGCGTGCTCGTCGTCGCCAACCACCTGTCCTGGATCGACGTCCTGGTGCTCGACGCCGTACAGCCGGTGCGGGTGCTCGCCAAGCGGGAGGTCCGCGAGTGGCCGGTGATCGGCGGGCTCGCCGCCCGGACGGGCGCGCTGTTCGTCGACCGCGCCGAACTCCACGCCCTTCCCGCCACCGTGGCGGCCACCACCGACGCGTTGCGCGCGGGGGCCGTGGTCGGCGTCTTCCCGGAGGGGACGACCTGGTGCGGCTCGGCCGCGGGCCGGTTCCACCGGGCCGCGTTCCAGGCCGCCATCGACGCCGGGGTTCCCGTGCAGCCGGTGGCGATCACGTTGCGGCACGCGGACGGGACGATCGCGGGTGGTGCGGCCTTCGTCGGCGACCAGACCCTGCTGGACTCCCTGATGCGGGTGCTCCGCATGCCGGAACTGGTGTGCGAGCTGACGATGCTGCCTTCGATCCCGGCCGGTTCGGCGATCGACCGCAGGGACCTGGCGCGTCGCGCGGGCGAGGCCGTCGGCGGGGTCACCGGGGTACGGCACGGCATCGTGCCCGTGCCGGTGCTCGTCGATCTGGTGCCCGTGCCGGTCCGGGACGCAGCAGCGGCCTGATGTCGCACCGGTCGGTCCGGGCGGTTGCGCCGGCCCGGGATGTCAGGGCCATCCCCGACCTGGATGGGGCGTTCTGCCGGATCCGTTCCCTCCCTGCGGCTGCGAGGGTGATGAGGTGATCGGAAACCTGGGGCCGCTCGTCGAGTCCTTCCTCGAGGCCGCGTTGGGGTCGCCCCTGCTCCTGCTGGTGATCGTCGGCCTGGCGGTGGTCGACGCGCTGCTCCCCGTCGTCCCGAGCGAGGCGATGATCATCGCTTCGGGAGTGGCCGCCGCGGCCGGCGACCAGAACCTCCTCCTGGTGATCGCGGCGGCGGCACTCGGCTCGTTCATCGGTGAGACCGCGTCCTACTGCGCGGGGCGCGCCGCCGGACCGGCCCTGCAATCGCGGCTCCCGGCGCGTGGGGCGGCGACGTTCGACCGGGTCGGCCGCGCCCTCGACTCCCGGGGCGGGCTCATCCTGCTGACGGCCCGGTACATCCCGGGCGGGCGCACCGTCGCCACGCTGGCCGCCGGGGCCACGTCCTATCCGGTGCCGCGGTTCCTGGCCTGGTCGGTACTCGGCGCGACCCTGTCGGCCACCACCGTGGCGCTCACCGGCTACCTGGGTGGCAGGGCCTTTGCGGGGGACACCGTCGCCGCGTTGCTGTTCAGCCTGGGTCTCGGTCTCGTACTGACCGTCGTCATGGAGTCCGGACGGCGGCTCCTGGCCGCCCGGTGGGCCGAACGGCTCCGCTCAGCCCACCCCCGCTGACCGCAGTGCCCCCGGTCGCACGGTGAAGGACCCGGTCAACCGCACGTCGGTGGTCGAGGCCCCGACGAGGACGTCGAACTCCCCGGGCTCCACGACCCGGCGCATGGCGCGGTCCCAGACGGCGAACCGCATCGCCGGCACCGTGATGCGGACCGTTCGGCTCCGCCCCGGACCCAGACGCACGGCCGCGAACCCGACGAGCATCCGCGACGGCCGGGCCACCGAGCTGACCCGGTCGTGCAGGTAGACCTGAACGACCTCCTTGCCGGGCCGCGCGCCGGTGTTGGTCAGCCGGAACTGCACGATCAGCGCTTCGGTGGCCGCCACGGGGTCCGGGGTGACGTGCAGGTGCGAGTACTCGAAGGTGGTGTAGCCGCGGCCGTACCCCAGCGGGTAGCGCGCCGGCAGGTCGACGCCGTCGCCGTCCAGGGCGAACGGCAGGCGGCCGCCCGGTTCGGCGGTGCCGGCCAGCACGTCCGCGACGGCGCCTGCCTGTTCGGCGATCGACTGCCAGCACAGCAGCACGGCCGCCGTGGTCGAGGCCAGTGTCGGCGCGCCGTCGACGTCGCCCGAGCAGATCAGTGCCACGCAGCGCCGCCCGCCTGCGACGATCCGCGAGATCGCGGTACCGGCCGAGCGCGGATCGCCCGTGACGACCGCCACCACCGTCCCGGCCAGGTCGGGCGCCTGCACGGCGTCGCTACCCCCACGGTCGCGCACGACGCACCCCGGCATGGCCACCGCCAGAGCCCGGGCGAGGCGGCCGGTGTCGGGTACGGCGCCACCCGGATCGGCGCACAGGACGTCGACGGCCGGGACGCCGGCCAGCGGCAGCACGTCGTCGCCGTCGGCGAGGAGGACGAGCGACTCGGCGGTGGCCCGCCGCGCGAGCTCGCGATGTGCGGTGCCACCGACACGCGCGCCCGGGTCGCGCGGATCCGCGTCCTCGAACAGGCCCAGCACGATCTTCAGCCGAAGCACCGCGGCCACGGCGTCGTCGAGCAGCCAGCGGGGGAGCGATCCCTGGCGGAGCAACCGGACCAGCCGGATCGCTGCAGCCGGGCCGGCGGCACGGGTTCCGACGACGTCCACCCCGGCCTCCAGCGCGAGTGCGTGTGCCGTGTCGGGATCGGTGGCGACGCGGTGGCGGTCCACCAGCCCTTCGACGGCCCCGACGGCGGCCAGCACGACCCCGTCGAAGGCCCAGTCGCGCCGGAGCACATCGCGCAGCAGCCACGAGTCGGCGTGGCCGGGGACGCCCGCGTTCGCCGCCGAGGTCGGGACGACCAGCTGTGCTCCGGCCCGGACGGCGGCCTCGGCGGGAACGAGCACCGAGCTGCGCATCGAGCGCTCGTGTGCTCCGGACGGGTGTCCGGCCAGCTGGGACGCCATGGCGCCGACGTGGGTGAGGACGACGGCGCCACCGTCGGGCCTGATCCTGCCGGGAGCGGGCCCCTGGGCGCCTCGGACGTGGGCGGCGGCGAGCTCGGCGGCGAGCAGCACGTCGCCGCCGAGGGTCTGGTCGCGGTCCGCATGAGCAACCGGACGGGGACCCACGGCCGGCGCCACCACCGGTCCCCACCGTGCCGCGGCACCGCCGGCGCGCGCCTCGAACGCAGTTGCCGCAGCGATGTCCTCCATGAGGACGTGGTCCCATGCCGCCGAGCAGGCGATCGGGATCGGGAAGCGGACGGCACCCGAGAAGTCACCGAGAGTGATGACGAGGGCGGGGATGCCCCACTCCCCGGCGGCCGCGAACTGCTTCTGAAGGTCCCGGATCCGGGCTGCCGTGTCCCGCCAATGGCCGCGCGGGGCGATCACTAAACCCGGTGGCGGCTCCTGTGCGAGCACGTCGGGACGGCCGTCGTCGGGCAGGGACAGGGTGGTCAGCTGGCCCGCCTTCTCCTCAGGTGAGAGCCGCGCCAGGAGGTCGGACACACGCGCCTCCACGCGGAGCTCCGCATCGCGGAAACGGGCCTCGCCGATCGCCGCCACGGCGCTCCCCCTTCGCCCAGTGCGAGCCACGATCTCGTTGCGCAGTCAAGAGGAGAGGCTGTTCTCCGCCTTCCGCGATGATCACGACAAGATCGGCGATGGACCAGGAATCTCGTCGCATCCAGCGGAAATGCTGCCACGAGTCTGCGCCGAATGCGAGCGTCGTCCTGACGCGCACGCCCGAGTGGCACCACCCCGATGGCCCATGACGAGATCGTTGCGCACGACCACAATGCTGTGGTGGTTGAATCCGACTCCTCCGCGACCAACCCGGCTCCCCGCCCCGGATCCACCCGCTCCGCCTCCCTCTCCGCCCACGCCCGGGCCGACCCGGGTGACCGCCGCCGCTTCGAGGTGGTCCTCCGCGGCTACGAGCGCTCCGCGGTCGACGAGCACCTCGCGCGCGTCGCGGACGAGGCCGGCGCGCTACGCCGAGAGCTTGCCGAGAGTGATCGCCGTCGAACGCTTGCCGAGAAGCATGCTTCGGCTACGGAGGGTGAGAATCGGACTCTGCGTTCGGAGCAACAGGGCAGCCGGACCCCGGAGGACAGCTTCGGCTACCGCGCAGAGAAGCTGCTGCGTCTGGCCGAGCAGGAGGCCGCCGACGTCCGCACCACCGCCGTCCGCGAGGCGGCGGCGCTGCTGGAGCAGACCCGGGCCGAGGCCGAACAGCACCGTCACGAGGTCGAGCAGTCATTGATCACCCGCTCGTCCCTGCTCGACCAGCAGGCCGCCCAGCGGACCGCAGGCCTGGCCGACCGCGAACAGCAGATCACCGCCCAGGCGGCCGCGGCGAAGGCGGAGTTCGAGGGGATGCACGAGTCAGCGAGCCGCGCCGCCGAGCGCCGGCGCCAGCAGGCCGAGGCCGACGCGGAAGCGGTGCGCGCCCGCGCCGTCCACGACGCCTGGCGGCTGCGTGAGCAGACCGAGCAGGAGGTCGCCCGGCTCGGGGCGTTGCAGGAGAGCGCCCGCGCCGAGATCGCCCGGCTCGCCGAGCTGCTGTCCGACGGCCTGCGCGCGTCCGCGTCCGACGATCGGGCGACCGAACCCCGCACTCACCGGATCCCCGTTGCGGAGCCCCGCCCGACCGGCGGCCCGGGACCGGGGACCAACCGCGGCCCGGTCCGGTCCGCGGTTCCTCAGCCGAGGGCGGGCGACTACGACGAGGCGGCCGGCAGGGCCGCGGCGGCCTCGGCCGCGGGGGGGGGGCCCCCCCCGCCCGGGGGCCGCCCGGGGGGGGGGGGGGCCCCCCGGGGCGGGGGGGGGGGTTGGGGCCCGGCCACCACGGGCGCGGGGGCGCCCCCCCCCCCCGCCACGCGGGGGTCCACCCCCCGGCCCGCCCGCCGCGGGGGCGGGGGCGCCCGCGCCCCGCGGCCGAGGCCGCCGCGGCCC
>JAJAZD010000169.1 GCA_026785945.1 Pseudonocardia sp. | reverse complement strand
CGGCGCTCGCGGCCGCGGCCGTCGCGCTGACCTGGCGCTGCGCCGCGCGGATCAGGTCGCCGCGCCCGTTCGCCGGCTGGCTGGGGCTGGAGCGGGCGGCGCACGCCGTGGTGATCGTGCCCGTCCTGGGCCTCGCCGCCGTGCTCACCCGGTTCGACGACACCGTGCTCGACCGCGCCGTCACCGCCGTGCCTCGGGCCCTGCACCGCCTCGCGCGGGCCCTGGCCCTCGCCGACGACCGGGGCCTCGACCGCGCCGTCACCGGGGTCGCCGCCGCCACCCGGGCGGCGGCATCGCTGCTGGACCGGCGCGGTGAGCTCTCCGTGGACGGGCTGGTCCGGGGTGTCGCGTCGGGGTCCCGCGCACTGGGTCGCGCGGCGCGACGGCCGCAGACCGGGCTGCTCCACCAGTACTACGCCCAGGCCGCCGTCGGACTGGCGATCCTGGCCCTGATCGTGATCGTGATGAGGTAGCAGATGTTGTCGCTGATCGTGTTCCTGCCCGCGGCGCTGGCCGCGGTACTCGTGCTGGTGCCGGGCAGCGCGTCGAGGCGGCTGTTCGTCGGCACCTGGATCGGGGTCTCGGCGCTGGATGTCGCGCTGGTCGTGGCGGTATGGCTGGGCCTGGCCCCAGGTGGAGGGTTCTCGTTCGAGGAGCGGGTGCCGTGGATCCCCACGGTGGGGATCTCGTATCACGTCGGGGTGGACGGGCTGTCGCTGCCGCTGGTGGCGCTGACCGCGGTGCTGTTCCTGGCGTGCGCGGTGTTCGCACTGCGCGAGACGCGCCGGATCAAGGCCTACGTGACCCTGTTCCTCGGGCTGCAGACCGTCTGCCTGGGGCTGTTCGTGGCGCTGGACCTGATCCTGTTCTTCCTGTTCTTCGACCTGTCCATCGTCGCGATGTACTTCCTCATCGCCGGCTGGGGCCACGGGGACAAGGCCCGCGCGGCGGCGCTGAAGTTCTTCCTCTACACCTTCCTCGGCTCGCTCGCGCTGCTGCTCGGGTTCATCCTGCTCTACCTCGCCGCGGAGCCCAAGACGTTCGACATCGTCGAGCTGATCGCGGCGGACCCGCTGGCCGGGGGCGGGACGTATGCGTCGCTGGCACTGCTCGCGATCTTCGTGGGGCTCGCGGTGAAGACCCCGACGGTGCCGTTCCACACCTGGCTGCCGCCCGCGCACACCGAGGCCCCGGCGACCGGTTCGGCGATCCTGGCCGGGGTGCTGCTGAAGATGGGCACCTACGGGTTCGTGCGGATCGCGATGCCGATCCTGCCCGACACGTGGCGGCAGTACGCACTCGTCGCGGTGATCGTCGGGGTCGTGTCGGTGGTCTACGGCGCACTGGTCGCGCTCGCCCAGACCGACCTCAAACGCATGGTCGCCTACACCTCGGTCAACCACATGGGTTACGTCCTGCTCGGCGTCGGGGCGGCCGGGATCCTCGCCGGTAGCGACGAGCAGGCCCGCCAGCTCGCCACCACCGGGGCGGTGACCCAGATGGTCAGCCACGGGCTGATCACCGGGGCGCTGTTCCTGCTCACCGGCGTGCTGCGCGACCGGGGCGGCACCTACGACATGGGCGCCTACTCCGGTCTCGCCGCGCGGACGCCGAGGTTCGCCGGCGCGTTCGCCGTGGCCGCATTCGCGTCGCTGGGGCTCCCCGGGTTCTCCGGGTTCATCGCGGAGTTCCAGATCTTCACCGGTTCCCTGCCCAGCGCGCCGATACCCACCGCGATCTCCGTGACCGGCATCCTGATCACGGCTGGACTGTTCCTCGTCGCCCTGCAGAAGCTGTTCCTCGGCCCGCTGAAGGTGCCCGATGCGCCCGGCAGCCCGCGCGCGTTCGCCGACCTGCACGCCAGCGAGACCGTGTCGATCGTTCCGCTGCTCGCGCTGGCCACCGTGGTCGGGATCCTGCCGCGGTTCCTGCTCGACGTGATCGAACCCGCCTCGCGGGTACTGGTCGAGCTGGTCGCCCGGTGATCACCGGGGCACCGCGATGACCGGCATGAACGAGAACCCCGGGGCGCTCGTCCCGGAGCTGTTGCTACTCGCCGCGGCGGTCTTCGGGCTGCTGCTCGGCGCCTGGCTGCCCCGGCACCGCCAGTACCTCGTCCGGGTGCTCGCCGCCGTCGCGGCACTCGGCGGGCTGCTCGCGACCGCCGCCGCGGCCGCACGGCCCGACGAGGTCGTGTTCGGCACCAGCTACGCGATCGACGGCATCACCCACGCCACCCGGGCGATCGTGCTGGTCGCGCTGCTGATCGCACTGGCCCTGTCGGCCGACGCCACGGCCGGGCACCGGCGCGAGACCGAGTTCGTGGTGCTGCTCCAGCTCGGTGCACTGGGCACGATCGCCCTGGGCGGGGCCAACGACCTGCTGTTGCTGTTCTCGGCGTTCCTGCTGGCCAGCGTGCCCTTCTACGCGCTCGCCGGCTGGGACGCGCAGCCGCTGTCCACCGAGGCCGCGATGAAGTACTACCTGTCCGGAGCTTTCCTCGGCGTCGCCATGGTCACCGGCATCGCGATCCTGTACGGCGTGGGGCGCTCCACCGCGTACGGCCCGCTGCGCGAGGGCCTCACCGCCGCGCCGCCGGCCGTCGTCGCCGTCGGACTGGTCGCCCTCCTGGCCGGGTTGCTGTTCAAGGCCGGGGCGGTGCCCGTGCACTTCTGGGTGCCCGACGTCACCGACGGCACCCCGGCGCCGGTCGCGGCGATCGTCACCACGATCCCCAAGATCGGTGCGCTGGTCGGGATGTACCGGCTGCTGCTGGTCGCCGTCCCGCCGGGGTCCGTCAACTGGACGCTGCTCGTTGCGGTGCTCGCCGCCGCGTCGATGACGCTGGGCAACCTCGCCGCGTTCTTCCAGACCTCCGTGCAACGGCTGCTGGCCTACTCGACCGTCAGCCAGGTCGGCTACCTGCTGATGGCGGTGGCGGTCGCCGGGCGCGCGGACCTCGCCCAACCGTCCCTGTTCCTCTACCTGGCCGCCTACGCGGTGACCAACCTCGGCGCCTTCGCCGTGGTGGCCGCGCTGCCCGAGCTCCGGGACCTGGACGACTACCGGGGCCTGGCCCGGCGACACCCCGGCCTGGCCGCGGCGCTCGTCGTCTGCCTGTTCGGACTGATCGGCACCCCACCCACCGCGGTGTTCGTCGGCAAGCTCACCGTGTTCGCCGCCGCCGTCGACGGCGGCCTCGGCTGGCTCGCGGTCCTCGCCGTCGTCAACACCGTCGCCAGCGTCTTCTACTACCTGCGCTGGATCGCCCCGGCCTTCCGCCGGGTCGACACCGACGAACCCGAGAAGTCACCGCGCGCGCGCACCTGGACGGCCCGCACGGCCTACGCCGCGGCGGCGGTCTCACTTCTGCTCGGCATCGCCGCCGGCGCGGTGCTTCCCCTGCTCGCCGGGCCTCCCGCGGTCGGCAGCTGAGCCGGATGCCGGCACCGCGACCCGCCGGGGTCCGTGCGGGGACGGTTCGTCGGTGACCTCCTCGGCCACACCCGTGGGAGGTCGAGTCGGAAACGATGCTGTCGGGATCAGACGCCGAGCCAGTGGGTCCGAAGAGATCCTCACCGATCCCAGGCACCCCATCCTGCGGCGCCCCGGACCCGTCAACGGCAGCGCCAGGGTTTGGGGCAGCTCGTCGATCGTGTCGCTGGTGACGGCCTCGAAGACGGTGAACCGGTTGGTCTGCTTCATCGAGCTGGCGGTGCGGGCGAGCAGGTCGGCGGCGGGCAAGATCGGCCGGCGAACGACCAGTGCGTGCTCCGTCCGGGCTAGCCGGCCTGGTCAGGACACCGGAACGAAGGTAGCGCCGCCGTCACGCGAGTCGTACACGCCGCCTGCCGTGGCGGCCAGTACCCGGCCGCCCGCCAGGCCCGTGACGGCCTGCGGCCGCCCGCCCGGAACGGTGCCGACCTGCTGCCAGGTCGTGCCGCCGTCGGTGCTGGTGTGCAGGCCGCCGTCGAGGGCGATTCCGTAGACCGTGGCATCGGGCGCCCAGGACACGTACGCCATGACGGGCCCGGTGGGTGCACCGAAGGTGGCGCCCCCGTCGCGGCTGGCGACGACCCCGCCCTGCACGGTGGCGAGCACCGTGGCGGCGTCGGCCGGGTCTACAGCGATGTCCAACGCGGCGACGGAGGCCCGATCCTGCCAGGTGGTGCCGCCGTCGGTGCTCGCACGCAATGCCTGCCGTCCGGCGTCGAGGCCGTAGATGGTGCTGACGCTGACATCCAGGGCGTGAAAGTCCACCTCGCCGGCGAGGCTCACCGTTGTATGGGTGGCCCCGCCGTCCGTGCTGCGTACGAGGCCGAGCGGGTTGGCGACGTCCTCCCCGGGTCCGGGGTGCCCGCTGGAGAGGATGGTGCCCGGGCCGGCCATCGTGAAGCCCATCAGGTCGCGGCCCGCCGCTCCCACCTGTGCGAGCTCGGCGCCGGCGGCGGCCCGGAACAGCCCGTCATGGGTGGCGACGTACACCGTGCCGTCGGTGGGATCGAGACCGAGCCCGTGCACGTGCTCGGCGACCGGGGAGGCCGCACCCGCCTCCTCACCGGAGTCGACCGGGCCGGCACAGCCGGCAACGAGCACTCCGGCGATGAGCGCGCCGCGGCCCGCGGCGCGCGCCGCGGGGGTGAGGACTGACGAGACGACAGGGAACATCGACGATCTCCTGTGACGATTGGGGCGCGGGGCGCATGATCGGCAAGCGGATTCGCGGCCTTGCGCCGCCACCGTTCGATCCTTGTCCGGCTCACGCACAGCCACGTCAGATCGGGTCCACGACACGGCTGACCCGTCGATGCCGAGAGGGACGCTGCAGGCAGTGCGGTCGCCGGGACCGCGATGCGCTCGACCGCACCGGGGACGACGGGCGCGTCGCCCACGGCGCGACCAGAAGCATCGTGATCGCCAGTGCTCGGCGATGCGGAGTGATCACGGGCACCGACATATCCTAACGAACGACCCACCCCGGCTCGATCACCCGCACATGCCGTCGCCGCGAGTCGGCCCCTGACGGTCGCGTCGCGATGGCCATGGGCAGCCGTTGTCCATCGCGCCCTCCGGTGCGAGTAGCGGCGCCCACGATGCAGGAGGTAAAGGCGTGTCGACCGATCGATCAGACATGCACAACGGAACCGGCGAGCTCCGATGGCGAGGAGGGCTTCGACGCCGACACCGGGACCCAAGGTGACCCTCCACTCCGGCTCGCACGGTCGGCTCGTCGAGGTGGGCGAAGCACACCAGCGTGATGTCCCGGGCAATGCCGGATGCGTACAGGGCGGCGGCCTCGGTCTCCACTCACGCGATAGGGCCGTACTCGGTGCTGGCGCGGGCGCAGTCGCAGGCAGAGCGCGGCCACGTCGTCGTCGGCGAGCGCGTAGTGGATCGACATTCCGAACCGGCGGGTGCGGACGAGCCCGGCCTGCTTGAGCGTCTGCAGGTGCGCCGAGGCGGTGCTCAGCCGGAGACCAGCGGTGCCCGCCAGGTCGGCGACGCTGCGGGGTCCCGGCGCCAGCAGCTCGAGCAGCTCCAGGCGGCGCCCGCTGCCCAGCGCCTGCCCGACCCGGGCGATCCGGTCGTACAGCTCGGCCTTCCGTACCGTGTCACCCACCACTTCCTCCATTAATCGTTGGAGGATCGTACGATAGCGCGGTGCAGGACACAGCAGGTACCGATCGGGCCGAGCACTGGGCCGAGGTCTACACCCGCAGCGGCGACACCCAGGTCAGCTGGTTCTCGACGGAACCGGTGTGCTCACTCGAACTGCTGGACGCCGGGGGAGCCGACCCGGGGCTGCCGGCCATCGACGTCGGGGCCGGCGCGTCCCGCCTGGTCGACGCGCTGCTCGCCCGCGGCTTCGTCGACGTCACCGCTCTCGACGTGTCCGACGACGGTCTCGCGCACACCCGGGAACGGCTCGGGGAGATGGCCGGGCAGGTGCGGTGGGTCGTCGCCGACGTGCTCGACTGGGTACCCGACCGCCGGTTCGGCCTCTGGCACGACCGGGCCGTGTTCCATTTCCTCACCGATCCGGCCGACCGCCGGCGCTACCGCGAGCTGCTGAAGTCCGCCCTGGCACCGGGGGCGCTGGTCGTGGTCGGCACGTTCGCCGCCGACGGCCCGGAGTTCTGCTCTGGGCTGCCCACCGCCCGCTACTCCCCGGATGGGCTGGCCGATGAGCTCGGTGCCGGCCTGCGCGTGGTCGCGCGGCGACGGGAGGAGCACCGCACACCCTCGGGCGTGGTGCAGCCGTTCACCTGGCTGGCCCTGCGTCGCCGGTGATCG
>JAJAZD010000168.1 GCA_026785945.1 Pseudonocardia sp. | reverse complement strand
CCCGCCGCCGCCCCCGCCCCCGGGCGGCGGGGGGCCCGCGGGGCCGCCCCCCCTGGGGCCGGGGGGCCGCGCGCCGCGGATCCTGCGCAGGATCCGGCGGGCGACCAGCACCACGAGCATCACGCCCGCGCTCGCCGTCAGCCATACGGTGATGGTGCCGTAGGCGGTGGACCGCACGCGCAGGCGGCTGGGCGGACCGAGCAGACCGCCGTCCGGTGTGCGGACGGCCGCGGCCACGGTGAACTGGCCCGACCGTGTGACCTCGGCATCCACGGACACCTGCCGACGGCCCAGCGGGGGGATCTCCAACGGCGCGATCGAGGCCACCCGGAGTCCGGCGGTGCTCGCGACGTCGAGCTGGACGCGCACGGTCACCGGGAGTCCGTTGGCGACCGTCAGCGGCAGCGGAGCGGTGGACGTACCCAGCGAGTACGGGCTGGGGGGTTCCAGCACCCGCACGGCGGCCCGCAGGTCGGCGACCCCGGTCGCTCCCGTCTTGGCGGCGTCCCGGGACAGGTCGGGTTGCCCGCGTCGGGCGACGGAGGCGGGCCGGACCAGGCCCTGGAGCAGCGGTGCGAGCACCTCGTCGGCCCCGATCCCCACACCGGAGCCGTCGACCATGGCCGATCGCAGATCGGTGAGGCTGTCCGAGGTGGCGCGGATCGTGGTGATCACCGCCGTCGGGATTTCCCGACCTCCCGCGTCGAGCGGGTAGACCGGCGGCCGGGCCGGGGTGCCCGGCGGCGGTCCGGCGGTGAGCACGTCGTCGAGTCCACGGGGGCTGAGGCGGCCGGCGTCGAGGAGCTGCCCGGCCGCCGCGAGCAGTGCCGGGGCTCCGGCGGCCCAGTCGTGCGGTGGTGCGAGGACGAGGGGCGCGCCGTCCGTGGTCGACGTGGTGGCGGCGCGGAACGCGAGCGTGCCGATCGCGTCCTGAGTGGCGAGCGGGGTGCCGGTACCGGCCGGCGAGCTCGCCGACGCGGCGCTCCCGGCACGGGCATCAGGAATGTCCGTGCTGGTCGGGCCGCTCATGGCGAGCGCGAGCAGCGGGTCGGTCAGCACCGCGAACTGCGAGGTTGGGCCGCCCGCGATCGGTACCGCACCCGCGGCGGGCCGGGTGCGACCCGGTTCCAGGCCGTCGGCGGAGAGCACCAGGGCACGGGTGCCGGCCGCGGAGACCACCTCGAGCGTCGGTGCGTCGACCAGGCCGTCCGCGGGCCAGGTGACGTCGGGCACGAGCGGGGTCTGCAGAACGGTGGCCAGCACCTCCCGTCCGTCGGAGACGGCGGCGGCGGCGGTGTCGCCGAGACCGCCGCGGGTGAGGGCGACGAGGTCGGCATCGGCGTAGGGCAGGGCGATGACGCACCGGTCGCGGGCCAGGCCCATGAGCCGCTCCAACCACGCGCGTGCCGCCTCGGACCCGGTACCGGGCGTCGGAACACCGCCCGGGACCGCCACCTGGTAGCTGCCGCGCATGTCCGCGGCCGTCTGGGCCAGGTCGGGATCGACGGCGAGACACAGGGCGTTGCGGACCGGCGATCCCGCGGGCGCGTGGTCCTCCACCGCGGAGAGCAGCGCGTCGAGCCTGCCGCCGGGAGCGAACGACGTGGCGAGCCCGTCGTCGGCGAGGAGGGTCTGACCGGGCACCGTGGAGATCCGGCGGGGGGTGTCGGTGATCGGGTAGAGCAGCGAGAACGGGGTGGCCGCCGGCTCCTCCTGCGCCGGGCCGGGGAGCGACAGCACCGGAAGCAGCAGCCGGACCGCCGCGAGCCGGGCCCGGGCCCCGCCGCGCGGCACGCCGTTGACGTTGACGAGCAGTTCGTGGACGCCGGTGCGCACCAGTGCGAGACTCGCCTGTGGGTCTCCGCGGAGCGCGACAGTGAGCCGCACCGGTGCCGTACCCCCCGGTGGGAGGCTGCCGGCCACCGGGACGAACTGGGGTGCGACCGCATCGGTGGGCGCCGTGCCGCCGAGCGCGTCGCGCAGTTCGCCCTCGGTCTCGAGCGGGTCACCGCGCTGTACACGGACGACCAGGTCCTCGACCGGCGTGTCACCGGTGTTGGTGAGCGTGCCGGTCACGGTGAGCGCGCCGGGTCCGCCGGTCGTGACGACCCGGGGGGTGATGTCGTCGAGCACCAGGCGCAGCGGGCCGCCCGTGTCCGCGACGGGCGGTGTCGCGAGCGCCGGACCGCCGAGCAGCAGGCCCGTCAGCGTCAGCAGAATGATCGCGACCATGACCGACGCCCTGGTCGCCGGCCTCACGCGGTCTCCTCCAACAGCTCGGTGGCGCGCCGGATCAGCCGGCGCTCGTCGGCGTAGGCGAGCCGGGACTCGAGCTCGGCCAGCGGTACCCAGGCGACCTCTGCGACCTCGACGTCCTCGTCGGAGAGCTCACCGCCGAGCGCGCGCAGGAGGAAATGGTGCACGGTCTTGTGCACACGGCGGTCCTCGGCGACGAACCAGAAGTCGATGGTGCCCAGGGGTGCGACCACGCGGCCGATGATGCCGGTCTCCTCCTCTACCTCGCGCACCGCCGCCTCCTCGGCCGTCTCACCGGCCTCGATGTGGCCTTTCGGCAACGACCACAGCATCCGGCCGCGCCGGTCGAGCCGCCCGATCACGGCGGCGGCGCCGGAGACGTGATCCACGACGAGCCCACCGGCCGACGTCTCGTCAACGGTGCGCAGCCGGCGACGTCGGTCCGTCGGGCGCCCCGCGCGGCGCCCGCCCGAGCGGCCGCGGGAGGTGGACATGGGGCGATGGTAACGAGCGGGTCGCAAGCGGCGCGGCCCGTCGCGGTGCGCGTGTCCCCCGGCTGTGGTGCATCCGCGTCGCCGAGCCCCGGTCGGACAGAGTACAGTAGCTCGCCGTGTCCGCAACTGCTCTGGCCGCCGGATCCACCGGGCCCACCGCTCCCCCCGATCTCGTGCGCGCGCAGGAGGATGCGGTTGTGCAGATGGTGCGAATCCCCGAGGTCGCCGAGGAGCTCGCCGCGCGTTTCTCCGCGGCGGGGCACCGACTGTTCCTGGTGGGTGGCAGCGTTCGTGACGCGCTGCTCGGGCGCGACTCCGACGATCTCGACTTCACCACGCCCGCCCGCCCCGACGCCGTGCTGGCGGTCCTCGCCGGCTGGGCCGAAGCGGTGTGGGACACCGGTATCGCGTTCGGCACCGTGGGCGCGCGTCGTCACGGCGTCACCGTCGAGATCACCACCTTCCGCGCGGACGCCTACGACCGCCTGACGCGCAACCCCGTCGTCGCCTTCGGGGACACGATCGACGACGACCTGGTGCGGCGTGACTTCACCGCCAACGCGATGGCCGTCGAGCTGACCGATGCCGACGAGGCGCGCTCCACCGTTGCGTCGCGCACCGGGCGCCGGTTCGTCGATCCGCACGGTGGGCTGGCGGCGCTGGCCGCGGGCGTCCTGGACACCCCGGCCACGCCCGAGGAGTCGTTCGCCGACGACCCACTGCGGATGTTGCGGGCCGTGCGTTTCGTCTCCCAGCTCGGGTTCACACCCGCCCCACGCGTCGTCGAGGCCATGACCGCGATGGCCGGTGAGCTGGCCCGGATCACGCGGGAGCGTGTGCAGGTGGAGCTGTCCAAGCTGATCCTGGGGGTGCACCCGCGCCGGGCCGTCGAGCTGATGGTCGACACGGGGTTGGCTGACCATGTGCTGCCGGAGGTGCCCGCGATGCGGCTGGCCATCGACGAGCACATGCAGCACAAGGACGTCTACACCCACTCGCTCGTCGTGCTGGAGCAGGCGATCGATCGGGAGGAGCCCGGGAAGCCGGATCTCGTGCTCCGCCTCGCCGCCCTGCTGCACGACATCGGCAAGCCCGACACGCGGCGCCGGGAACCCGACGGGCGGGTCAGCTTCCACCACCACGAGGTGGTCGGCGCGAAGATGGCACGCAGGCGGCTGCGCGAGCTGCGGTACCCCAAGTCGGTGATCGACGAGGTGGGCCAGCTGGTGTTCCTGCACCTGCGCTTCCACGGGTACGGCAACGGCGAGTGGACCGACTCGGCGGTGCGCCGTTACGTCACCGATGCGGGCCCGCTGCTGGACCGGTTGCACGCGCTGGTCCGCTCGGACTGCACCACCCGGAACCGGCGCCGTGCCACCGCCCTGCAGCGCAGCTATGACGGGCTGGAGAACCGCATCGCCACCCTGCGGGAGCAGGAGGAGCTCGACTCCATCCGTCCGGACCTCGACGGCAACGCGATCATGACCCTGCTCGGCATCCCGCCGGGCCCCCTGGTGGGCAGGGCCTACAAGCACCTGCTGGCCGTCCGCATGGAGCAGGGCCCCTTGGGCGCCGAGGCGGCGGAGGCGGAGCTCCGGCGGTGGGCCGCCGAGCAGTAGGCGGTCAGGCGGTGGTGTGACGGTTGCGGCGGAGTTGTACGTCGTGGGCCAGCAGTCCCAGGACGTAGAGGGCCGCCGCCGCTGCGAGCAGCCCCGGTGCGAACCCGTCGGGAGGGCTGAGGAACGCGGTGACGGACACGGCGAGGACGTAACCGACGTTGAACACGACGTCGTAGAGCGCGAACACGCGGCCCAGCACCTCGTCGCCCGCCTCGCTCTGAACCGCGGCATCGGTGCAGAGCTTGACGATCTGCCCGGCCCCGGCGAGCACGAACGCCGCCACGAGTACGGCAGGGGCACTGAGCAGCGCGGCCAGGGCGAGTTGGGCGACGGTGGCCGCCACGAGCGCCACGCGCACCGTCGCGGCCCGTCCCCAGCGGCGGACCGTCCACGGGGTGATCAGGGCCGCGGACCCCAGCCCTACCGCCGCCAGCACGACGGCCTGACCGACCCCCGCGAAACCGGACCGGACCGGACCGGCATCGGTGAAGGCGTAGCGGAACAGCAGCAGCGTGAGCAGCGTCGTGATGCCGAACGCGAGCCGATGGGCGGCCAGCGCCAGGAACGACGCGGTGATCGAGGGGGTCGCCATCGTGGCTCGGGCGCCGTCGGCGAACCCGTGCAGGACGGTGACGATGGGGCGTCCGTGGCCGGCCCGGTCGGGGCCCAGCGCGCCACGCCGGAAACCGGAGGCCAGCGCTGCGGCCAGGAGCAGCCCGACGACCGGCGCGAGGGTGGTGATCGCCGAGCCGGTGTTCCCGGGGCCGACCAGCTCGCGCAACCCGATTGCGGACGCGCCGCCGAGCGCGGCGACCCCCGAACCCACGGTGACGGCCAAGGTGTTCGCCTCCACGAGATGCCGGCGTGGGACGACGTGCGGCAGCGCCACCGACAGCCCCGACAGCGTGAACCGGCTCAGCCCGGCCACAGCCAGCGCGCCGACGTATAACCCCGGCCCGTCGACACCCGCGTACACGGTGGTGGCGACGACGACGACGAGCGCGGCTCGCATGAGGTTGGCCAGGACGAGGACCCGGCGGCGGTCCCAGCGGTCGAGCAACGCGCCCGCGAAGGGGCCGATCACCGAGTAGGGCAGCAGCAGGACGGCCAACCCGGCAGCCACGGCGAGCGGGTCGGCCTGGCGCTCCGGGTTGAACAGAACCGCACCTCCGAGCGCGGCCTGGAACATGCCGTCACCCCAGTGAGTGGTGAACCGGACGGCCAGCAGGCGCCCGAAGCCGGGGGTGCGGGTCAGGCGGGCGACACCGAGTTTCCCGGTGTCCGCGGCCCCGGATGCGGACGTGCCGGTGGGCCCGTCCGGTATCGGGGCTCCCGGTGTCGGCACGGGGCCACGCTACGCGGCCCGGCGGGTGCGACGATGGGCGTGTGGTGGACGACCGCTCCGGTGCCGGGCCCGCTGACGGGTCCGGTGTGACACCCGGCAGCCTGCTCGTGGCGGCCCCGGGACTCCTCGAGGCCAACTTCAGGCGCACGGTCATCTACATGATCGAACATCGGGACCGGGGCAGTCTCGGCGTGGTGCTGAACCGGCCCAGCGAGGTGCCGGTCCGGGACGTGCTCCCGTCGTGGGCGCCCCTGTCGTCGCGTCCCGACGTGTTCATCGGTGGCCCGGTGGAGGCGGAGACGGCCCTGTGCCTCGCCGCCGTACGCACCGGCCACGATCCCGCGTCGCTCCAGGGTCTGGTGGCGGTGCGCGGCCCGGTGGCACTGGTCGACCTGGACGGCGACCCCGTCGCGCTCGGCCCGCGCTTGCGCGGCCTGCGGGTCTTCGCCGGCTACTCGGGCTGGGACGCAGGTCAGCTCGCCGAGGAGATCAAGCGGGGGGACTGGATCGTCGTCCCCGCGCTCCCCGACGACGTGCTCGACCGCCGTGACACCGGTCTGTGGGGCCGGGTCCTGCGCCGCCAGGGCATACCGCTGGCACTGCTCGCGACCTATCCGTCCGACGTCAAGCACAACTGAGCGCGGACCGACCCGACGGTGGCGCGCCGCGCGGCGCCGATCGGGCGACCGCAGCCCGGTCACTCCGCCGGGGTCGGCTCCCCGGCCCGAGCCCCGTCCCCGGTCGGTTCCCCGCCCGGGCGGCAGCCCGCCACCAGCTCGCAGCCGGCGCAGGACCCGGTACAGGTCTGGGCAGGCGCGTCGTCGGTGACGGCGACGGCCGTCCGGTCTCCCACCGCCCCGCCGAACCCGCCGATCACGAGTGTCCCCACCGAGCTCACGGCGAGTACGACCCACCCGAGTGCACCGTCCGCGCCGGCGAGCAACACCGCCCCGCCCGCTGCCGCGATCGCACCCGCCGCGCCCAGTGGCGCCGCCGCGGCCCTGTTCGCCGTCGCGAAAGCGGCGTCGGAGCGCAGCGTCGCGGACGTCCTGACGCCGAACCAGCGGTTGCGACGCAACCGGGAGCGCGCGCCGAGAACGGCGACGGCGAGCAGGACGACACCGGCCAGTACGAGCAGCGAGCCGAGCACCAGACGCAGCAGCAGGGGCACCCCGTCAGGGTAGGCGAACCCGGTCGCCCCACCCCGGCGAGCGGGATGGGCGCCGACGTCGGACGGAGTCGCTGAGCGGGTTCGCCCGGTGGGCCGGGGGCCACAGGTGCGGTCCTCCGGGGCTGCTCGGCCGCTTCGCAAGCGGGGGGTAGTCAGGGTTGACCTGTGTGAGGTCCCGAGTAGATGACGGATGTCAGTCAATGCTCCGTCCGTGCGCCAGCTCGTCACAGTCCGAAGTCGCCGGACGGACCGATTGGGCCGATGTGATGGTGGTAGGCGGACTGCCGCCGAACAGTGTGGAGAGCTGGCAGTGTCCTGCGCGCATCGTCCCGCCCCACAACGGAGGAACGCATGACCGTCGGAATCCGCGAGCTCACGAGCCAGCAGCAACGAGCGATCGAGTCCAACTTCACCCGCAACGGCACGCTCTACGTCAGCGACGACGTGCACTCCATGCTCGACTGCGCATCCACCTGGGACGTCGGAATCCCGCCGGTCGCCCAGGCCGCGCCGCACCCCGACGCGCTGCTCGGTATCGCGGCGGATGGTGTCTTGCGCGAGGAGTTCTTCGGCGGCCTGTACTTCAACCGGACGATCCACCGCCAGGCGATGGTCGATCCTGTCGGGTTCGACGTGTTGCGCAGCCTCACCGCCACGAGCAGCCGGTCGACCAACGGCCTCGTGGAGGCACTCCAGCCGCTGCATGGTGGTGCTGCGGTGACGGCGGCTGTTGCCGATCTGGTGGCAAGTGGTGTTCTGGTCGAGGGTGCGCGGGCCGACGTGCGGTACATCGAGGCGAACGACCTGGCCAAGGCTTACCTCCAGGCCCCGACGATCGTCGAGGCCGAGCTGACGTACGGCTGCTTCCGGGCGTGCCGTCACTGCGCGTACTCGTCGTCCCCCACGGCGTCCACCGCCGACGAACTGTCGGCTTCGGCATGGGCCGACGTGTTCGCCAAGCTCGCGGACGCTGGGGTGTTCGTCATCCAGCTCACGGGCGGCGACCCTCTGTTCCGGTCTGACGCCTTCGACATCGTTGAGGCGGCCGATCGTGCCGGGCTCAGCGTGTACGTCCGCAGTGACACCGTCGCTCTGACCGACGAGAACCTCGATCGGCTCCAGGCGCTCGACAACCTGTGGCACATCGGTACCAGCATCGATGGTGCCGACGAGGTGACACACGACTGGATGCGCGGCAAGGGGGCCTTCGCCACCCTGGTCGAGCGGATGACCCGCCTCGCGGAGCGTGGCGTGGCGGTCGCGGCCGGGGCAACCCTGCACCGGTCCAATGCCGCGACGGTGCAGGAGATCGGCTGAGTCGCCGTGGAGAACGGTGCCCGCTGGTACGACATCGGTTTCCTCAGCCCGGTCGGACGCGGAACGGCCCTCGCGCCGATGGTGCTCGACGAGGGTGGTGTCCGTGCTGCGCTGGATGCCTATCTGGCCGGTGCTGCGGGCGGACTCTATGAGCCGAGCCACGCCCACTACGGGCGCCGGATCGGCCGGGACGAGCCGTTCGCGGACATCGAGCCGCTCGTCGCAGCGTTCCCGTACGTGACCGAATGGCCGTGGAGCAGACTGCGGATCTCGCCTACCGGTTCGACCTACACCGCGGGCAAGCTGAAGGGGTCGGACTTCGCGGGTGGGTTCAACCTCACCACTTCCGATGTGGTGGATGTGTGGGACACCAGCCCGAATCTGGCCAAGCTCCGCGAGCTGGGTGGCGGGCGCATCCACAGCCTCGACTACCGGCTGCTGCGCAGCGACCACCAGTTCGCGTGACCGCGGACGCCGCCGGATCGTTCGAGTTCCCGGGCAGGTACTACGAGATCATCCGCCGGGACTTCCGCTCCCTGGAGCGGGAGACCACGTTCCTCGGCTCGTACCTGCCGGCGGTCGCAGGCCGGGTTCTCGACGTGGGGTGCGGCACGGGAACGACTCTCCGCGCCCTGAGCAAGCTCGGTCACCGGTGTGTCGGTGTCGACCAGAGCGCGCACTTCGTCGAGTTCGCCCGCGAGTCGTGTGGAGACGTCGAGTACGTGCACTCCAACGCCGCCGATGCGGAACTGGCCGGTCCGTTCGACCTGGTCACCTGTCTGTTCGTGACGATCAACTATATGGCGCCCGACGACGTGCCCAGGCTGCTCGCCAAGGTCGCGTCCTGGCTCGCTCCGGGCGCGCACTTCGTGCTGGACATGGCCCACCTGCTGAACTTCGTGGACAACTACCAGCCGTACATCATCGCCCACCACATCGACGAGGACGTGCTGATCACCCGGCTGACGAGGCACCTCGTCCGGCCGCACGACGCCAACTGGCGGCACGATGAATCTATCATCGTGCGCGACCGCGGGGAGGTGAGCATGTACTTCAACGCGTTCGACCAGTATGTCTACACGGTGCGCGAGATGACCCGGATGCTCGACTCCGCCGGGCTCACCGTCGTCGGCGAGTTCGGGGCTTTCGACCACTCGGTGATGCCCACTGGGAAGGGCCATCGGGTGATCGTCGCCCAGCGGCCTGGGTGACGCCGTCGTTGCCGGTGGTCGCACTGCCTCGGGCCACCGGCAACGGCATCGTCGGGCGCGGCGAGGGCTGGCTGTCGCTGGATCGCGACCTGCGGGACTCCGACGGTGACCGCTGGTACTGGCACGTTCGACTCACCGACGCGGACGGTCCGGTCGAGGTTCGGATGGCCCGACCGGGCCTGATCGGTGGCTTCGGGCCAGCGATCAGTCGGGACGGCGGGGCGCACTACTCGTGGCTCGCGGATCGGTACGCGGTCAGGGACCGGTTCATTGTCGACGTCGGCCGGGGCGAGGACGTTCTGATCTCCGCGACCCTGCCCTACGGCCGTTCCGACCTGCACCGCTTCCTGGACGAGGCTGGGGAGGGGATGGAGCGGACCACGGTGGTTCTCAGTGAGGCCGGACGTCCCGTCCCGTTCCTGCGGCTACCAGCGGCCGGGCGACTCCGCTCGCGCCTCGTGCTCACCGCCCGGCACCATGCCTGCGAGGCGATCGGCTCGCTTGTCCTGGAAGGCGTCGTTCTCGGGATGCTCGACCTGCGACGAAACGGCGTCGAGTGGGCGGCGCACACGGAGGTGGCGGCCTATCCCATCGTTGATGTGGATGGAGCGGAGTCGGGTGATCAGGGAAAGGCCCGTCGTCCGCACGACCACAACCGTGATTACGGCGACGTGAACAGGTACGCCGCGGTGCGGGCTATCCGCGCCGCGCCGCTGTTCGACGACGTGCCGGTCGCCGTACTCGACCTGCACACACCCGGGCTGATCGGCCCGCTGGAGGAGCGGCCCTTCCTGGTGGCCAGCGGAGATGCCGGGGACGAGGAGGTGGTCTCGTCGTTCGCCGCCGGTATTGGCGGCGGTCCGCAGGCTGATCCGGCGGTGATGGTGTTCGACGAGCCGTGGAACTCCACCTCAGGAGAGGGGGCGCGCTGCTTCGCTGCCTGGGCCCGCAACCACCCGACGGTACGGCTCGCGACCTCGGTAGAATATCCGAACGCAGTTGTCCGCGGGATGCCCGTGAGCAGAGGCACCGCAGTCCGCTTCGGTCGCCGGCTCGCTGACGCACTCGGACGGGTCCTCGACTAGGGATGTCCTCATGGAAGCCTTCGATCCGCACACGATCGAACGCCGGTGGCAGCAGGTCTGGAACGACGAGAAGACCTGGCAGGTACCGAACGACGCCACCGGCCCCTTGGCGTACGTGCTGGAGATGCTCCCGTACACCAGCGGCGACCCGCACGTCGGACACCTCAAGAACTACGCCGTCGGCGACGCGGTCGCCCACTTCTACCGGCGCCGGGGCCACACGGTGCTGCACCCGATGGGCTACGACGCGTTCGGGCTTCCCGCCGAGGGCCACGCCATCCGCACGGGCAAGAACCCGCGGGTCTCGACCGACGAGTCGATCGCCTCGTTCCGTCGCCAGTTCAGCGACTGGGGCATCTCCATCGACTGGTCGCGCGAGTTCGCGACCCACCAGCCCGAGTACTACCGCTGGACACAGTGGATCTTCCTGCAGATGTTCGGCAAGGGCCTGGCGTACCGCCGCGAGGCATCGGTCAACTGGTGCCCGCATGACGCCACCGTGCTGGCCAACGAGCAGGTGGTCGACGGGCGGTGCGAGCGCTGCGGGTTCCTCGTGGAGGTGCGGCAGTTGGAGCAGTGGTTCTACCGGATCACCGACTACGCGCAGCGCCTGCTGGACGATCTCGACGGCGTGGAGTGGCCGGAGAAGGTCAAGACCATGCAGCGCAACTGGATCGGTCGGTCCGAGGGGGCCGCGGTCACGTTCCGCTGTGCCGAGATGAGTTCGGCGTACGAGGTCTTCACGACGCGGCCGGACACCCTGTTCGGCGCGACCTTCTTCGTGCTGGCACCCGAGCACCCGGACGTCTTGAAGCTGGCGGAGGGCACCGAGCGAGAGAGGGAGGTCCGCGCGTACGTCGAACAGGCGCTCGTCGCCGACCAGTTCGAGCGTTCGTCCTCCTCTCGACCCAAGACCGGTGTGCCGCTCGGACGCACGGTGACCAACCCGGCGACCGGCGCTGAGATCCCGATGTACGTGGCCGACTATGTGCTGGCCGAGTACGGCACCGGGGCCGTCATGGGTGTGCCTGCGCAGGACCAGCGCGACTGGGACTTCGCCACGGCCTTCGGTCTGTCGATCGTCCGTACGGTCCAGCCTCCTGCCGACTTCGACGGTGAGGCGTACACCGGCGACGGCCCGGCGGTGAACTCGCAGTTCCTGGACGGGCTGTCGATCGCCGACGCGAAGCCGGCCATGATCGAGTGGCTCGGTGAGGAGTCCCTCGGTGAGTCGCGGGTGACGTTCCGGCTGCGCGACTGGCTGCTGTCGCGGCAGCGTTACTGGGGCTGCCCGATCCCGATCGTCTACTGCGACGACTGCGGGCTCGTGCCGGTGCCCGAGGACGAACTGCCGGTCCTCCTGCCGGTGATCGAGGACTACGCACCCAAGGGCCGGTCCCCGCTGGCGGCCGCCGAGGACTGGGTCAACACTCCGTGCCCGCGGTGCGGAGGCCCCGGCAGGCGCGAGACCGACACGATGGACACGTTCGTGGACTCGTCGTGGTACTTCCTGCGCTACTGCGATCCGCACAACGAGACCGCGCCATGGGACCGGTCCGTCGTCGATCGCTGGATGCCGATCGACCAATACATCGGTGGTGTCGAACACGCGATCCTGCACCTGCTCTACGCCCGGTTCTTCTGCAAGGTCTTCGCCGATCTGGGCCTGGTCGGCTTCCAGGAACCCTTCAAGCGCCTGTTCACCCAAGGGATGATCACCCGAAACGGCACGAAGATGTCGAAGTCGAAAGGCAACTCCGTGTCGCCCGGCGACATCGTCGCGCGGTACGGCGCTGACACCGCCCGGTGCTACGTCCTGTTCATGGCACCGCCGATCATGGGCGGCGACTGGACCGACGAGGGACTGGAGGGCGTCCACCGGTTCTTGACCAGGCTGTGGAGGCTGGCGCAGGACGTCCGCGCCGAGTCGGCCGACGACCGACGCGACGGCGGTGACGACCTGCTGCTTATACGGGCGTCGCACCGGGCGATCAGCAAGGTGACCGACGATATCGATGGCCAGTTCGCGTTCAACACCGCCATCGCTGCTGTGATGTCGCTGGTCAAGGAGGTGTCGCGGATCCACCACGAGGGAGACGCTTCGGCGATAGCCCGCCGTGAGGCTCTGGTCACCGCGGCCTCGTTGCTCTTCCCGTTCGCCCCGCACACCGCTACGGAGGTGTACCTCGACCTGACCGGCGAGCGGGTGTGGGAGCAGCCGTGGCCGGAGGCCGACCAGCGCTACCTGGTGGCCGACACGATCGAGTACCCGATCCAGATCAACGGCAAGGTCCGCTCCCGGATCACCGTGCCAGCCGACGCGTCCACCGCCGACGTGCAGGCCCTCGCGCTTGCGGAGGAGAAGATCGTTGAACTGCTGGCCGGCAAGGACCCGCGCAAGGTGATCGTGGTGCCCGGCCGGATGGTGAACCTGGTCCTCTGAGTTCCAGGAACGCCTCCCGGTGCCCCGCTTCGGGGAACTGCCGTGCGGCACCCCATGGACGTCTCCAGCCGGTGGTCGACGCGCGACGTCACCGGCTCGCAGCGGGTCTGACGAAGGCGGTCGGCGCGACAGGTGTCCGAGCGGGTCCCGAGCGTCAGTGGCGCCGCCGCGCCGGCGGTGCCGGTCTCGGGTGACGTTCCGTGGCGACCTGGTGGGACTTGTCGATCCAGGCGGCCACGACGTCCACCATCGTCGTCGCGTCGGCGATCGCGCGGGCTGCCTCGGGCTGTGGCACGGCGCCGTCGGCGTTCGCCATCTCGGAGCGGTTGAACAGCGACCGGAGCAGGCGTCCGGCCTCGGGATCCAGACCCCGTTCGCGCACGGCGTGACGGATGAACGCGGCCACCACGGCTGCGGGCTCCGGTTCGGGCGTGCGGTCCAGCAGCACCAGCGCGCCCTCGGCGGCGGCGAGCGCGGCGCGGAACGTGAGCGCGACGGTCTGCGCGGCGAACCCGGTGGTACCGAGCAGGTGCGCGGCGAACAGTTCCTCGCGCGCGCGGGCGGTCCCCGTACTCACGACATCTCCGTACTCACGACATCTCCGTACTCACGACATCTCCGTACTCACGACATCTCCGTCATGGCACCCCGGGTCCGGTCACGCGACCAGGACGGCCTCGGCCGCGGCACGGGCCAGCAGTGGGGTGGCGGGCGCGGCCAGATCCGCGGGAGCGACCGGCACCGCGGTGATCGTCAGTCCGGAGCGTTCGGTGTGCCGCCACAGGACGTCGTCCATGCGGTGCAGCTCGTCCCACGGCGAGGACAGGTCGTCGAGCACGACGATGAGCTGCAGGTCGTTCTCGCCCGGCTCCTCGCCGCGCACCCACGAGCCGAACATGAGCACCTGCGCCAGCCGGTCGCCGTAGAGCATCCCCAGGTCGACGGCAACGGCGGACGGGAGATGCTCGTCGTCCTGCGTCGGGTCGGGATGGCGCGCGGCGACCCGTTCGGCGTCCGCGCGGGAGACGAGACCTTCGGCGGCCAGCCAGTGCAGCGCACGGCGCCGGGACCGCGCCCCGCGGTAGCGGAACCACTGGTTGCGAAGCTCCGGGAACTCGAACAGCGTGTCCTTGAACCGCCGGAACGCTCCGCGCCCGGTGATCGCGCGGTCGAGCAGGTCCGATGCGCGGCGGTGGTGCACGGCGGCCACGAACTCGGACATGTCCCGGTAGCTCTCGTAGGACTCGGTGGGGCGGATGCGTCGCCAGCCGGAGTCGGCGGCGTCGGGTGACCCGTCCACGACGGTACGCGGGCGGATCCGCCCCGTGTCGGACTCGATCCACCACGTGGTTCCGGCCGTGTGGTCGTCGAGCGCGAGGCAGAGCTCGTCGAGGTTGACCGACTCCGGGTCGAGCATGGTCCGACAGTAGTTGCCGAACGCACCGGTGTCGCGGGTCCGGCCGGTGGATCCGGTCGATGCGATCAGTGTGGATGGTGGGCGGAGGGCAGGGTGCCGCCGCCGCAACCGTGGCCGGGCCGCCGGCCGGCGACCATGGACAGGAACATGGCCGCCCCCCAGCCCCCGATCGGGAAGACCGGCCAGAAGAAGGTCAGGCCACCGCTCGCGATCGAGGTCAGCGCCCAGATCACCAGCAGGAGCACCGACACCCGACGCCAGGTGCGCCACTGCTCGCTCCACGCGGAGTCGGGCGGAGCCGCTTTCCGAACCGGTACCGCGACCGGCGCGGGTGCCGGCAGGCCCGCGGTGACGTCGTGCAGGTCGGCGCGGGTGACGGCCGCGTAGGCGGCGCGCAGCCGCTCGTCGAAGTCGGTGAGGTCCAGGCGCCCTTCACCGACGGCATGCTGGAGCAGTTGGGCGGTGCGCTCGCGTTCGGCGTCCGACGCCCGGGTGAGGTCCATGGACGCCAGCATAGGAATGGGCGGCCGGTTGATACATCGCCCGCGTCACGGACGCCGGCGTCCACCGACCGGTGGACTCCGACCTGCGGGCGCCGCTGTCAGGGGTGCGCCGGGCGCAGCACCAGCTCGGTCAGCGCGGTGTCGTCCGGCGCGGTGACGGCGAGCAGTACGGCGCCGGCCACGGACGCGGCGCGGAGGTAGCGCTTCGCGCGGTACATGCCGCCCTCCTGCTGGACCACGCCGTGCTGCATCTCGGTGTCCACCCGACCCGGGTGCACCGAGGTGACGCGGACACCGTTCGGGCCCTCCTCCTCGCGCAGCGCGTCGGCGAACGCGCGGAGCGCGAACTTGCTGGCGGCGTAGGAGGCCCAGCCGGGCTGGGCGGTCAGCCCGGCGCCGGAGTTGATGAGCACCACGCGCCCGCGCGCGGCTCGCAAGGCGGGCAGCAGCAGCCGCGTCAGCTCGGCGACGGCGACGACGTTGACGTCGAACTGCCGGCGCCACGTGGACGCCGGGGTGTCGGCCACGGAGCCCAGCACACCGATGCCGGCGGAGTGCACCAGGACGTCGAGCCGCTCGATGCCGAGGGCAGCCTCGGCGACGGCGTCGATGTCGGTGAGCTCGACGGGCCACGGACGCGAACCGGCCAGCTCCGCGGCCAGCAGTCGCAGCGCGGTGGCGTCGCGGCCACCGAGCAGGAGGTCGTGGCCGGGCGCCCGCGCCCGGGCCACGGCGGCGCCGATGCCGCGGGACGCTCCGGTGACCAGGGCGAGTGGTCGCAGGTCGGACTCGGTCACGGCGCCGGACTATACGCGTCGATGATCGGCATGCCGCTCACCCGAGAGGGTCTTGCCCGGGAGAGCGGCCCGGGCCTCGCGTGAACGCGACGCCCGGGCTCCCGCTGTCGATCAGACCCGGCGAGCGGAGTTGAACGGCATGTACCTCATGTCGGAGACCTTCACCGGGCTCTTCCGGTTGCTGGCGTGGACGATCTTGCCGTCGCCGATGTAGATCCCGACGTGGCTGACCGGCCGGTAGAAGAGGACCAGGTCGCCCGGACGGAGGTCGGACTTCGCCACCGGGGTGCCGACCGTCGACATGGCGCGGCTGGTGCGCGGCAGCGGGACGCCTGCCCGGGCGAAGGCCCAGCTGACGAGTCCTGAGCAGTCGAACGCGTTCGGGCCGGTGGCGCCCCAGCGGTAGGGCGCGCCGAGCTTGCCCATGGCGTTGCTCAACGCCGACGCGCGGGCGGCGGCGGGGGCGGCCGGAAGCGTCAGGGCCGCCGGGGCGGTCAGGGCCGCCGGGACCGCCAATGAGACGGGCGAACTCGCGGGAGCGGGGGGCGGAGTCGCCGCCGCCGCGGTGGCGGGGAGCAGCGCGACGAGCGCGACCGTGGCCGTGGTGGTGGCCACGACCGCGGTACGGGTCACGAGAGCGGGCAGGTAGGAAGGCACAGACGGGTCCTCGGTGTGGGCACCGCCCGACGTGGGCGCCGGTTCGGCGAACCGTGCACCTCAGGCGGGTCGCGACCACGTGCTGCCTCGCGTAAGGGCCGCACCGCACCCCGCCCGTCAGGCGGTGACCCCGTGCCCGTCGCTCCGGGTGAGCGGCGATGTCACAGGGCCGGTCCGCACATTACGATCAGATCTCCGCCCGATACGTGAGCAACGTCGCTCGAAACCTTGCGCGTCCGGTGACGATGTTCACGGGCAAGTTGGGACAAGCGGGCGAATGAGGCAGGTGTCATTCCTGTTCCCCCACCGTTCACCTCCGGCACCTGGGTGAGCTGTGGCGCAAGTCAGTTCGATATCTCACCGTTATTGGGGTGAACGAGTGAAAGCGCTTCCGCTCCGGAAGGATCCGAGAACGATGAAAAGGTCTTGGAAGCGAAGCATCCCCGGCTGGAGAAAGGAGCCGGCCCCGACGTGGCAGGTGCCACGGCCGGGGCCGGATGCGGGGTGACAGGGAGGGTCGGTGCGCGCTCAGCGCTCCCGCTCACCGCGGATGAACTCCTCCACCGCGTCGCGGGCGACGTCGTCGCTGTACTGCTCGGGCGGGGACTTCATGAAGTAGCTCGACGCCGAGGTGATCGCCCCGCCGATGCCGCGGTCCTTGGCGAGCTTCGCGGCACGCACGGCGTCGATGATGATGCCTGCGGAGTTGGGGGAGTCCCAGACCTCGAGCTTGTACTCCAGACTCAGCGGCACGTCCCCGAACGCGCGTCCCTCGAGCCGGACGTAGGCCCACTTGCGGTCGTCGAGCCAGGCGACGTAGTCCGACGGACCGATGTGGACGTTGTCGCGGCCCATGTCCCGGTCGACCTGTGAGGTGACCGACTGGGTCTTGGAGACCTTCTTCGACTCCAGCCGCTCGAGCTCCTTCATGTTCAGGAAGTCCATGTTCCCGCCCACGTTGAGCTGCATCGTGCGGTCGAGCTGCACGCCGCGGTCCTCGAAGAGCTTGGCGAGCACGCGGTGGGTGATGGTGGCGCCCACCTGGCTCTTGATGTCGTCGCCGATGATCGGGACGCCCGCCGACCGGAACTTCTCCGCCCACACCGGGTCGGACGCGATGAACACCGGCAGCGCGTTGACGAACGCCACGTTCGCGTCGATCGCGGCCTGTGCGTAGAAGCGGTCGGCCGCCTCGCTGCCCACCGGGAGGTAGGACACGAGCACGTCGGCCCGGGTGTCGCGCAGGACCTGGGCGACGTCCACCGGATCCTCGTCGGACTCGGTGATCGTCTCGCGGTAGAACCGGCCCAGCCCGTCGAGGGTGTGGCCGCGCTGCACCGACACGTTCATCGGCGGCACGTCGGCGATCTTGATGGTGTTGTTCTCGCTGGCGCCGATGGCCTCCGACAGATCCCGGCCCACCTTCTTGGCGTCGACGTCGAACGCGGCGACGAACGTGATGTCCCGGACGTGGTACCCGCCGAAGTCGACGTGCATCAGACCGGGGACGCGTGTGGCCGGGTCGGCGTCCGCGTAGTAGTGCACGCCCTGTACCAGCGACGCCGCGCAGTTCCCGACGCCGACGACGGCGACACGGACCTGACTCATGGCCGGCTCCTCATCTTCTCGTGTGCTCATGTCTCAGTACTCGTGCTTCCCGGGTGACTCACACTTCCGGAGCCGCGCCGGTCGCGCTGCTCGGCCCGTTCGGTCTCGATCAGTTCGTTGAGCCATCGCACCTCACGCTCGGTCGAGTCGAGCCCGAGCCGGTGCAGCTCGCGGGTGTAGCGGTCGATCTGTTCGCCGGCCCGGGCGAGCGCGGACCGCATTCCTTCGCGGCGTTCCTCGACCGCACGCCTGCGCCCCTCCAGGATCCGCATCCGCGCGTCGGCGGGCGTGCGGGAGAAGAAGGCGACGTGAACGCCGAAGCTCTCGTCATCCCAGCACGCCGGTCCGGGCCCGGCGAGCATCGCGGTGAGCCGGTCCTTGCCCTCGCCCGTGATCCGGTACACCCGCCGGCCGCGGCGGGACCAGCCCGCCTCCGGGGGCTGCTCGGCGTCCTCGACGATCAGGCCGGCCCGGGTGAGCCTGCGCAGCGCCGGGTAGAGCGACCCGTAGGAGAAGACCCGGAACCCGCCGAGACGCACCCCGAGCTGCTTGCGAAGCTCGTAACCGTGCACGGGTGCCTCCTGGAGCAGGCCGAGGATCGCCATCTCGAGCACCGCGACCCCCTCCTTCGGACACTGTGGCATCCACTATATCGAAGCGATACATCTACGCGCGTCGGCGAGATCCGAATCACCCACCGTCCGCGCCTCGCGTACCGCTCGCGGACGGCTCGCGTACAGCCGATGCGGGCGTTCCCCGCTGGGGACGACGACCGCCCGCGTACCCTGACCCGGTGCGTATCCAGCGGCAGGTGGTCGACTACGCGTTGCAGCGCAGGACACTGCTCGCGGACGTCCACTCCGGGAAGGTGGGTGTGGCGCAGGTCTGCGACGCCACCCCCTACCTGCTCCGCGCCGCCCAGTTCCACGGCGACGCCACCGAGCAGACTTGTCCGGTCTGCCGCAAGGAACGGCTCACGCAGGTCTCGTGGATCTTCGGCGACGCGCTCCGGCACGCGGCCGGATCGGCCCGCACGCCTCAGGAGATCGAGCAGCTGGCGAACCTTCACGCCGACTTTTCCGTGTATGTGGTGGAGGTCTGCCGTACCTGCAGTTGGAACCACTTGGTGCTCTCATACGTCATGGGTACCGGCGACAGTCCCGACGGAGTCACGCCCGAGAACAGCAGGCGCCGGTCCGATCGACGTCGGACCGCTGCTGAATGAGTAGGCACGGCGATCAAGGGAGAGCGGTGAACGAGCGCAGCGAGCCCCGGCGCAACACGGGCGGACGACCCGCCCAGTCGGGGCCACCCGGCCCGCGCCTGGATCCTCCGCCTCCACGACCTGCTGCGTCCGGAGTTCCTGGCCGCGCGCCGGTGACCCCACCGCGGGTACCTCCGCGCCCCGCCGCCGGCGTGCCGGGCCCCCCGGCCGCCGCCGTACCGAACGCCAGGCCCCGCCCTCAGGGTGCGGGACCCCGCCCGTCCGGCCCTCGGCCTCTGCCACCTTCGCAGACACCGGGGGGTATCCCGCGACCCCGTACCGCCGCGCAGCCTGGGCGCGCCCCCTACCGATCCCATGACATGCCCCTGCTGACCCACGACGAGACGGCCGCCGCCTCGATGGCGCGGGCCACGGCCAACGGCGGCCCCGCCCAGGGCAGGGTCGATCCGGGCGCACAGACCGCGACGACCGCCCGCTCCGGCGGGGTGGCGCTGTCCGAGCGCCCGCCCGCGCTCGGCCCCGCGACGCGTGGCGCCCCACCGGGCGCTCCGAGGTCGGCGCCGTCCAAGCGCCCGTCCTCGCCCTGGAAGCTCGTACGTCGAGGAGTCCTGATCCTCCTCGCCGTGTTCGTGCTCGCGCCGTTCCTGGCGTTCGTCGTCGGGTGGATGATGTTCAAGGTGCCCACGGCCGACGACGTCGCGTTGAGCCAGGTGGCCACCTTCACGTTCGCCGACGATCTCAACGTGCCGCTGGCCACCGTGCGCCCCGACAACGAGAACCGGGTCAAGGTCACTCTCGACCAGGTTCCCCAGCACGTGAAGGACGCCGTGCTCGCGGCGGAGGACCGCACCTTCTTCACCAACCCCGGCTTCGACATCACCGGCATCGCCCGAGCGGTCTACAACCAGCTCACCGGCGGCGTCGGCGGCGGGTCGACCATCACGCAGCAGTACGTCAAGGTCTCCACCGACGAGGACGACGTCTCGCTGCTCCGCAAGTACAAGGAGGTCGTGCTCGCGGTGAAGATCTCCCGCGAGCAGACCAAGGAACAGATCCTCGAGAACTACCTGAACACGATCTTCTGGGGACGTCAGGCCTACGGCCTCCAGGCAGCATCGAAAGCGTACTTCGACAAGGACGTGAAGGACCTGACGCCGTCCGAGGGCGCGATGCTCGCCGGCCTCATCCAAGCGCCGTCGAACTGGGACCCCGCCAAGAGCCTCGAGGACGCGCAGCGCCGCTGGACGTTCGTGGCGGACCAGATGGCCGAGGCCAACTTCCTCACCCCCGCCGCGCGCGCTCAGGCGGTGTTCCCCGACAACTGGCTGCGCGAGGCACCGGCCGTCGGTGGCCTCCCCGAGGACGACCGCTACCACATCTACGACCTGGCGGTGGCCGAACTCACCGACCAGGGGATCACCCAGGAACAGATCGACCGTGACGGCCTCACCGTCACCACGACGGTCAGCGCTGCTCGACAGAAGCAGGCGGTCGACGCGATCAAGGAGAAGATGGAGGGTCAGCCGGGGAACCTGCGCTCCTCCCTGGTCTCCATCGATCCGAAGACCGGCGCGATACTCGCGTACTACGGCGGTTCCAATGGTCTGGGCACCGACTACGCCCAGGGTCTGCGGCCGGCGGGATCGACCTTCAAGCCGTTCGTGTTCTCCGCCGCGTTGCAGGGCGGCGCCGGGGTCGGTCTCGGTTCCACCTTCGACGGCACCTCGGGGCAGAAGTTCAAGGGGCTCGACCGGCCCATCAACAACTCGGGTGAGTCGTCGGACTGCGGCAAGGAGTGCAACGTCAAGACCGCGATGACGCAGTCGGTCAACACGGTGTTCTACAAGATGGGTCTGGACGTCGGCCCGCAGAAGGTCATCGACGCGGCGCACCAGGCCGGTATCCCACCGGACCTCGCCACCGACCCGCGCGGCGGGATCTCGCTGGGTGACCAGGAGGTCCACCCGGTCGACATGGCGGCGGCGTACGCCACGTTCGCCGCCGACGGGCAGCGTCGCAAGCCCTACATCGTCTCCAAGGTGGTCGCAGCCGACGGTCGCGTGCTGTTCACCCGGGATCCGCCCGAGCCCGACGCGGCGGTGCCGGCACAGGTGGCTCGCAACGTCACCGAGTCGATGCTCGACGTACCTGCACGCTCGAAGGTCACGCTCGCCGGTGGACGGGTCGCGGCGGCCAAGACGGGCACGGTGCAGGGTGAGGGAGATTCGAACAAGGACGCCTGGATCGTCGGGTACACCCCGTCCATCGTCACGGCCGTCTGGGTCGGTAGCGACAAGAGCGACGCGCTCGTCGACAAGAAGGGGCAGCAGATCTTCGGAGGATCGCTGCCCGGTCCGATCTGGAAGGCCTACATGGACGACGCCCTCGCGGGTACGTCCGAGGAGTCGTTCTCGAAGCTGGTGCCGATGGGCAAGGCGCTGGGTGCGGCGAACGGATCCGACGGAGACCGGTCCACGTCCCGTCAGACGCCGCCTCCTACTCAGCGTGACAGTGACGATCGGGATCAGGACCGACCTGGCCGCGACGACGCGAACCAGGACAACGGCAATGGCAATGGCAACGACAACCCGGCCGACACGGACCCGCCCCAGGGCAACGGCGGCAACGGGGACGGCAACGGCGGCAATGGCAACGACGCCGGCAACGGCGGCAACGGCAACGACGACGGCAACGGCGGCAACGACGCCGGCAACGGCAACGACGACGGCAACGGCGGTGACGAGGACGGCAACGGCGGGTCCCCGCCGTCCGAAGGGGGTCGCTTCGTCCCGCCGGGGCTGCCCGCTCCACGGGATCCGGTGCGGTGAACACGCCCGGCCAGGAGGCTGGGCCGGGTGCTGTACGGGTCGTCCCGACATGGACCGAGCCGCTCGCCGCGTCGGCGAGCCGGATGGTCGGCGGCCCGTTGGGTCGTCACGCACTCGTCGGCCGTAGCCGGTTCTGGACGCCGTTGCGCGTCATGTTGCTCATCGCGGTGGCGGTGCTCGCCCTGGGATGGTTGGGCAAGGCGCCGTGCGTGCAGCAGTACTCGCCGGACGGCGGTGCGCCGGCACTGGACTGGCGGGACAGCCGGCAGTACGTCGCGATGTGCTACTCCGACACGGTGCCGCTCTACGGCATCGAGGGCCTCGACAACCCCACGCTGCTGCCCTATCGCGATCCGTGGATCGAGGGGGCGGGCACCGCAGACGAGAAGAAGCGCTACATGGAGTACCCGGTGCTCACCGGGTACTTCCAGTACGCCAACGCGCGGCTCGCCGACGGATGGGTGTGGCTGACGAACCAGGTGTCGGCACCCACGGTGCTGTCCGTGATCGTCTACTTCCACATCTCGGCGATCTGGCTGGCGCTGGCGTGGCTGGCCGTCGTGTGGGCGGTCCGTTCCCTGCGCCGGTCCCGCCCATGGGACGCCGTGCTGGTGGCGCTCTCGCCGCTGGTGGTCGTGCACGCGTTCACCAACTTCGACACCCTCGCCGTCGCGTTCGCCGCGACAAGCATGCTCGCGCTCGCGCGCCGGCGCCCGGTGCTGGCCGGGGTGTTGCTCGGGATCGGCGGGGCAGCAAAGTTCTTCCCGCTGCTCCTGCTCCTGCCCGTCGTCCTGGTGGGGCTGCGGCGCCGGGACCTGGGCGTCACCGCCCGCACGGTGCTGGCCACGACAGCCACGTGGCTCGCGGCGAACCTGCCGGTCGCGCTGGCCTTCACCCCGGGCTGGTGGGAGTTCTTCCGGCTCAACGAGACGCGCCGGGCCGATCCCGACTCGCTGTACTTCGTGGTCAGCCACTTCACCGGTTGGGCGGGGTTCGACGGCCCACTCGCCGACGGGGAGTCGCCGGTGGTGCTCAACGCGGTGAGCGCGGCCCTGTTCCTGGTCTGCTGCGTCGGTGTCGCGACGCTCGCCTGGCTGGCCCCCCGCACACCCCGGCTCGCGTCGCTGGCGTTCCTGGTCGTGGCCTCGTTCCTGCTGGTCAACAAGGTGTGGAGTCCGCAGTACTCGCTGTGGTTGGTGCCGCTCGCCGTGCTGGCCCTGCCCCGATGGCGGTTGCTGCTCGCGTGGATGGCGGTCGATGCGCTCGTGTGGGTGCCGCGGATGTACTACTACCTGACACCGGAGAACAGGGGCCTGCCGCCGGACTGGTTCCTCGGCACGGTGGTGCTGCGCGACGCGGTGGTCGTGCTGCTGTGCGTGTTGGTGGTGCGTTCGGTGCTGCGTCCGGGCACCGATCCGGTACGTGCCGTCGGTCCGCAGGACCCCGCCGTGGACGATCCCGACTGGCCCACGGCGCCACACCTGCGGCACGCGCCCGACGAGCCAGGACCGGTTGCCGTCGCGCGGGTGTGAGCCCCACTCTCCGGCCGCCGGCCGGTCGACCGCCGGGTCCCGGACGCGGGTGGCCGGCACGGACCCGACCGGCGACCTCGGGCAACGTGATCATCCCGGTGGTCGTGTGGGCGGGGGACGCAACCGACCTCACGCCCAACCCTGACGAGGTGGGCGAGGTGTACCGGGTGTCGCTGACCAGCATCGATGTCGAACCTTCGGTTCCGGACCATTCCCGAGTCCGACGCCCCGGTGATCCAGCTCCCGCTGTTCGGCCGGTTCGTGCACGCTCCGACCGCGGCGGTGCTGTACCAGTTCCGGGAGGTCGTCCTGTGCGGGAGATCGACGCGTGTCGCGCACCTGGAACAGCCGGTCTTCGCCAGGCGCTGATCGGCCCACAGAACCCTCAGTCGACCGGCACCGACGCCGCGGGGTTGCGTCCACGGCTCGCAGGTGGATCGGGCAATCGCAGGAACGCCACGAACAGGACGACGAGCAGGACTGCGCGGCCCCACACTCCCAGTGCCACGGCCTGCGCGGCGAAACCGTCGTAGATGCCGATGCCCGTGCCGGCATTGAGCGCGTAGAACCAGCGGAAGATGCCGACGCCCATCAGCACGTCGGCGATGAGGTATGCAACGACCCAACGCCACGGCACCGCGAGCAGCACGAAGAACGGCAGGAGCCACAGCGTGTACTGCGGCGAGTGCACCTTGTGCAGGAGCAGGAAGCCGCACAGCATCGCCGCGCTGACCCCCACCCACGGGTAGACGCCGTCACGTTGCCACCGCCACCAGCCGACGGCGGCCGCCAACGCGAACGACAGCAGGACCAGGCCGGGGGACAGCAGATCCATCATGGACTGGAACGCGAGGTCGTCCGGATCGGAGTCGGGCCGGAAGCCCCAGAACCACACGGAGTTGGTGGTGAGGTCGACCTTGCGCAACTGCTGGAACGTGAAGGACGCCCGCCAGCCCTCGTACCCCGCCAGCGCGAACGGCAGGTTGACCGCCACCACCGTGGCGGCCGCGACGGCGGGCACCCGCAGCGCGCCACGCCAGTCCAGCCCGTCCGATCGTGACGACGTCAGCACGTACAGGGCGAGCGGGAGGACGAACGCCCCCGGGTAGAGCTTGAAGGCGAACCCGAGCCCGAGCAGCAACGCCGC
Source organism: Pseudonocardia sp. (assembly GCA_026785945.1). GTDB lineage: Bacteria > Actinomycetota > Actinomycetes > Mycobacteriales > Pseudonocardiaceae > Pseudonocardia. Next base: position 3,695 of record JAJAZD010000168.1, on the reverse strand, counting down.
GACAGCGCCACGATCGGAAAGCGACAGACCCGTGCGCGATCCGTGCATCACGAACACCGCGCCCACCGCGCACGCCACCACCGGGAGGTCCCAGTTGTGGAACGCGTAGAGCACCAGCGGTGGTCCGATCGCCCACAGCAGGGCGCGCCACCGGACCAGTCGGCCCAACAGCCAGCCGGTGAGCAGACCGAACGGCGCCATCAGCAGCGCCGACGCGAGCAGGAAACCGCCGTCGTCGCTGGCGAACAGCGCGCCGGCCCACATCAGGACGCCGCTGAGGACCGGGTACTCGACGGTGCCGCCGACGAGCCGGCCATCGGGGGTGATCGAGCCGCTCACGTAGGGGAACACGTGTTTGTCGATGTCGCGGCCCAGCCACAGGTACTGGATGTCGGAATAGCACACGTCACGGTCGACGCGGATCGTGTAGTCGGGGCCGCTGCGGCCTGCCTGGTCGAACTCGGGTCCGACGCAACGCGCCTTGTTGGCGTACCCGAGCAGCAGCGTGACGCCGGTCAGCAGCACCAGCACGGCCGAGACGAAGCGGGCCGTGGACAGTCGTACCCGCCGCTCGTCCGTGGCCCCGGTCCTGCCGCTCTGCACGGGCCCGGCGTCCACCCTGGTCACGCGCCCACCCTCGGCACGAGCCGACACGGTCGTCGCAATGCCCGTGTCATGTGGCGAGCCCGTGTCATGTGGCGAGCCGCTCGCGCAGGAACGCGATGTCGGCGGCCTGGCCCTCGGCCGGGGTCTCGACGACGACCGGCGCATCTGCGGCCGCGCAGACCGCGGCCAACGTGTCGGCGGGGATCGTGCCGGTCCCGATGCTGGCGTGCCGGTCGCGTGCCGAACCGAACTCGTCACGGGAGTCGTTGAGGTGGACCAGGTCGATGCGACCGGTGATCGCCTTCGCCCGATCGACGACGTCCACCAGGTCCTCACCGGCCGCGAAGGCGTGGCACGTGTCGAGGCAGAAGCCCACGCCGAACCCGCCGACGGCGTCCCAGAGCCGGGCGAGCGCGTCGAAGCGGCGGGCCATGGCGTTGTCACCGCCGGCGGTGTTCTCGATGAACACCGGCACCGCGAACCCGCCCTCGCCGTCCTGGCGCTCCACGAACTTGCGCCAGTTGTCCACACCGTCGGCCGGGTCCTCGCCCGGCGTGACGTGGCCGCCATGCACCACCAACCCGATCGCACCGACCTCCGCGGCCGCCTGCGCGTGTTGCACCACCAGCTTGCGGGAGGGGATGCGGACGCGGTTGTTCAGCGACGCCACGTTGACCACGTAGGGCGAATGGACCACAACCGCGACGTCACCGGTGCGCAGCTGCTCCGCCCGAGGGTGCGCCGGGGGCTTCTTCCAACCCTGCGGATCGGCGAGGAACATCTGCACGATGTCGGATCCGGTCGCGGCCGCCGCCGCGACGGGATCCGCTTCGCGCACGTGCGCCCCGATCAGCATGGGGTGAGACTAGTGTCCGGGTCCGACAAATCTCGTCCGCGGTGCGCGGCCCGGTCGGGGACCGGTCGGGTCGGCCATCGGGTCGGGCGGGGTGGCGGCCACCTTTCGGCAGAACTCAGCCGCCTCGTGGCCGGTGAGGGCGACGGCGAGGAGTTCGTCGGTGCGGCCCGTGAGCAGGAGTGATCCGACGCGCTGGTAGCGTGGACGAGTCATCCCGACCGGCGCCCACCTGGGCACCGTTGTCGCCTCCCGGTTCATCCCGGGATCCGAAACCGTCGGGGTGCACTGAGAACCTCCTGCCGCGGACTCTCCGCGGCCGATTCCAGTCCATAGGAGGTGAGTGGTTCTCATGCGTCATTACGAGCTGATGGTCATCCTCGACCCCAGTCTGGACGAGCGCACCGTGACGCCGTCCCTGGAGACCTTCCTCAACGTCGTCAAGAACGACGGAGGCACGGTCGAGAAGATCGAGGTGTGGGGCAAGCGTCGCCTGGCCTTCGAGATCAACAAGAACCCCGAGGGCATCTACGCCGTGCTCGAGGTCGCCTGCGAACCGGCCACCGTCGCCGAGCTGGACCGCCAGCTGGGCCTCAACGAGTCGGTGCTGCGGACCAAGGTCATGCGCCGCGAGCCGAAGCGTGCGCCCGCGCCCGCGAAGCCCGTCGTGGCGCCCGCTCCGGCCGCCGGCTGAGGCGAGCATGGCAGGCGAGACCGTCATCACGGTCGTCGGGAACCTCACCGCCGATCCGGAACTGCGGTTCACCCCGTCGGGGGCCGCGGTCGCCAACTTCACCGTGGCTGCCACGCCCCGGACACTCGACCGCACGTCGGGCGAGTGGAAGGACGGCGAGGCACTGTTCATGCGCTGCAACGTGTGGCGGCAGGCGGCGGAGAACGTCGCCGAGACCCTCACCCGGGGCATGCGCGTGATGGTCACGGGCCGGCTCAAGCAGCGGTCCTTCGAGACCCGCGAGGGTGAGAAGCGCACCGTCGTCGAGCTCGAGGTCGACGAGGTGGGTCCGTCGCTGAAGTACGCCACGGCGAAGGTCAACAAGGTCAGCCGCGGCAGTGGCAGCGGCGGCTTCGGTGGCGACAGCGGTGGCGGTGGTTCCAGCGGCGGCGGCTTCGGCGGCAGCGGTGGCACCAGCACTCCCGCGGACGACCCGTGGGGTTCCGCCCCGGCCACCGGCACCAGTCCGGCCGTCGACGACGAACCCCCCTTCTAGCCCCACACCACACTCCCCGCCTCCGCCTCCGGGCGGCCGAGGGCGGGCACCGAGCACAACCCAGGAGTACCCATGGCCAAGCCCGTCCTGCGCAAGCCCAAGAAGAAGGTGTGCGCGTTCTGCAAGGACAAGGGACAGGACATCGACTACAAGGACACCGGCCTGCTGCGGAAGTTCATCTCCGACCGCGGAAAGATCCGGGCCCGCCGGGTCACCGGCAACTGCCGTCAGCACCAGCGTGACGTCGCGGTCGCGGTCAAGAACTCCCGCGAGGTCGCACTGCTGCCCTACACCTCGACCGCGCGATAGGGGAAGGGTAATCACATGAAGCTCATCCTCACCGCGGACGTGCCGAACCTGGGCGCGCCAGGCGACATCGTCGAGGTCAAGGACGGCTACGGCCGCAATCTGCTGCTGCCCCGTGGGCTGGCCGTCGTGGCCACGCGCGGTGCCGAGAAGCAGGTCGCCTCGATCCAGCGTGCCCAGAAGGCCCGCCAGATCCGCGACCTCGGCCACGCCAAGGAGGTTGCCGTCGATCTCGGCAAGCTCACCATCACGATCAAGGCCAAGGCGGCCGGCGCCACCGGCCGCCTGTTCGGTTCGGTCTCGGCCTCCGACGTCGTGGACGCCGTCCGCGCCGCGGGAGGCCCGCCACTCGACCGGCGTGCGGTCGAGGTGTCGGCGCAGATCAAGACCGTCGGATCCCACCCGGCCACGGTGCACCTCCACCCGGACGTCACCACCGAGATCGCGGTGAACGTCGTCGCGAGCTGATCGCCGCTTCGCGAGATCCACTGATATCACGCTCAGTGAACGGGGCGGGGGGGGGGGGGGGGGGGCCCCCGGGGCCCCCCGGGGGGGGGGCGGGGGGGGCGCCCCCGGGGGCCCCCCCCCCCCGGGCCGCAAGCTGTTGACGCTCGTCTGTTCGGCGCTTGTGGGCGGCGACTCGATCGACGACGCCGGCGTGTTGCGCTTGGGCGAGACGGAGCGGGTGCTCGCTCATCGGG
>JAJAZD010000167.1 GCA_026785945.1 Pseudonocardia sp. | reverse complement strand
CCAGGAGGACCCCATGTCACTCGATGTCCCCACCCACGTACTCACCGCCGCCGAACGCCACGAAATGGACCAGGCCCAGTTCGTCGCCGTCGTGCGCGACTCGCTGCCCTACGCCTGGGCGGTGGTCACCGCCGCCGCGGGGGTGGCCGCGTTCGCCACCACGGCGGTCGACGGCGACACGCACCGGGAGTTCACCAGCCCGCGCGGCCAGGTCCTCAACCAGAGCCCAGAACTGCGCGACCGCTGAGTCGGCCCTCGATTGGTACCGGGTGCCACCCGGGACCAATCGGGACTGCCTCCGCGATGCCGATCAGGTCGAGGCCGGTTCGGTGACGCCCGGATCACCGGGAGCCGACCTCGCGTTCGCCGCTGCGGTGATCCTCGCACCGGTCGGCTGGGACCTCTTCGACACCCACCCCCTCACCCTCGGAGTGGCCGGGCACGAGCTGTACACCGTCCTCGTACGCCTCAACGGCGTGCGACTACTCGTCCGACCCGACTGGCTTGCACCGGCCGTGGTGACCCGCCCCAAACCGGGGCTCTTGCCCGGACCAGGGGGTGGCAACCGCAGGTGGTGACTCGGCGTCAGCTTGACATTCGTTGATGTGCATATAAACATATGTCTCACACCGAGGACGAGGAGACATCCATGACCACGATCGAGCACCGCCCCGCCGAGCAGCACCAGCACACCCACGGCCCCGGGTGCGGACACGCCTCGGTGCTGCATGCCGACCACGTCGACTACCTGCACGACGGGCACGTGCACCGCGAGCACCACACCCTTGAGGGCGTGCACTACGACGAGTGCCTGACCTGCCAGTGCGGGGGATGTGCCGACTCGTGCGCGGTGTGCGTCTGCGCCGACTGCACCTGCCCCACCTGCAACCATGCCGCCTGCCGGTGCGCCCACTGCGCGGACTCCTGCAACAACTGCGCCTGCACCGAATGCACCTGCCCGACCTGCACCCACGCTTCCTGAGCAGAGCGCCGACTACCGGCCGTGCTCGGCGACGTGCCGCACGGCGTCCTCCACGATGTGCCGCACATGATCGTCGAGCAGCCGGTAGACACGCTCCCGGTGCCGCTGGTCGACCGCCACCAGCCGGGCAGAGCGCAGTATTCGCAGGTGCTGCGACACCAACGGCTGACTGACCCCGAGGGCGTCGACCAACTCCCCCACCGAGCGGGGCGCAGCGGACAGTTCGACCACGATCGAGAGCCGGACCGTCGCGGCCAGGGGCGCGGAACAGCTCGCCCATGGCCTCGACCGCGCCGGATCGGGCCGTATCGAGTGTCACCGGTTCGTCCACCGCCCGACCGTATGACATGCACAAGTATCTACCCAGACATGCGAATCGCTCGGGGTCCGTATGCACGACGCGACGGTCACCCCTCGCGCAGTGCTCGATCAGTGCGGTGCTCGATCAGTGCGGTGCTCGATCAGTTCTGGGCGGCCGCGGCGGTCGCCCGGTGCAGGACGGTCAGGTCCGCCGGGAGCAGCGCCGGGTCGAACGAGGCATCGCGGATCCAGTCCCTTACCGTCACGATGTCCTCGGCCGCACGAATCGGGCCGACCCGGACTGCGGGACGGCTCGGCCTCCGCTCGACGTCACAGGCCTGCACCACGACCACCGGCCCAACCTCCCGCAGCTGACAACCGACGGGTCCAAGGGTGCACCCGGACACCACCAGTACGCCGTATCGGCTGTCGCGAACGAGCTCCCGCAACGCCGCGGACACCACCCCGGACAGTCCACCGTGACACACCGGCGCGCCGCACACGATGAGCGTGTATCCCTGCGGGCCGGTCACCAGCTGGCCTTCCGGACGCCGGGCAGGTGACCGGCGTGCGCGAGCTCGCGCAACCGGATCCGGGACACCCCGAACGCCCGCACGAAACCGCGCGGACGCCCGTCGATCGCGTCCCGGTTACGCAACCGGGTCGCGCTGGCGTCCCGGGGCTGACGGCGCAACTCCCGCGCCGCAGCCGCCCGCTGGTCCTCGGGTGTGCCCGGCGCGGCGATCGACGCGGTGAGCTCGGCGCGCCGGGAGGCGTACCGGGCCACGATCTCGCGCCGCTGCTCGTTGCGCACGATCTTGCTTCGCTTCGCCATCAGATCCGCTCCCCTCGCGCTCGGAGCCGCGCCACCGCGGCGTCCAGCCCGATCTTGTCGATGGTCTTGATCCCCTTGACCGACAGCCGCAGCCGCACCCACCGGCCCTCGCCGGGCAGCCAGTAGCGCCGTATCTGAATGTTGGGATCCCACCGGCGGCTCGTCCGGCGATGGGAGTGCGACACCGACTTCCCGAAACCGGGCTCGCGGCCGGTCAGCTGACACCGTCTCGACATCGCCGCTCAGCCCCTTCCCGAGTTCGGGTACGGCAGCAGGGCCATCTCCCGCGCGTTACGGATCGCGGTAGCCACCTGCCGCTGCTGTTGCGGCGTCAACCCCGTCACCCGGCGTGCGCGGATCTTGCCGCGGTCGGAGATGAAAGTCCGCAGCAACGCGGTGTCCTTCCAATCCACCTCGGTGACCCGGGCCCGGTGCAACGGGTTGACCTTCCGCTTCGGGGCACCTCGGCCGGCCGGTCGTGGCGCCATCACCGCTCCTCGCGGAACTCGACGTGCCGCCGCGCCACCCGGTCGTACTTGCGCAGCACCAACCGGTCCGGATCGTTGCGCCGGTTCTTGCGCGTCACGTACGTGACACCGGTCCCCGCGGTCGACCGCAACTTCACGATCGGCCGCAGCTCCGTTCGAGCCACCTCCACCACCCCTATCTGGAACGATAATCATTCTCGTCTAGGGTGACGTTAGCAGTCGACGACGGAGGGCGGACAGCGTGGACAGGCGAGACGCGGCGGACGGGCGAGTCGGACCGGACCCTGGACGGACCGATCTGATCGTGCTGGCCGGCGGGACCACTCCCACCTCGGCCGGCGGGACCGAACGGGTGATCACCGCGATCCGGACCGCCGAGCCCAGGACGATCGTGCTGCACCACGACCTGCGCGACGTCGCCCGCGGAGTGGTCCGCAGGCGGCTCCGGCTCACCGACCTCGACCAGGCGACCACGCTGGAACTGGCCCACGGCTGCGTGTCCTGCACCCTGCGCGAGGACATCCTGCCGCTGCTGCGGGAACTGGGCCGGCGCGGCGACGTACACCGGATCGTGCTGCACCTCGACCCGGTCCTGGAACCCGAACAGGTGTGCTGGGCGGTGCTGCACGTACTGGTCGGCGGGGCCACGATCACCGACTCCGTCGACCTGCGCGGCGTGATCACCGTCCTGGACCTCGACTCCTGGCTCGCCGACGCCACCGACGCCGCCGAACCCGCCGAGCACGGACTCAGCGCACTCCCCGACGACGACCGGACCATCGCGCAGCTCGTGGTCGGCCAGGCCGAGTTCGCCGACCTGATCGTGCACACCGGCACCCCCGAGCCCTGGCTGCTCGCCCGCACCGACGCCGTACTCGCCCGGCTGACCCCGATGGCCCCCCGCCTGGCGAGCAGCGACCTGGCCATCAGCCACCTCGACCGGAGCCTCCTACTCGACGACCTGCCCGCTGGAGCCCGCCGTGGACGGCCCGACACCCCGCACGCCGCCCTGCTCCGCGGCCAACCCCCGTTGCACCCTCAAGCCGGCGTCCAGATGATCACCTTCACCGCCCGCCGCCCGTTCCACCCCGAACGCCTGCACACCGCCATCGACGTCCTGCTCGACGGCGTGGTCCGTGCCCGCGGACGGATCTGGCTGGCCACCCGACCCGACGCCTGCCTGTGGCTGGAGTCCGCGGGCGGCGGGCTGCAGGTCGGTCACGTCGGTGGCTGGCTCGCCACTGCCGACGACGACGCATGGGACAGCGCCGACCCCGAACGCCGGACCGCCGCCGCACTGCGTTGGCACCCCCGCTGGGGCGACCGCGTCCAGGAACTCACCGTCCTCCTGCACGACGCGGACCCCGACGACATCGACGCCGCGCTCCGCGCGGCCCTGCTCACCGACACCGAGATCTCCGCCGGAGAGGCCGCCTGGCAGGCCTACCCCGACCCGTTCGGGTGGTGGCACACCGACCCCTGCGACGACCTCACCCCCGAACCCGCCCAGCCCCGACACCAGGAGGACCAGGCATGAAACCCGGGATACACCCCGACTACCACTTCGTCGTGTTCCAGGACCGCTCCACCGGCGACGCGTTCCTCACCCGCTCCACCGCCACCTCGACCCGCACCATCGACTGGACCGACGGCCACACCTATCCGCTGATGACGATCGACGTCACCGCCTACTCGCACCCCTTCTGGACCGGCACCCAACGGGTCCTCGACGAAGCCGGCCAGGTCGAGAAGTTCCGCCGCCGCTACGGAGGCAGGCACTGATGGCCGTCCCCAAGCGCCGCACCTCCCGCAGCAACACCCGCAGCCGCCGCGCCCAGTGGAAGGCCGTCCCACCCGACCTCGTCCCGATCGTCATCGCAGGCCGCACCCACTCCGTGCCACGCCGCCTCGTTCGCGCCTACCAACGCGGCATCCTCACCCCGGAATGAGCACCGGCACGTCGCACCCACCCGATTCCCGACCGCCGGCCGCTCGACCGGATCGACGCCGACGACCTCGTCGGACGGGCGGCCCACGCCAGCCGGGTCGCCTCCCCCGAGATCGCGCACCGCTTCGCCGACCACCGCGCCGCTTCTCAGCCTCCCAGGACTCGGTCAACTTCGTGATCACCGGCCCGGACAGCCCGGCCGGGGAACTGCCCCACCGAGTTAGTCAGTGTGCGAACCACGGTCCCCGGGGCTGTTCCGCTGGTGGGTCTGTTGCAGCCCCGGTGCCGTGTTCGGGTTGTAGGACGCGGAACACCGGGACGAGCTGGCCGGGCCGATGATGATCACGCGGGCGATGAGCGCTTCGACGAGGGCTTTGCGCTGGTTGGGGGTGCCGTTGGCGATGATCTCTGCCAGGTGGTCGGCGACGTAGTCCAGTGTTGCGGGGTCCGGTGTGGATGGTGCGTCCTCGATCATGGTGGCGAATTCGTCACGGCCGGCGGAGAGCTGGCGGCCGGTGGCCTTCAACGTGTTGAGGCGCTCAACGACGAGTTCCTCGTCGAGGGTGCCGCGCTCGAATGCGGTGAGGTAGCGGTGGGTGGCCTGGTTGTTGCGGACGATCTCCGCGCTGATGGCGGTGACCTCGGCTATGGTCGTGTGCCCAGGGCAGGGCGTTGCGGGACCCCAGGGCTACCGGGCGGGGTCGTGGACATGCGACGGCCCGCTGCCGGGGCGTGGCTGCGGGCCGGGTGAGCGCGCACCGCGGAAGGGCGGCGCTGCTCATGTCCGGGCTATGCGCGGGCGGCAGGCTCCGCTCCGGTGCAGCACCGCGCTCTGTGCGAAGTAATCAGGCTGTCTCGCAGTGCGTGCCCGCCCGCAGCCGCTGCACTTCGGTGGCGATCCGCGCTGACGCCTTGCCGTCGCCGTACGGGGACGGGCTGTCGCGCAGCCGTGCGTAGCCCTGCGCATCGTTGATCCACGCGGTGAGGGTCTGTTGGAGGGCGGTCGGCTCGATCCGGCAGCCGAACACGCCTTCGATCTCGGGCGTTCGTTGCTGCGGCGAACGACGATGATCGGCTTCTTGAGGACGGTGGCCTCTTCCTGGAGTCCGCCGGAGTCGGTGACGATCACTTGTGCGTGCTGGGCGAGCGCGAGTAACTGCGGATAGGCCAGGGGTTCGGTCAGCCGAATGTGCGTGTCACCGAGGGTGGGACGTGAGGGGCGAGGCGGGCTTGCAGGCGAGGGTGGACCCGGAGGACGACCGGCATCGGACCGTGCGGCGGCGGCGTGCGGCCGACTCGTGCAGCAGGCAGGCCCAGGACAGGTAGCCGCGCTGATCTCCGACGCGGCACGCTGGCGGTGCCCGAGGCCGTCGTCGACGTGCTGGGCGAGAAATTTCATGATCGCAGTGAGTTGTTCAAACAGGAATCGCGCGAGTTCGTCCACGATCATGCCGTCCTCGTGATCGACAACGTGGACCAGATGGAGGCCGGGGGGCGGGGGGGGTGGAGGGGGGCCGGACCCCCCCCCCCGGCCCCGGGGGGGCGTCGCGCGTATGGCCCGCCCGGGGGGTGGGGGCGCCCCCGGGGGGGGGTT
>JAJAZD010000166.1 GCA_026785945.1 Pseudonocardia sp. | reverse complement strand
GGCCACACCTGGGCGGGCGGCGGGGGGGCCCCCGCCCCCCCCCCCCGCGTGGGGCGGGGGCCGCGGGCGGGGGCGCCGCGCGCCCGGGGGGGGTGCGCCCCGGGCCCGGGGGGGCCGCGGGCGACGTGCGGGCCGAGTCGGTCGAGCGGGTGGCCTCCGCGGTCGGCGAGGGCGCGATGGCCGTGACGCTGGTGCACCGCTACCTGGCGGAGCAGTAGCAGCGGGCCTGCCCCCGCTGGGTCCCGCTGTCAGGTCACGAACTCTGATGTCGGGACATGTCACGACTCAGGTCCTTGACGAACACCTCGAACTGGGGGGCATCGTTCCAGTTCGGCCGCAACCGGGCGATCGCGCGCCAACCCCAGTGCAGGTAGGCCCGTCGAGCGACGGTGTTGTCGGGTTCCACCAGCAGGACGGCGCGTTCCTCTGTTCGTGCCGCGAGCAACTCGTCGTGTGTCGCGTGCGCGATGCCCTGCCCGCCGCAGTCCTGCACGACCATGATCTCCGAGAGCGCGAAGGTGCGGTGCCCATCCTCCCGGGTGAAGTCCGGTTCAGGTGCCGAGTGCAGCCCGTCCCACCATCGCGTCTCTTCCCGCAATCTCCATCCCCATGCCTGCGCTACTGGCCGTCCGTCATGATAAGCCATTACCATGTCGAACTCCGGACTGGCCGAGTACGCGTCGAAACGCGACATGAAGGCTTCGACGGAGTCGAACGAATGGCCGCTAGCAATGGCATCGACATAGGAAGCTGTGTAGATGGTTCGCACGGATTCCCGGAGAGTCCGGGCGGCAGGCGGCGAGTAGCGACGAAAATGAAGTCCGTCCGGCCCTCCTGTGGCACTCATGTCTCCGGTACTCATGCCGACGCGCCGATCGCCTGATCGAAGCGGGCGCAGAAGTCGTGTCCGCGGTGGTGCTGTGCCGCCGCATCCCGGACCTCTCTGAGCATCTCCAGCGTGCGTGATGAAGTAATGTGGCCGTCATCGAGCATCGGAAGCACGGCGGCTCCCTCGACGAGTGCTGCGGCCACGTCACCGTTCGCCGTCAAGGCCGCCGCGAGCTGCGCACGATAGTTTGCACTGTTCCGTGACATGAGTTGTCCATCCAAGCTGTTCCGATAGAGTGCGACGGCCGCGGCGGGATCACCGAGATAGGTGTACCCCTTGGCCTCCTGCACGGCGATCTCAGAGGTGTTCACGAACCGAAGCCACACGGGCACCTCCTGCACGGAATCCTTCTCGATCTCGTGCCGGGCCCGGCCGATAGCACGCAGGAAACCCGGTTTGTCTCCGATCGCTGCAAGCGCGATCGCCTCGCGAGCGGCCAACAGCGCCTGCAATTGAGGCAGTGTGTCCGCTGATGCGATCTCAGCAGCCCGACGGCTCAGTCGTACGGCTTCCCGTGCATGAGCCGGGCGGCCTTGCTCCCGGGCGGTCCGCACCAGCTCGAGCGACATCTTTTCCAGTGCTCGAACTGCGAGCCCCGAATCGCCTGACTGGTCGGCCATGAGTCGCGCTTCCGTGTAGAACTCGCGCGCTGCAATGTGGTCATTGGAGTCGAAGCACAGCCATCCGACGCATACTGCTAGTTCACCGACTACGCCCATCAGCTGGCGAGCCGTCGACTCGCTGTAGTCCGCTTCGTCCAACATGCGACGCGACCGGAGATATAGTCGAAGTCCATCGTTCTTCAGGCTGCCGCTACCAATGCGCTGATCTCTCGAATACAGGCGCTCCGTTGATGTGTGCAGATGGCGCACGTGTGCAGCGTCCACCGTTGCGGGTATGCGCATCCGGCGAGATCCTGTCGACGCAGAAAGTCCGACCATGACTCCGCCAAGTTGTCGTCGACTCAATATCACGTCGTCCGTCACCTCCCATTGAGGGCCCTCATCAGCTACTGAGCCCAGGCCGACCAGTACGGGAACGAGTGCTGCACGTGGCATGTCGAGTGCGTCGGCCACCTCCAGGAGGCGGCGGATGTCATAGAGCGTGTCGCGCTGGCCGGATTCAGCCCGAGCTACTCCTGATTGACTCCAGCCGAGCAGGGTGGCGAACTCGAGTTGGCTCAGGCCGACTGCTGCACGGATGACCGATAATGCTGCGCCGAGGTCGACGTCGGCGAGCGCTCGCCGAAGTTCCTCGGAGTCCCACAGCCACGCCGGAGACAGAAGCGGCGGTACGTGTCGCTGTGCGCAGGACGCACACGTCGTCGACGGGTTATAACGACTCAACCGTCTCTGGCAACTCGCACACATCCGATCGCCGCTCATCGACGCCAACCCGCATCTCCGCCGTCGACACGGTCGGACAGGAAGCGCAATGCCTTCCTGTCATCGCCACAAAGGGTCGCAAGCATGACATCTCGACATCGTCGGAGCCAGCGCGTGCTCTGCACCATTGCGCCATGCTGCCACGCCTGCTCCCGCATCACCTCGATATCCAGCGTTCCGGCCCCGCCACACCGGGTTGGCTGCGCAGTCTGTTGCGTCGGACACCGCCGCGACCACCAACGACACTCTCGTCCACCACAGGTGGACGAGAGTGCCGTTCGTTGCCGTGGGGAAGTTCGCCGGGAGGTGTGCGTGCCGATGCCACCACGCCGCAGTCCTGGATGACGTGCGCGAATGACGGTCAGGACCACACGTTCGCCCATCTCCCCGACGGACCGGCTCCCGCCGTCCGGGCCTTGTGCGAGCACCTCGTCCTCCCGGCCGCCCTGTGTGCTCCGCCAGGACCGCGCTGCCGACGATGCCGGTCACTCGCGGCGGCACGGTGGGCTGCGGTCCCCGTGATCGCGTCCGAGCGATCGTGGACGGGATCACGTCGCCTCACCATCGATGGCCCATGACGGTGCCGACGGCTGCCCGGTGAGGAGCCGCCGAACCGGGCACGAGGCGGAGCGTCGGCGTGCGCCACCCGGGCGCCCTGCTGCTCGCGATCACCGACTGCGTCCTGCTGGCCCCGGAAGGCCGTGCTCGTCGTATCCGAGCATGCCGTCCGGTGAACGGGGGTCGACGACGGGCAGCGCGGCGATCTCGTCCTGCAGGCGATCTACCCGCTCGGCTGTTCCCGGTCCGTGGAGGGACTCGCGGGCCGCCCCGGCCGACGGCTCGGCGGTCCGGATCTCCGGACTCCGGAGGTCCTCGCGGGCGAACGCCGCCCGCACCGCGGACGCGACCGCGTCGACGGCGGCGAGCGGGACCAGGGCGATGGCCGAGCCGCCGAAGCCACCGCCGGTCAGGCGCGCCCCGAGGGCGCCGGCCCCGCGAGCGGTCGACACGGCCAGGTCCAGCTCCGCGCACGAGACCTCGAAATCGCCGGCCAGCGAGGTGTGCGACGCGTCGAGCAGCGGCCCGATCTCGTCGATGCGCCCGTCGGCGAGGAGCTTCACCGTCTCGCGGACCCGCACGATCTCGGTGACGACGTGGCGGGCGCGCGGGCGGAGCTCGCCGTCGAGGGTGTCGACCTGGTCGAGGGTCGCCTCGCGCAGGCTCGGCAGGCGCAGCGCCGCCGCGGCCTTCTCCACGCTGGCGCGCCGCGCCCCGTACCTTCCGTCGGCCAGCCGGTGCCGGACCCGGGTGTCGATCACCAGCAGGCCCAGTCCCGCGTCGGCCGGGGCGAAGGGCACCTGCCGCGTGGCGCCGTCGCGGGTGTCGAGGAGCAGCGCGTGCCCGGCTTTGGCCAGCAGCGATGCGGCCTGGTCCATGCCGCCCGTCGCCGCGCCGACGATGTCGTTCTCGGCGCGCTGGCAGGCCGCGGCGAGCACGCGACGGTCCAGGCCCAGCCCGAACAGCTCGTCGACGGCCACGGCCGTCGAGCACTCCAGCGCCGCCGACGACGACAGCCCGGCCCCGAGCGGGACGGTGTCGGTGACCAGCAGGTCCACTCCGCCGACCGCGTGACCGTCCGCGCGCAGCGCCCAGAGGACACCGGCGGCGTACCCGGCCCATCCCGCCGGCGACCCCGAGCCGATGTCGTCCAGCGTGCCGTCGAAACCGCCGGGTTCGGCGAGGCTCGCCAGCCGGACCCGGGAGTCGTCGCGGGTCGCCACCTCGACCACCGTCCGTTGCGCGATCGCGAAGGGCAGGCACAACCCCCGGGCGTAGTCGACGTGCTCGCCGATCAGGTTGACCCGCCCCGGCGCGGCCCAGCGGCCGTGCGGCTCGCGTCCGAACAGCTCCGCGAAGCTCACGGCGGCCCCGCGTCCCGCAGGCGCTGCGCGATCCGTTCAGGTGCCGCGTCGTTCACCCACGCGCCCATGCCCGACTCGGAGCCGGCCAGGTACTTGAGCTTGCCCGGCGCCCGCCGCAGCGAGAACAGCTGCAGGTGCAACCGGGTCAGGTCGCGTCCGCTGTGGACCGGCGCCTGGTGCCAGCCCGAGATGTAGGGCGGCGCGTCGGCGTCGGCGCCGAAGTACGCCTCGAGCCGGTGCAGCAGGTCGCGGTACATCACGGCGAGCTCGTCGCGTTCGGCGTCGTCCAGGGCGACGATGTCGGGCACCGCCCGGTGCGGCACGAGGTGCGCCTCCACCGGCCAGCGCGCCGCGGCGGGCACGAACGCCGTCCAGTGCTCGCCGTCGAGCACGACGCGGGTGCCGGCCTTGCGCTCCGCGTCGAGGACGTCGCCCATCAGGTCACGACCGGTGTTCCTGCGGTGCGCTTCCGCCCGGGTGAGCAGCTGCGAGGTGCGCGGCGTGACGAACGGGTAGGCGTAGATCTGTCCGTGCGGATGGTCCAGGGTCACGCCGATCTCGGTGCCGCGGTTCTCGAACGGGAACACCTGCTCGACGCCCGGCAGCCGCGACAGCTCGGCGGTCCGGTCCGCCCACGCCTCGATCACCGTGCGGACCCGGGAAACGGGCAGCGCGGAGAACGACGAGTCGTGGTCGCTGGTGAACAGGACCACCTCGCAGCGCCCGGCGGCGGGCCGCTGCGGCCACAGCGGGTCGCCGTCGACCTCACCCGGCACGTCCGGGGCGTCGGAGGCGAACGACGGGAAACGGTTCTCGAACACCACCACGTCGTAGTCCGGCGCCGGCACCTCCGACGGCTCGTGGCCGGGCCGCGTCGGGCACAGCGGGCAGTGGTCGGCGGGCGGCAGGAACGTGCGGTCCATGCGGTGCGCCGCGATCGTCACCCACTCGCCGGTGAGGACGTCGAACCGCATCGTGGAGCCCTGCTGGACCGTCGGCAGGTCGCGGGTGTCGGGCAGGACCTCGCGGGTCGGGCCGGAGTCGTCGAAGTAGAACAGGTCCCGCCCGTCGGCCATCCGTGCGTCGGTGCGGGCGACCCTGCGCCCGCTCACGCCGCCAGCACCAGCCGTCCGCAGCTGCTCTCCAGGATCGACCGGGCGTCCGCGCCCAGCCCGGTGTCGCTCACCACCACGTCGACCTCGCTCAGCGTCGCGATCGTGCTCAGGCCCACCACCCCCCACTTCGAGTTGTCGGCGACCACCGCCACCCGCCGCGCGCAGGCGACCAGCGCCCGGTTCGTCTCGGCCTCCACGAGGTTCGGTGTCGTGAACCCGGCCTCGGCGTCCATCCCGTGGACGCCCATGAGGAGCCAGTCCACGTGCAGGCGACGCAGGGCCTCCACCGCGATCGGCCCGACGAGCGCATCCGACGGCGTGCGCTCCCCGCCGGTGAGCACCACCGACGGGTGCCCCGCGTCGTGCATCACCTCGGCCACCCGCAGCGAGTTCGTGACGACGGTGAGTCCCGGCACGGCGAGGAGCGCGGTCGCGACGGCGTGCGTGGTGGTGCCCGCCGAGAGCGCGACGGACGCGCCCGGTTCGACCAGGCTCGCCGCGGCCGCGGCGATCGCCTGCTTGGCCGCGGTGTGCAACCCCGACTTGGCCGCGAACCCCGGCTCGTCGACGCTGCTCCCGGTCACCGTCGCGCCGCCGTGCACGCGCGTGACGAGCCCTTGCCCCGCGAGCACCTCGATGTCGCGGCGTACCGTCATGTCGGACACCCCGAGCCGTTCGACGAGCTCGGAGACCCGCGCGCCGCCGGTGGTGCGCACCTCGTCGAGGATCACCTCCTGTCGCTGGCGCGCGAGCATCAGGTCCCTTCCCGGATCACCGCGGCGGCCCCGGCCGCGACCGTGACCGTGCCGTCGACCTGGCCCCCGGACAGCAGCTCGGTGCCGTGTGCCGGGACGGCGGCGGGCGCGTCGCCGCGGTTGAGCACGAACAGGTACCGCCCGCGCCGCACCAGCTCCACACCCACGACGGGCTCCTCCGGGCGCGTCACGCCGGCCTCGCGGGTGAGCCGGTCGGCGAGGCGCGAGAGCGCGGCGTCGTCGAGCCGCGTGGCGACGTACCAGGCCGCTCCGGCGCCGACGGCGCGCCGGGTCAGGGCCGGCGTCCCGGGCAGCGGACCGTCGACGTAGCGGGCGAGCACCTCGGCGTCGGGCGCGGCGAGCGACTCGGTCCAGAGGTCGGCACTGCTGCCGTCGTCGAGCGTGACGGTCTCGCCGGGCAGCAGGGGCGCGAACTCCTCGGACCGGACGCCGAGCAGCTCGCGGAACGCTCCCGGGTAGCCGCCGAGGCGGATGTGGTCGCTCTCGTCGACGAGCCCGGAGAAGTAGGTGACCAGCACGTGGCCCCCGCCCCGGACGTACTCCGCCAGTGCCGCGGCCGTCGCGTCCGAACAGAGGTAGAGCGTGGGGACGACGACGAGCCGGTAGCCGCGGAGCTCGGTGCCCGGTGCCACGACGTCCGCCGTGGCACCCAGCCCGGTGATCGCGCGGTGCCACCGCGTCGGCGCGTCGAGGTAACGCAGCTCGCCGGAGGGGTGGGACGGTTGGTCGCACGCCCACCAGCACTCCCAGTCGAACAGCACCGCCACATCGGCCCGCACGCGGCTGCCGGCCACCTCGCCGATCCGCGCCAGCGCCGCCCCGAGCCCGACGACCTCGCGGTACGCGGCCGAGTCCGGGCCGGCGTGTGGCACGAGCGCGGAGTGGAACTTCTCGGCGCCCGCGCGCGAGGCCCGCCACTGGAAGAACCCGACGGCGTCGGCGCCGCGGGCGACGTAGGACAGGGAGTCCAGCAGGAGCTCGCCCGGGCGCTTGGCCCGGTTCACCGGCTGCCAGTTCACCGCGCTCGGGGCCGACTCCATGAGCAGCCACGGCGCCCCCCGCGCGACGCCGCGCGTGAGGTCGGAGGCGAAGGACTGCTCGGCGTGCGGGTCGGCGAGCCGGTGGTCGAGGTAGTGGTCCTGGGCGACGACGTCGAGCTCGCGGCCCCACCGGTGGTTGTCCTGTTCGGACTGGTGCGCGGTGACCATCAGGTTCGTCGTCACCGGGACGGCCGAGTGGGCGCGCAGCACGTCCCGCTCGGCGCGGTAGTGCGACAGCAGCTCGTCGGAGCAGAAGCGCGCGAAGTCGAGCTCCTGGGTCGGGTTGGGCGTCGCGGTGCCCAGCCGCGGGGGCAGCACCTCGTCGAAGCCGCCGTAGTGCTGCGACCAGAAGGCGGTGCCCCAGGCGTCGTTGAGCTTCTCGGCCGAGCCGTAGCGGTCGGTGAGCCAGACCCGGAAGGCGGCTGCGCTGACGTCGCAGTAGCAGCGCCCGTTGTGGCAGCCCAGCTCGTTGCTGACGTGCCAGAGCCGGACGGCGGGGTGGTCGCCGTAGCGGCGCGCCATCTCGGCGACCAGCCGCAGCGCATGGTCGCGGAACACCGGCGAGCTCGGGCACCACGCCTGGCGCCCACCCGGCCAGAGCGTCGCGCCCCGGGCGTCGACGGGCAGGATCTCCGGGTGTGCGGTGGTCAGCCACGGCGGCGGGGAGGCCGTCGCCGTGGCCATGTCCACCGCGATGCCCCCGGTGTGGAGCACCGCGAGCACCTCGTCGAACCAGTCGAAGTCGAAGCGGCCGGGCGAGGGTTCGAGCAGCGCCCAGGAGAACACCCCGAGCGTCACGAACCCGACGCCCGCGCCGCGCATCAGCTCGACGTCGTAGGGCCACACCTCACGTGGCCACTGTTCGGGGTTGTAGTCGCAGCCCAGCGCGATCCCGTCGAACGGGACCGTCACTTCCCCGACCCCGCCGTCAGCCCGGCCCGCCAGAACCGCTGCAGGCCGAGGAAGGTGATGATCAGGGGGATCACCGAGACCAGGGAGCCCACGATCGTCAGGGTCTGCAGTTCGGGATATCGCGACACCTGGGACTGCCAGGAGAACAGCCCGTAGGTCAGCGGGTAGAGCGTGCTGTCCTGGAGCATGACCAGCGGCAGCAGGAAGTTGTTCCACACCGCCACGAACTGGAACAGGAACACCGTGACCAGTGCGGGGGTGAGGATGCGCACCGAGATGGTGAAGAAGATGCGCAGCTCGCCCGCGCCGTCCACCCGGGCGGCCTCGAGCACCTCCTCCGGGATGGTGGCGGAGTAGACCCGGGACAGGTACACCCCGAACGGGCTGACGATGCTGGGCAGGAACACCGACCAGAACGTGTTGGTCAGCCCGACCCCGGCGAACATCAGGAACAGCGGCAGGGCCAGCGCCGTCGCCGGCACCAGCACCCCGCCCAGTGCGAACCCGAAGAGCAGCTCGCGGCCCCGGAAGTCGAACTTGGCGATCCCGTAGCCCGCCATCGCCGCCAGTACCGTGCCGATGCCGGCACCGAGCCCGGCGTAGAGCAGGCTGTTGAGCGCCCAGCGCAGGAACACGCCGTCGTCGCGGGCGAAGAGGTCGGCGAGGTTCTGCCCGAGCTGGAACTCGCCGAACCAGAACCCGTTGGTCGTCACGAGGTCGCGTTGGGACTTGGTGGCGTTGACGACGAGCCAGTAGATCGGCAGCAGGAAGTAGCCGGCCATCAGCAGCAGGAACACCATGGCGATCCCGACCGACACCTGGCTCTCGTCGGTCGGGCGGCGGACCGGCGCCGTCGTGGTGGTCATGACCAGCCCCGTTTCTGCGCGAGCCGGAAGAACCCGAACGACAGGACGAACGTGCCCATCGCCAGCACCACCGACGTCGCGGCGGCGAGGGGGTAGTTGTTGCCCGACGCGATCGAGAACGCGAGCAGGTTGGGCGTGTAACCGCTGGTGATGTTGGTGGAGATCAGGCGGAGCACCACCGGCTCGGTGAACAGCTGCAGCGTGCCGATGATCGAGAACACGCCGGTCAGCACGAGCGCGGGCCGCACGATCGGGATCTTGATGCTCCACGCCGTGCGGATGCCACCCGCGCCGTCACTGCGCGCGGCCTCGGAGAGCTCCTGTGGGATCGCCTGCAGCGCCGCGAAGATGATCAGCATGTTGTACCCGGTGTAGGTCCAGGTCACGACGTTGGCGATGGACCACAGGATCGCCTCGGAGCCGAGGAAGTCGGGCCGTGGGCCGACCGCGTCGAGCACGTTGACGATCGGCGAGAGCTGCGGGCTGTAGAGGAACGCCCACATCAGCGCCGCGACCACGCCTGGGATGGCGTAGGGCAGGAAGAAGACGATGCGGAAGACCTTCTTGAGCCGCGCCACCGCCGAGTCCAGCACCAGAGCCAGCGCCAGCGCGATCGCGAGCATGATCGGGACCTGGACGACGCCGAACAGCAGCATCCGCCCGACACCGGACAGGAAGGCCGGGTCGGAGAACACGGCCGCGTACTGGTCGAGCCCGGTGAACACCGTCCGGGGCCGCCCGAAGATCCCTCCGGAGCGCTCCGTGCGCAGCAGCGACTGCGTTATCGCGTACCCGATCGGTGCGAGGTAGAAGGCCACGAACGGGACCGCGAACGGGAGCACGAACACGAGCCAGATCCGGCCGCCGGCCCGGCGGGCGGCGCGGCGTTGCGGGGGCGACCCCGCAGGGGCGGCGGTGAGTGACCCCTGCGGAGCTGTGACGGGGACGGCCATCGAGCTCAGCCGCCGACCGTGATGCCCTGGGCCTTGAGGGAGTCCACCGACTGCGTCTGGGCCGCGGTGAGCGCGTCGGTCAGGGTGCCCTGGCCGTTGAGCGCCGCGGTGAAGCCGTCGGAGAGGAACCGGTAGGTGTCGGTCATCGTCGGGCCCCAGGTGAAGTCGGTGTCGACCTCGCCGGAGGCGGCCTTGAAGACGTCGAAGATCTGCTCGCCGCCGTAGTACTCGACGCCGGTGGACAGCGCCGGCAGGCTCTGCGCGTCGGACGACGCCGGGTACAGCCCGCCCTCCTTGTTGAGGATCTCCAGCGACGCCGGGTCGGTGTTGAGCCACAGCGCGAACTTCGCGGCCTCGGCCGGGTGCTCCGTGCCGGCGAAGACGGCGGTGGTGGAACCGCCCCAGTTGCCGGCGTTCTTGGCGCCCGCGGTCCACTGCGGCATCGGCGCCACCGCCCACTTGCCCGACGTGTCCGGCGCGTTGTCACGGATGGTGGAGTAGCCCCACGCCGCGGACACCCAGGTCGCGACGGTGCCGGAGTTCCACGCGGCGTAGAGGTCGGGGGAGAAGCCCTGCAGGTTCGTCGCGACGAGCTGCTCGTCGATCATCTTCTGCCAGTACTCGGCGACCTGCCGGCTCTCCGGGCTGTCGACGGTGACGCTGAGCTGGTCGCCGCTGATGTCGAACAGGTTCGCCTGGTTCTGCCAGAGCAGGCCGGTGAACCAGTTGGCGTCCTGCTGCGGGAAGTGCGTGATCTTGACGGCCGGGTCCGCGGCGGCGAGGGTCTTCGCCGCCTGGTAGTACTCGTCCCACGTGGTGGGCGGCGCGATGCCGGCGGCGTCGAAGAGGTCCTTGCGGTAGTACAGCGCCATCGGGCCGGTGTCCTGCGGCACGGCGTACACGCCGTCGTCGCCGAGCTGCACCTGCGACCACGTCCAGTCCACGAACTTGGCCTGCGCGTCGGTGACGCCCTCGCACGCCGCGATGTCGACCAGCCCGTTCTGCAGCCGGAAGCTCGACAGCGAGTCGTACTCCACCTGGCTCAGGTCGGGAGCGGTACCGGCCTTGAGCTGGTTGAACAGGTTGCTGTACGTGCCGGCGTTGCCCGCGGGGACGTCGTTGACCTTCACCTGGATGTCGGGGTTCTGCTGGTTCCAGAGTGTGACGGCCTCCTCGACACCGGGGACCCACGAGGTGAACGACAGGTTCACCGGGCCGCCTGTCGGCGCACAGTCGGCGGATCCGGGAGCGGCACCGTCGGCGGGCTCCGTGCTGGCACCGCCGCAGGCGGCCAGCGCGACGAGCGGGGCGACGGCCAAGGCGGCCAGGGTCCGGCGACGCCAGAGTTGCGTCATGAGATCTCCTCGGCAGTGAGGTACGGCGGCGCGGTCGGCCGCGAGATGAACGAACGATGGCCTAGCGGCTCCGAGAAGTCAATACTTTCCAACAGCATCGAACAGGAGGTCAGTCAGATGCCAACAGATCCCAACATCGTGCCCGTGCTGCTGCGGGCCGGCGGGGCGGCGGTGCTGCTCGACGTGGCGGGCCCCGACCTGCCGCGGGTGGTGCACTGGGGGGCGGACGTCGACCTTCCGGACCCCGCACGCGTCGTCGCGGCACTGGCACCCGGCGTCCCCTTCGGGACGCTCGACGTGCCGTGGCCGCTGACGGTGCTGCCCGGTGCGGCCGACGGGTGGCCGGGTCGACCCGCGGTGCGCGGGCACGGTCCGGGCCGCGCGGGAGCGGGGGCGTTCCCGCGCTGGGTGGTGACCTCGGTGTCGCGCTCCCCGTCGTCGGTGACCGTCCTGGCCAGTGACGACGCGGCCGGTCTCGGCGTCACCGTCGAGGTCGCGCTCACGCCGTCCGGGGTGGTCCTCGTCGACACCGAGCTGCACAACGACGGCGACTCCCGCTACGTGCTCGACGCGCTGACGCCGCTGCTGCCCGTGCCGGCGCGGGCCATCGAGCTGCTCGACCTCGCGGGGCGCTGGTGCCGGGAGCAGTCGCCGCAGCGCTCGACGTTGCACGTCGGGATCCGCGCGCGGGAGAGCTGGCGCGGGCGCCCGGGGCACGACGGCACGCCGCTGCTGGTGGCGGGCACGCCCGGGTTCGGGTTCGGACACGGCGAGGTGTGGGGAGTGCACGTGGCGTGCAGCGGGAACTCCGTCCACCTCGCCGAGCGGGTTCCCGAGGGCGCCGCGGTGCTGGGCGGGGGTGAGGTCGTGGCGTCGAGCGAGATCGTGTTGGAACCCGGATCGGGGTACCGCGCGCCGACGCTTGTCGCGGCCTGGTCCGACGCCGGCCTGGACGGGCTGTCGGCGCGGCTGCACTCCCACGTCCGCGCCCGCCCGAACCACCCGACCGACCCCCGCCCGCTCACTCTCAACACCTGGGAGGCGGTGTTCTTCGACCACGACCTGACCCGCCTCACCGCGCTCGCCGACCGTGCCGGGGCCGTGGGCGTCGAGCGTTTCGTCCTCGACGACGGCTGGTTCGCGGGCCGACGCGACGACACCAGCGCCCTCGGGGACTGGACGGTCGACCCGGCCGTCTGGCCGTCGGGCCTGCACCCGCTGGTGGATCACGTCCGCGGCCTCGGGATGCAGTTCGGGCTGTGGGTGGAACCCGAGATGATCTCGCTCGACTCCGATCTGGCCCGGGCCCACCCCGACTGGCTGCTCGCCGAACCCGGCCGGCTGCCCCGCCCGCAGCGTCAGCAGTACGTGCTGGACCTGGCCCGACCCGAGGCGTTCGCGCACGTGCTCGGTGCCCTCGACGCGCTGGTCACCGAGTACGCCCTCGACGCGCTCAAGTGGGACCACAACCGTGACGTCGCCGAACCCGTCCACGCCGGTGCCCCCGGCGCCCACGCGCATACCGCGGCCGTCCACCGCATGCTCGACGAGCTGCGTCGCCGCCACCCCGATCTCGAGATCGAGTCCTGCGCGTCCGGTGGAGGCCGCGCCGACCTGGCGATCCTCAGCCACACCGACCGGATCTGGGCGTCCGACACCACCGACCCCCTGGAACGACAGGCGATCCAGCGTTGGACGGGCCTGCTGCTGCCCCCCGAGCTGGTCGGCGCGCACGTCGGCGCTCCGATGTCGTGGACCACGGGCCGCGTCCACGACCTGACGTTCCGGCTGGTCACGTCCCTGTTCGGACACGCCGGCATCGAATGGGACCTCGCGTCGGCCTCCCCCGCCGAACTCGACCGGCTCCGGCTGTGGGCCGCGCTGTACCGGGAGCTGCGCGGGCTCCTGCATTCCGGCGTGACCGTCCGCGCCGACCACGTGGGGGAGGGGGCGCTGCTGCACGGCGTCATCGGAGCCGACGACGCCGTGTTCACCTACGCCCGGCTCACCACCACCGTGGACGTGATCCCGGCCCGGTTGCTCCTGCCCGGCCTCGACCCGGCCCGGCGCTACCGGCTGCGGGTGCGCACGGAGGTCGGCGAGGTGCCGGTCAACGGGGTCGCCCAGCCCGCCTGGCTGGCCGAAGAGCTGGAGCTACCCGGCTCGGCCCTGACCCGCATCGGCCTGCCCGCTCCGCTCCTGAGCCCGGGCCAGGCGGTCCTCCTGCAGGCCACCGCCACACAGTGACGACGGACGGCCGGGTCGCCCCTCGCCGACCGTGACCGGGCGGACGAACCGCCCGCCCCGCTCACCGGCCCCGGTCAGTGCGCGTGACCGTTGCCGGCGGTGTCGGCGGTGCCGGCGCTGCCCCGCACGCTGCGCACCCGCTCCTCGACCCGCGCCCGCACGGTCCCGGCCGCGTTCTGCACGGCCGGGCTGGCGGCCACGCGCTCGTAGGTGCGCTTGAGCTGCTCGTATCGTTCGTGCCCGGCCCTGGTGCCCAGCACGTACCCGACCGCCGCACCCAGCAGGAACTTCAGCATGATGCCTCCTCAACCTCTCGCTCGTCGCGCCATCCTGCCCCAGTTCGCCCGCCCGCGACGTCACCGCCGTTCACCGGCGCGGCGATCACGTGGCAGCGAACGACCCAGTCGCTCGACTTCAGGTCTGGTCATCGTCCAGCAGATCCGGTCGTTGCCTTGTGAGCTGCCGAAACGCGACCAGAGCCAGCTGGAAGCTACTGGACGGTTCTGGCTCGATCTCAGCCAATGTCATGCATAGGTCATGTCGTCCATTGAGGACACACGAGCCCACCGCACGGGCATTCCGTTTGAACTGTCCATGCACGCCAGTCCGAACCTCGGCAGGAAAGATCATCCGTCCGCATCCGATGGTCCGGGAAACACCGATAGATCACCCGATCGTGGCATCCGTCGTGCATCCGGTGACCGAACGTCCATAGTGTGGGCGCAACCACAGCCGAAGGGGGCGCATGGACGAGGCTGAACACGGACTCCACGACCTGCTGCTGGAGCGGCTCCTGGCCGACGCCGCTGTGGACGATCAGGTCGCCGGCCTGGTTCTGGCCTCCTGGGAGGGCGAGGAAGAACTCGCGTCCGCGTTGGAAGGTCAGCCGTCGGCGGCCTCCGATCCGAGGGCGGTTCCGCAGCGGGAGCCCGGTGCCCTGCGTCAGCCGGGCGGGTCCTTCGCGGCCGCAGGCATCCACAGCGACGCGACGCTCAACGCGAGCGAGACCACGACCAGCGCGCCGATCGCCGTACGCAGGTCGGCGGCGCTCGCAACCTGACCCACGACGACGGGACCGAGCAACAACCCGATGTAGGCGATCGAGGCGGTCACGCCGATCACCGCACCAGCCAGTGCCCGCCGAGTCGGCCCAGCGCCATCGAACCGGCGAACACGCCGGGTGCCAGGCCGGACAGCCCCGGAGGCGCCCCGACCTCGTCTTCCAGGAACACGGCACTCCACTGCTGCACGCCGCTCTCGACGAGAGCGGCCAGGGCGGCGAGGAGGCCCAACCCGAGCACCACCGGGTCGATCCGGCGGCGTCCGGTGACGTCGCGGGTCTCGTCCTTGGCCCGCACGATCCGCGCCGGCACCCGCGTCCGGAGCGCGACGGCGCCGAACACGGTCACGACCGCGAGGACCACGAGCGGCCACGACGCCGCGACCCCGGTGGCCCGGGCCACGCTGGTGACGACGGTGCCCACCAGGAGCCCGACGCTGAACAGGGCGTGGGCGCGGTTGAGCACCCGCTCACCGGTCTCCGCCTCGACCGTCGCCGACATGCTGTTGATCACCACGTCGCAGGCGCCCGACCCGAACCCGAACAGCAGCAGCGCGATCACCAGCGTCGGCACCGACGTCGCGAAGGCCGGCAGAGGCGCCACCACCGCGAACAGGCACAGCGACACGACGACTACCGGCCGGCCGTAGCGGTCGAGCAGACGGCCCAGGACGAACATCGCCGGAGCGGCTGCCAGGCCTACGGACACGAGCGCCGCACCGAGCTCGCCGTCGCTCGCCCCGGTGTTGTTCTTGATCTCCGGCAGGGTGGCCGCGTAGAGGCCCCACAGCAGGCCAGGGAGGTGCTCCGGGGCGGCCTTCGCGGCCCCGTAGGCCGGCGAGACCGTCCACGGCATCGTCGCGGCGATCGAGCTCACGTTGCAGATCGCGGCGCCTGGCACGAGCCGTGGCCGGAGGTCTACGGGGCCGACCCGCGCTGCGCGCCGAGTGCGAGTTCCAGCAGGTCGGCTACGTGCTGGCCATCGGCTGTGACCGCCGCGTCCCGACCGCCGCCGGATCGCTGCGCGCCGATGAGCTCATCGCCGGGCTCCCGCGTCGGGCCTGGCAGCGGCTCTCGGCAGGCGCCGGGGCGAAGGGGTACGGCCTTTCCAGGTCCTCCAGGACCCAAGCATTGCTCGGGCCGATCATCCGGCCGGAAGCGCCCGCATCCGGTCGATCTCCACGGACTGGGTGACCGTCACGTCCTGTGCCATCTCGGACACCGTGATGTCGGTACCGGTGACGAGCACGTCGGAGGCCATCGCGATCGCCCCCAGGTGGTGGGCGGTCATCAGTTCGACGAACTGCCGGTCGAACTCCGGGCCGCCGGCAGCCGCCAGGGCGTCGAGCTGGGTGGGGGTGGCCATGCCGGGCATACCGCTGCCGTCGTGCGGGTGCCCGCCGTCCGGGTCCTCGTCGTGCGGGTGCCCGAGCGCGTCCTGGCGCTCGAGCCACGCCTGCATCACCGCGATCTCCGGTGCCTGCGAGGCGTTGATCCGCTCGGCGAGCGCCACGATCTGCGGGTCGGCCGCGCGGCCCGCAGCCAGCGCCGCCATGGTCAGCGCCTGCTCGTGGTGCGGGATCATCCGCTCGACGTAGAGCAGGTCGGCGGGCGAGACCGGCACCGGCGCGCGCCGCTGCGCGGCCTCGGCGCCCGGCATGGACCGGGCGGGCTCTCCGGGACGTCCTGGCACCAGCACCGGAGGCCCGGCGTCCGGGGGGGCCGGCGCTCCGCAGGAGGGCAGTACCGCCGCCACCGTGAGCAGCCCGATCACCCACCACCTGGATGGCCTGACCATCCGACCTCCTCGCTACGAACAGCAACCTGATCGTCACCCCTGGTTGGACCAGTCGGGTGATGGTGGCACGGATGGGGTGTTCGGGACAGCCGAGTGTTGGCAAAGTCCCCTTCGTACTCGGTTACCGCTGGGTACTCGGGGTTGCGGGAGGGGCGTGGCATGCGCGTATCGGACAGTCGTCAGTGGGTTCGGGGCAGAGCTGTCGTCGTGGCGGTCATCGCGACGACGGTGGCACTGGTCGGCCCGTCCCCGGTCGCGGCGGGCGCCGCGCTCCCCGCCGAGGTACCCGGCCCCGACGTCGTGGCTCCGGAGGTGGCCGGCGGGGAGGTCGTCGCACCGCCGGCACAGGCCGGCGCCCCGGGGGTCGACGAGATCGTGAGCAGCGCCAACATGCGCCAGCTCGCGAACATCCCCAAGCAGGCGCCGTTCGACGGCCCCAACTCCTTCGGCACCGACGCCGCGTTCCAGGGCAACCTGGCCTTCGTCGGCAACTACGACGGCTTCGTCGTCTACGACATCAAGAACCCGCGCAAGCCGAAGATCGTCAGCCAGGTGCTCTGCCCCGGCTCCCAGAACGACGTGTCGATCTCGGGCAACCTGCTGTTCCTGTCCACCGACTCGCGCTGGAGCGACGACTCCTGCACGGCCACCCCACAGAACAGCCCCGCACTCCCGTACTGGGAGGGCATCAAGATCTTCGACGTCAGCGACCCGGCGAACCCGCGCTACGTCAAGGCGGTGGAGACCGACTGCGGCTCGCACACCCACACGCTGGTGCCGGGCAAGGACGGGAAGTCGGTCTACCTCTACGTCTCGTCCTACGCGCCGAACGTGGCACTGGCCGACTGCCAGCCGCCGCACGACAAGATCTCCATCGTCGAGGTGCCGGTCGGGAACCCCGCGGCCGCCGCGGTGGTCGCCGAGCCGGTGCTGTTCCCCGACGGCGGCAACGTCGGCGGCGGCGTCCGGTCGGCCACCTCCGGCTGCCACGACATCACCGCCTACCCGTCCAAGGACATCGCGGCCGGCGCCTGCATGGGTGACGGCGTGCTGTTCGACATCTCCGACCGGGTGGCGCCCCGGGTCATCGAGCGTGTCCAGGACAACGTCAACTTCGCGTTCTGGCACTCGGCCACCTTCAACAACGAGGGCACAAAGGTCGTCTTCACCGACGAGCTCGGCGGCGGCGGCGCGCCCACCTGCAACGCCGCCACCGGGCCGCTGCGCGGCGCCGACGGCATCTACGACATCACCGGCTCCGGCGACGACCGCGCGCTGACCTTCCGCAGCTACTTCAAGATCCCGAGGGTGCAGGCCGACACCGAGAACTGCGTGGCCCACAACGGCTCGCTGATCCCGGTGCGCGGCAAGGACATCATGGTGCAGGCCTGGTACCAGGGCGGCATCTCGGTGTGGGACTTCACGGACTCGGCCAAGCCGGTGGAGATCGGCTACTGGGAGCGCGGGCCGCTCTCGAAGGAGAGCCTCGTGCTCGGCGGCTCGTGGTCGGCGTACTGGTACAACGGCTACATCTACTCCTCCGACATCCAGAAGGGCCTCGACATCCTGCGGATCGTCGACTCCAGGTTGGCCGGCGCCGGCGCCGTACGGTTCGACGAGCTGAACGTCCAGACCCAGCCGTCCTACCGCCGCTGACCGACTGACTCCTCGCGGGCCCCGGTGCAAAAGGTATCGGGGCCTGCGGGCGTCGACCTGGGTCTTGCTGGGATCTGCGTCTCCGGCCTCCACGGCTCAGCGTCGATCTTCGTGAGCGGGCGCAGTGGGTTCTGATCGCAGGAGGGGCGGTTGAGCGGCATCTCGTAGCCGACCTTGGTCAAGCCTTGGTCGAACCACACGTCCGAGACGGGTCCGACCGCCACCCGTCACGACGTGGGCGCCCCCGTCCACATCCTGGGCGCGGATGGGCCGTCAGACTACGAGCGCTACGAGTTCGAGTGGGGATTCCGCAACAACGTCGAAGCGGGTGAGGACATCCGGATCGTGCCGGACCGGCCCGATCTGCATGATGTCCCCGACTTCTGAGTGATCGACCGGGAGCACGTGGCGCGCATGGTGTACGACTCTGTGGGTCACTTCCTCGGCGCCCAGGCCGTGACCGGTCCTGATGTCGGGGTGTACCGGGCTCTGGCAGTGGCCGTATGGTCGGCAGCCATTCCGTTTACCACAAGGTGGGACGCACACCCGGAGTTCCACCGGCGAGTCACCGCCTGAAAGAGGTCCATGAGCAGTCCCGGCCACGCCGATCTCGCACACACCCTGCGAATGCTGGTCGCCGAGAGCGGTCTGCTGCCGGCTGAGGTCGCCCGCCGCTCGGGGATCTCGGAGGCGACGGTCTCCCGCTACCTCAACGGCCGCATCCGGCCGTCGCCCGACAAGGTCGGGGTGCTCGTCGAGGCACTGGGCCTGCGCGACAGCGACACCGCGGCCGGGGCCATCCGGCTGGCCGAGGACCTGCGCTCCGGCGCGGCCTCTCGCGTCGTCGTCCTGCGCTCGGGGACCGCGACCAGCCAACGCCGCTACGCCGAGATCGATTCCGCCGCCGAGCACGTCGCCACGTTCACCTGCACCCTCGTCCCCGGGCTGCTGCAGACCGAGCGCTACGCGAGGGCCGTGTTCACCGCGGGCGGCCAGACCGGAGACGTCCTCGAAGCGAACCTGCGAGACCGGCTGTCCGTTCGCCAACGCCGCCTCGCCGATCCCGCGCTGCGCGTCACTCAGGTGATCACCGAGGGCGCGCTGATCTGGCACGTCGATTCTCTCGACCTGATGGTCGAGCAGCTCGACTACCTCGCGACCCTGTGCCGCACCGGCTCCGAAGGCCGGGTCAGGATAGGGATCATCCCCTCGTCGCAGCCCACCGACCTGTTCCCCCGCACCGACTTCGATGTCTACGACGACCATGCCGTGATCGTGGGCACCGACTTCGGCACCTGCTTTCTCGACCGCCCCCACGATGTCGCCGGCTACGTCGAACGGTTCCGCCGGCTCACCGACCTCGCCGTCTTCGGAGACGGCGCCGCCGCCGACGTGGAGAGGATCGCCGAGCGCTTCACTGCCATGACGGCCGCCGACACGACCTGACGGCTGCATCGGGCGGTTCCGGGGCGGCGGATTCGAGATCGCCGGTGCACTCGGCCCCCGCATGACGCAGCCCGGCGATCACGTGCGCGAGGCCGAGCACGTCGGCGTCGAGGTAGAGACGGACAGCTGCCGGCTTGTAGTGCCTGCCGGGCGCCGCCGGCCGGACGGGCACGGTCAGGCGGCCTGGAGCGACGTCTCGTACGCCAGCGCCCAGCGAACCTGCTCGACCGTCCGTGGCGCAGGTCCGGATCGATCTGCACCGGCGACCCAGGGTCGTCGTGCGGGCGCCATCCCACCGGCACGTGCCAAATTTGTCATCGCAACACCCCATCCATGATCAGCCTCTCACGGCGTACCTGTTGCTCCCACGCCAGCAGTCGTGGCGCATGAGGTGGCCGAGACCACAAAGCGCTGGGGCCGAACCCGCAGACGCCCGACTGTGGAAGGCCTCGTTCTCGGCATTGTGTGGGTCCTCGAGCGCCGCTGAGCTGCGAGGGAGAGTGCGCGTCGCCAGGCTGCTACCGATCACGCCAGGCCAGCGGAGACGTCTGCATCGCAGCGTCGGCGATCCGGATGGCCGCGTCGGTGCGCAGAGAATCCTGCGAGGACGTGATCCAGCCTTCGACACCCGCGTTGCCGCCCGCCCGGTACTCCACCGCTTGCAGGAGACACTCAAGCTTGTCCGCGTCCCGAGCGCACCGCGCCTCCGGCGAGGCCTGCGCCTCGTACTCGGCCACCGCCTCGCGCACCGTCTTCGCTGCGGCCTCCGGCAACCGCGCCACCTGATCCGCCGTGACCGCCTCCGCGTCGATCCGGCCGGCCAGGTACGGCCGCGCGGTATGGGGGAGGTCGCCGGTGCGGGTCTCCTGCGAGTCGTGCCAGATCGCCAGCAGCGCCGCCCGGGCCGGGTCGGCTCCCTCCTCAGCGGCGACCAGCGCGGCCAGCTGCGCCACCCGCAGGCTGTGCTCGGCGACGGACTCCGCGTCGCGGATCCCGGCGTGGGACCAACCGGTCCGGCGCAGCCGCTTGAGTATCCCCAGCTCGAACGCGAATCCCGCGAGCCCCACCGCGTCACCGTCATCCACGCCGCCGATCCTGCCTCACCCGCCGGCCAAACGGACCGCGTAACCCACGCTCGCCAGCTCTTGCCGCGTCCGGTTCGGCACCTCCGGTGCGTCGAGCACCTGCTCGATGCGCGCGGCCGCTGCCGCACGGAGTTCGGGCTGGTCCTGCAGGATCCGCGGTCGCGCCAGGACCATCGCCCAGAGCGTGTGCGCGTTCAGCATCAAATGCGGGGAGCGCACGTCCAGCCGGGCCGTCAGACGCTGCACTAGCCGTACCCCTGGCCAGCGGCCCGATCGCTGATCGGTCATGAACCCGTCGTCGACGTAGGTACGGTCGATCTCGCCGACCCAGTAGGCCCCGTAGTTGAGGTTCGCGATCTCCTGTCGTTCGTCGACAAGGCCGCGGGTGACGAACCATTCCAGCGGATCACGGTCGCCGTCCTGGGCGAGAGCGACCGCTGAAGACCGCACCGACACCCACGACTGCACGCTCTCGCTGCGGCCCACCGCGTGCGCCGCTGCGCGGTGCTCGTCGCGGAGCCACCGCCCCGACGAGTCTCGACAGTCGAAGCCGAGCAGGTAGATCGCCTGCCGCCGTGGCACTGCGTCGGCCTCGGACCGGCAGGAGCCGGCCATCCGCAACAGGTGGTCGAAGAACCGGTCCCGTTCCTCCGCGCCCAGCACGGGGCGGTCCGCAACCGGGCCGCGACGGCCCGTTGGCCGCGGTAGTCCGGCGAGCCGTGCCGGCAGGTTGCCGGTGAACGGCCAGGTGATCAGGTTCGTCAGGTCCCGGCGGTGCACGCTCTGCGCGAGCGGATGCCCGATCGCCGACGACGCCGCTCCGCCCGTCTGAACCGCCGCCGAGATCGTCAGGTCCGCGTCGAGCTGTCGCGCAGGACCTCGACGGCCACCGGCGACGCTCCTGCCGCCATCAGCTCGGCACGCAACCGCGCGAGGTCGAGGGACCGCAGCGCGGTCAGCGGCCGCCGGCCGCTCTCCCATGCCTGGACCGTAGACAGGTCCACCTGCAGCCCCTCGGCCAGCGCGGCCTGGGTGAGGCCGGTCGATTCCCGGATCACCTTCACCGTGAATCCGCTGACCACACCGAGATGACGACCGAAACCCTGACCACCACGCAGTCCCGAGCCTCGATCCACCGCCCGATAGTGGGTGATCGTTTGCTGCGATGATGATCGTTTGATTGTTTTCGGGCGTGGATGGTCGGCCGCTGACAGTTCTGCGGTTTGTCCGTTCGGGGTGAGTCAGTCGCCGGGGGTGGGCCCGCTGGGGCCGCCGGATGGTGTGTGTCGGCTCGGTGCCGGTCAGGCTGCGCGGAATCGACAGTCGGCTGCACGAGCGAGTCGGCCGGGCGATCACCAACTTCTCCAGCACCCTGCCCGACGACGACTCCGATCTCGCGCAGCAGGCCACCTGCGACCCGTACCTGTTCGACTTCCTGAGCGCGTCGGAGACCCGCCGCGAGCGGGACCTGGAGCAGGGGCTCGTCGATCACGTCCGCGAGTTCCTGCTGGAACTCGGCCAGGGGTTCGCGTTCGTCGGCCGTCAGGTGCGGCTCGAGCTGGCCGGCGACGAGTTCTTCTGCGACCTGCTCTTCCACCACGTTCCCCTGCACTGCTACGTGGTGATTGAGCTCAAGTCCGTGAAGTTCGACCCGGCATTCCTCGGGCAGCTCGGCTTATACCAGGCGGCGGTGGACGACATGCTCGCGGGCCCCGGCGACAACCCCACGATCGGTCTCCTGCTCTGCAGGACCAAGAACGACGTCGTGGCGGAGTACGCCCTGCGCAACTACGCCGCGCCGATCGGCGTCGCCGAGTGGACGACGGCCGTCACCACGCCGCTGCCCGAGGGAGCTGGCGTCTAGCCTGCCCAGCATCGCCGAGATCGAGGCCGAACTCGCTCACATCGTGATGCCGATCCGCCACCGGGAGCGGGCTCGTGACCACGCCACGTCGGTCCGAGAAGCCACCGCGGGCTCGGCATCGAGAGCTTGTGCGATGCGGCTCAGCACCGAAAGCGTCGGGACCGCCGGACACCGCAGGTCGGGTAGCCGGGGGTCGTCGGGCTCGCAGATGGGACCGTTCGTCGCCGGGTACTGAAACTGTCGGTGTTCGAACGTATGATCGAATCATGACGATTGGGCAGCTCACCCGACCCGAGGCCGCGGCCACCCCGCCGCGCCCCGGGCGGGCCGCGCCGATCGAGCAGGCCACCGCCCCGGCGCCCTCGTCGGCGGCGGGAGCCGACGCGCCCGGGGGCCCCCGGGGGGGGGGGGGGGGGGGGGGGGGGG
>JAJAZD010000165.1 GCA_026785945.1 Pseudonocardia sp. | reverse complement strand
CGCCCGCAACACTTCGGGAGGGCTCGGGCAACGTCGACGCCCTCGACGTGCTGCGCGCGCTGACCCGGGAGCCGGCCACGGTCGAGGTGTTCGTGGCCGAGGTCGAGACCGCCCGCGGGGCCGACCGGCGGGTCGACGCGGCGATGGACCGGCTGGCCAAGGAGCTCACCACGGCGGACGAGGCAGGGCCCGCCGCCTGGTGGAGCTCATGGCGCCCCGCCCTCCCTTGACCGGTGTCCGGATGGTGGGACAGTGTTGTCTCAGGAGTCGGCGCTCCAGCCTCCCGTGCCACCCTGAATCCATGACCTGCACCGGTGCGCCTCTCGTCGCACGGCTCCACGTGGACTTCGGCCACGTGTCGAGCGCGGTCTGTATGCGCGGCTGACCCCGCCGCCCCTGTCCCCGGCGCGCGGTTCCCGCCGGTCCTGACCGTCCTCCCGTCAGCGCTCCTCGGCGTGGTACCTCGTGCCTCCCCGAGTCGGAGACCCTGACATGCCACCGCCAAAGGCACCCGCACCAGCCGAGACAACCGCCCCGCCACGACGTAGCGCGCACAAGGGCCAGGGCCAGTGGGCGCTCGGCCACCTCGAGCCGCTCACCCCGAACGAACGCGTCAAGAAGGACGACGACGGCCTCAACGTCCGCGCCCGCATCGAGAACATCTACGCCCACCAGGGCTTCTCCTCGATCGACCCCGCCGACCTGCGCGGCCGGATGCGCTGGTGGGGTCTCTACACCCAGCGCCGCCCCGGCATCGACGGCGGCAAGACGGCAGTGCTCGAGCCGCACGAGCTCGACGACGAGTTCTTCATGCTGCGGGTCCGCATCGACGGCGGGCGGCTGACCACCGAGCAGCTGCGTGTCGTGGGCGAGGTGTCTAAGGAGTTCGCCCGGGACACCGCCGACGTCACCGACCGCCAGAACGTCCAGCTGCACTGGATCCGCATCGAGGACGTCCCGGAGATCTGGCGCCGGCTGGAGGCAGTCGGCCTGTCGACGACCGAGGCGTGCGGAGACACTCCGCGGGTCATCCTCGGCTCCCCGGTGGCGGGCATCGCCGCCGACGAGATCCTCGACGGCACGCCCGCTATCGACGCCATCAACGCCCGGTTCATCGGCTCGCCGGAGTTCTCGAACCTGCCGCGCAAGTTCAAGACGGCCATCAGCGGCTCGCCGGTGCAGGACGTCGAGCACGAGGTCAACGACATCTCGTTCATCGGGGTGGTGCACCCCGACCACGGCCCGGGCTTCGACCTGTGGGTCGGCGGCGGCCTCTCGACCAACCCGATGCTCGCTCAACGGCTCGGCGCGTGGGTGCCCCTTTCCGAGGTGCCCGATGTGTGGGCGGCAGTGGTGGGACTGTTCCGTGACTACGGCTACCGGCGACTCCGTACGCGCGCCCGCATCAAGTTCCTGGTCTCGGACTGGGGCGCCGAGCGCTTCCGGGGGGTGCTCGAGACGGAGTACCTCGGGCGAGCCCTCGTCGACGGTCCGGCGCCGCCCGTCCCCTACGGTGCCCGCGACCACGTCGGCGTGCACCGCCAGCGCGACGGCCGCTACTACGTCGGGATCGCCCCCACGGTGGGCCGGGTCTCCGGCACGACCCTGGTGCGGCTGGCGGACATCGCCGAGGCGCACGGCTCGACCCGGGTGCGCACGACCCCGCACCAGAAGCTGGTGGTCCTCGACGTCGCGGCCGACCGGGTCGAGTCCCTGGTAGACGCGGCCGCCGGTCTCGGTCTGCGGGCCCGCCCCAGCACCTTCCGGCGCGGCACGATGGCCTGCACCGGGATCGAGTTCTGCAAGCTGGCCATCGTCGAGACGAAGGCGCGCGGGGCCAAGCTGGTCGACGAGCTCGAGATGCGACTCCCGGACATCAACGACGCCGGTGACCTGCCGCTGACGATCAACGTGAACGGCTGCCCCAACTCCTGCGCGCGCATCCAGACCGCGGACATCGGTCTCAAGGGCATGCTCGTGACGCAGCCCGACGGCACCCAGGTCGAGGGCTTCCAGGTCCACCTCGGCGGTGGCCTGGGCCTGGACGCCGGGTTCGGTCGCAAGCTGCGCGGCCACAAGGTCAGTGCCGACGACCTGGCCGACTACGTCGAGCGCGTCGTCCGGCGTTTCGCCGACGAGCGCAGCCTCGGGGAGCGCTTCGCCCAGTGGGTCGCCCGAGCCGACGAGGCGGCCCTCAGATGAGGTCGAGATGACGGACGCGAGGGCGGTGCCGTTCTACTGCCCGTTCTGCGGCGAGGAGGACCTGCGGCCGCACGAGCAGGAGCCGGCCGCCCACGGCACCGGAGGAGCCTGGCACTGCCGTTCCTGCACCCGTGTCTTCTCCCTCAAGCTCGTCGGTCTGGTGGTGGGGTCATGAGCAGCGCGACCCTGATCAGCCCCATGCCCGCGTACGCACCGGCGCACAGCCTCGCCGAGCACCGCGAAGCCCTCTCCCGCCGGGCGGCCTGGCGACTGGAGGACGCCTCGCCGCAGACGGTCATCACCTGGGCGGCGCGGACCTTCGGCTCGCGGTTCGCGATCACGTCCTCGATGGCCGACGCCGTGCTGATCGACCTGGTCGCACGCCACGCACCGGGCACCGACGTGGTGTTCCTCGACACCGGCTACCACTTTCCCGAGACGCTCACGATGCGCGACGCGGTGGCGGCCACCTACCGCGGCCGCATCAGCCTCGTCACCGTCCAGCCCGAACGCACCGTCGCGGAGCAGGACGCCGAGCACGGCCGGCACCTGTTCGCGAGCAACCCCGACCGGTGCTGCTCGCTGCGCAAGGTGGTGCCGCTGGACCGGGCGCTCGGCGGGTACGACGCGTGGGGAAGCGGCCTGCGCCGCGACGACTCGCTCTCCCGCTCCCGCACGCCGGTGGTGGACTGGGACCGCCGCAACGGCAAGGTCAAGGTCAACCCGCTCGCCCGCTGGACCCAGGCCGACGTGGACGCCTATGTCGAGCGGCACGCCATCCTGACCAACCCGCTGCTCGAGGACGGCTTCACGTCGGTGGGCTGCTTCCCGTGCACCCAGCCGACGACCGCAGGAACGACCGGCGACGACGCCCGCTCCGGGCGCTGGGCCGGCCGGAACAAGTCCGAGTGCGGCATCCACGTTGTCGGCTCAGCATGAGCCCGTGCTACCCGCTGACGATGGACCTCGCGGGGCGCCGGGCCGTGGTGGTCGGCGGTGGCCCGGTGGCGGCTCGACGTACGGCGGGGCTGGTCGCCGCCGGCGCCGATGTCGTCCTCGTCGCTCCCTTCGCCTGCGAGGACGTGCGGGACATGGTCGACGCGGGAACGGTGACCTGGCTCGACCGCGACTACGCCCAGGGTGACCTCGAGGGCGCCTGGCTGGTCCACACGGCAACGGGCGACCGGTCCACCGACGACCGGGTCGCCGCCGACGCGGAAGCTGGACGCGTGTGGTGCGTCAGGGCGGACGACGCCTCCCGGTCCGCTGCCTGGGTCCCTGCCGTCGCGCGTGCCGGGTCGGTCACGGTCGCAGTCACCGCTGGGGGTGACCCCAGACGGGCCCGCGCGCTGCGCGACGCCGTCTCCGTGGCGCTCGACACGGGCGGCCTCCCGGTGCGCCACCACCGCACCGGCACGGGACACGTGGCGCTGGTGGGGGGTGGCCCCGGCGACCCGGGCCTCATCACGACCCGGGGGCGGCGGCGGCTCGCCGAGGCCGACGTGGTCGTCGTCGACCGCCTCGCGCCGCGTGCCCTCCTCGACGAGCTGGGCGAGGGCGTCGAGGTCGTCGACGTCGGGAAGACCTCCGGGCGCCACCCGGTCCAGCAGGAGCAGATCAACCAGCTGCTCGTCGAGCACGCCCGGGCCGGTCGACGGGTGGTTCGGCTCAAGGGAGGGGACCCGTTCGTGCTGGGCCGCGGCGGGGAGGAGGCCCTGGCCTGCATCGCGGCGGGTGTCGACGTCGAGGTCGTCCCCGGGGTGACCAGCGCGTTCGCGGTCCCCGCGGCGGCCGGGATCCCGGTGACCCACCGGGGACGGTCGCGACAGGTCACGGTCGCCTCCGGGCACGAAGGGCTGGACTGGGGGTCACTGGCCGCCCTCGAGGGCACCCTCGTGCTGCTCATGGGTGTCAGCGGGCTGGCCGAGGCTGCCGCCGGGCTGATCCGGCATGGCAGGCCCCCCGGCACTCCGGTCGCCATCGTGGAGTCCGGGTGCACGCCGCGGGAACGCACCACAGTGGGCACCCTCGAGACCATCGCCGAGCTGGCGCGCGAGCGTGACGTGCAGCCACCGGCCGTTATCGTCATCGGCACTGTGGTGGATCTGCACGCGGTCCTGGGGTGAGCGGGCCGCCCCTCGTGGCGGTCGCCCACGGCAGCCGCGACCCGGCCGCGACACAGGTCACCCGGGCCCTGCTGGCGGAGGTGCGGCGGCAGCGGCCAGGGCTCGATGTGGTCGAGAGCTACCTGGACCACGCCGAGCCCGAGCTCTCACAAGTGCTCGAGGGTGTCCAGCGGCACTCCGGGCCGGCAGTGGTGGTCCCGCTGCTGCTGGGTGCCGCCTACCACAGCGGCGTCGACATCCCGGCCGCCATCGCGGCGACGGGCGGGAGAGCCGTTCAGGCCGACGTGCTGGGCCCGGACCCGTTGCTGCTGAACGCCCTTGAACGCCGCCTCGCCGAGGCAGGCATCGACCCCGGCGACCCGGGCACCGCCGTGGTGCTGGCCGCCGCGGGGTCGACCGACGCGGCGGCCGTGGACGGCGTACGGACGCTCGCCGCCCGCTGGCGTACGCGCGGCTGGTGGGCGGTCGAGCCGGCGTTCGCGTCGGCAGCGACGCCGTCCGTGGAGGACGCTGTCGCCGCACTCCGGGCCGGCGGCGCGCCTCACGTCGCGGTGGCGACCTACCTGCTGTTCCCCGGGCGGTTCGCCGACCAGCTGGGCGACGCCGGGGCCGACGTCACCAGCGCCCCGCTGGGTGACGCCCCCGAGGTGGCTAGGCTCGTGCTCGCCCGCTACGACGCCGCCGTGACCCCCTAAGGAGATCCGCCATGACCAGCGACCCGGACCTGCGGAGCGCCGACCCCGAGGTCGCGGACATGGTGGTCGCCGAGACCGAGCGCCAGCGCAACTGCGTACGCCTGATCGCGTCCGAGAACTACGTCTCGCGCGCGGTTCTCGAGGCCACCGGGTCGATGCTGACCAACAAGTACT
>JAJAZD010000164.1 GCA_026785945.1 Pseudonocardia sp. | reverse complement strand
GGCCAGCGGTCCAACCGGCACAGCACGCGGGCCAGCACGGCGTGCGCCCAGGCCAGATCGGCCGACGCGGGCCCGCCGGCCACGAGGTCGAGCGCGCGCCGCGCCGCCACCAGGGCCTCCTGCTCGCGGCCGCTCAGCTCCAGCAGCCGCAGGGTGTACCGCCGGCCGATCGCCGAGGTGAGCACCGGGTCACCCCGCTCGTCGGCCAGCTCGAGGGCCCGGCGGGCGAGCGCGATGCCGCGGTCGGGATCGCCGGTGGCGCTCGCACCCCAGGCCGCCCAGCGGGTGAGCGTGCCCTCGTCGACGCCCGCGACGGCCTCGGCGTCGGGGACCGCGGCCCACAGGCCGATGGCGCGCTCGGTGTGCAGCAGCATCTCCGCGGGTGCCTCCCGGTCGCTGGCCTCCCGCGCGGCGCGGACCGACGCCCCGAGCGCCCGCGGCAGGTCGTGCCCGGCCAGTGCGTGGTGTGCCAGCTCCGCGGCGGCGCCGGGCTCGCCGGGGTCATCGGCGAGCAGCTGTGCGTAACCCGCATGCAGCCGGCTCCGCTCCCCGGGCAGCAGTTCGCGGTACACGGCCTCGCGCAGCAGGGCGTGGCGGAACACGTAGGCGTCGGCACCCGTGGGCTCACCGGTGTCGGCGACGAGCACGTGGTGGGTGACGGCGTCGCGCAGCGCCTGCTCCAGCTCGTCGTTCGGCAGACCGGAGACGGCCGCGAGCCGGTCATGGCGCACGCGACGGCCCGCCACCGACGCGATCCGCAGAACCTGCTGGGTGCTCGGGGCCAAGGCCTCGACCCGGGCCATCAGCACCTCGGCCAGACCGTGCGGGAGACCGTCCGACGACGCCGAGACGAGCTCCTCGGCGAAGAACGCGTTGCCCTCGCTGCGCTGCGCGACGCGCCGCAGCATCGGCTCGGGCAGGCTTCCGTCGGCCAGCAGACGCACCAGCTCCAGCGCGCGGGGCGCGTCGAGCGGGGCCAGCTCCACCCGCTCGACGGCGGGCAGCCGCAGCAGCTGCGACAGCACCGGACGCAGCGGGTGGCGGCGGTGCATGTCGTCGGTGCGGTAGGTGGCCAGCACGACGAGGCGCTGTGCGGTGAGCCGGGAAAGGAGGAACACCAACAGGTCGCGGCTGGAGCGGTCGGCCCACTGCAGGTCCTCGACCACGATCAGCGCGGGGCCGGACGTACCGAGCGCGTCGAGCGCGGATAGCATCGCGTCGAACACGCGGAGCTGGCCGAGCTCACGGTCCTCGGCGGCCAGGCGGTCGGTGGTGCGGCCGCCGGTGAGCAGCCTGCCGAGCTCGGCGTGGGCGTCGAGCAGCTCGGGACGGACGGCGGCGAGCTGCGCGACGATCTCGGTGAACGGAAGGTAGGGCAGGGATGCGGCGGAGTCCAGACATCGCCCGACCAGGACCGTGAAGCCCGCCGCCGTCGCGCGCTCGGCCGCCTCGCCCACGAGCCGGGACTTG
Organism: Pseudonocardia sp.; assembly: GCA_026785945.1. Classification (GTDB taxonomy): domain Bacteria; phylum Actinomycetota; class Actinomycetes; order Mycobacteriales; family Pseudonocardiaceae; genus Pseudonocardia. The sequence goes on along the minus strand of JAJAZD010000164.1, from coordinate 1,265 downwards.
CCCACCCCGGCGTCCCCTGACAGCAACACCCCCGTGGGCCGTCCGGCGGCGGCACGATCGAGTGCGGCGCCGAGCGCCGACACCTCGTGTCGACGCCCGACCAGCTCGATCCCGACCCCCAGTCGTGCCACGCCGGTCATCGTGACACGGCGTACCGACAATCCGCGGCGTCGTTGCGCCGGTCACTGTCGCGCTCCTGCCCGACGGTGGCACGTACGGCTGCCCGTGTGGCAGCGCGGACGGGTGCACGTACCGGCTCCACGCGCGGTCGCGCGGCGCGGGCCAGGCGGGCGAGCCGGAAGTTCGCGGCGTCGGCGAGCAGCTCCCGGCGGTGGTGGTCGGCTTCGATGGCGATGTGCGAGGTGTCGAAGAACATGACTCGAGACTCGCCCTGAGGCTCCCGTCCCGGCATCGGACGATCACGTCGTGCCGTCGGTCCGGGGTCGGGTCCGGGTCGGGTCCGCGGGGTAAGAGTTGCTCCCGGCCCTCACCCCGCAGGGGCGACGTCCGGGCCCGGGGGTCCGGCGGACACCGATCTCCGGACGGGTCGCGGGGTTGTGTAGCATCAACTCCGGCCGTCCGGGAGTGACCACCCGGGTGGCGGGCCGCCCCTTTAGCTCAGTCGGCAGAGCGTCTCCATGGTAAGGAGAAGGTCTACGGTTCGATTCCGTAAAGGGGCTCAGCGAACTGGGTGTGACCAGCCTCGCGAAGCGGTGTAGCTCAGCTGGTAGAGCAAGCGGCTCATAATCGCTGTGTCGCCGGTTCAAGTCCGGCCACCGCTACCAGTCCGACTCTCAACAGATGCAGCAGGAGGCACCCGCGATGGGTAAGGCCACGGACGTCCGGCCGAAGATCACGCTGGCGTGCGAACAGTGCAAGCACCGCAACTACATCACCAAGAAGAACCGGCGCAACGACCCCGACCGGCTTGCGATCAAGAAGTTCTGCCCGAACTGCGGCATCCACCGCGAACACCGCGAGACGCGCTGAGCGTGGCCGTCGACCCGTCTCGGGGTATCAACACGGCGTTCGTCGGCAGAGCACTGCCCCCGACGGCTCCGTACCGCGTCGGTCGGGAGAAGATCCGGGAGTTCGCCCTCGCCGTGGGGGGGGGGGGGGGCGGGGGTGGACGCCCCCCCCCCCCCCCCCCCCCCCCCCCAACCCCCCCACCACCCCCCCCCCCCCCCCCCACCACCCAACAAACACCCCACACCCAAGCCCGCCGGAAAATAAATAAGCACCCCCCCCCCCCCCCCCCCCCCCCG
>JAJAZD010000163.1 GCA_026785945.1 Pseudonocardia sp. | reverse complement strand
GCGGTAGAAGTCGACGGCGGGGGTGTTCCAGTCCAGCACCGACCACTCCAGCCTCCCGAAGCCGTGCTCGGTGCACACGGCGGCCAGCGCCGCGAGCAGCGCGCGACCCAGCCCGCGGCCCCGGTGCGCCGGACTCACGTAAAGGTCCTCGAGGTAGATCCCGTGCACCCCGCGCCACGTGGAGAAGTTCCGGAACCACAGCGCGCAGCCGACCACCGGACCATCCACGGTGGAGTCCTCCGTGGACCCGTCTGTGGACCCGGCCGTGGCCACGTGTCCGAACAGGGCCGGGGCCGGTCCGAACAGGGCAGCGGTGAGTTGGTCGTCGGTGAGGTCGCACGAGGCGAGGGCGCGCTCGTACTCGGCCAGCTCCCGGACGAGGCCGACGACGGCGGGTACGTCCGCGCGGCGGATCTCCCGGACGGTCACGAGAGGGCCCTCAGGTTGACGTGGTCCAGCCGGGGCACGCCGCGCTCGTCGCCGAGCACGGCCCAGGACGGTGCCTCCATCGCGAAGTGGACGCCCTGCGTCGCGGGCAACCCGATCCAGCGGGCCACGAGTATCCGGCTGAAGTGCCCGTGCCCGACGAGGACCACGTCGCCCCCGGCCGTCGCCGCGCGGGCGTCGACGAGCACGGCGTCGGCCCGCGCGCCGACCTGTTCGGCGTCCTCGCCTCCCGGGCACGGGTGGGTCCACACCGTCCAGCCCGGGGTCGTCTCGCGGATCTCGGGGGTGGTGCGGCCCTCGCAGTCGCCGTAGTCCCATTCGGACAGCCGTTCGTCGACGCGGTCGGCGTGCAGGCCGGCGAGCTCCGCGGTGAGCCGGGCACGGCTGCGGGGGCTCGTCAGCACCAGCGCCGGGGGGGTGTCGCCCCGCAGCCGGACGCCGAGCGCACCCGCGGCCTTCGCGAGGCCCCGCCCGCGCTCGGTGAGCGGGATGTCGGTGAGGCCGGTGTGTCTGCCCGACACCGACCACTCGGTCTCGCCGTGGCGCAGCAAGAAGATCCGGCCGGAGGTCACGGCGGCGAGCGTAGTGCGCGGGCCGGTCCCGCGGCAGGCCGCGGCGATCATCGGGGACGAGCCCGGTCCGCACGTCGACGGGGCGGTGGGCGGCTCGCGGTCAGCGCGCCGGGTGGGCGTGCACCGTTGCTGCGGTGAGCCGGGGGACGGCGTGGGTGAGCTCGTGCTCGGCCGCATGGGCCGTGCGGTGCGCGGTCTCGACAGTGACGCCGGGGGGCACCGACAGGTCCACCTCGGCGCGCAGCGCATGGCCGACCCAGCGCATCCGCACGCGGTCGACGTCGACCACCCCGTCGACGGTCCTCAGCGCTTCCGTGGCCTGGGCGACCATGTCGGGGTCCACGGCGTCCATCAGGCGGGCCAGCACCTGCTTGGCCGCGCCCCACGTGACGGTGGCGATCGCGGCGGTGATCGCCAGGCCGACCGCGGGGTCGGCCCACCGCCAACCGAGCGCCGCCCCGCCGGCCGACAGCAGCACCGCGAGCGAGGTCAGCGCGTCGGTCCGGGCGTGCAGGCCGTCAGCGACGAGCGCGGCCGATCCGATCCGGCGTCCGGTGCGGATGCGCACCTGCGCGGCGATCTCGTTGCCGATCGCACCCACCAGCCCGGCGACGGCGACGGCGCCGAGGAACCGGACGTCGGACGGCTCGCCGAGGCGTCGGATCGACTCGTACCCGGCGAGCACGGCCGAACCGAGGATCACCAGGACCACGACGACGCCCGCGACGTCCTCCGCCCGGCCGTAACCGTAGGTGAACCGGCGGGTCGGTGGGCGCTTCGCCAGCAGGAACGCGATGCCCACCGGCACCGCGGTGAGGGCGTCCGCGACGTTGTGGAGGGTGTCCGAGAGCAGCGCGACCGAGCCGGACGCCACCACCACGAAGGCCTGGAACACCGCCGTCGCGCCCAGCGCACCGAGGGAGATCCACAGCGCCCTCATGCCGGCCTTCGACGCCTCCATCGCGGAGTCGACGCGGTCGGCGGCGTCGTGGCTGTGCGGGGTGGCGAGGTGGCACACGGCCCGCCAGGCGCGCCGCGCCCGGGTGGGCGCGTGGCCGTCACCGTGCCCGTGTTGCGGCGTGGCGCTCATGGAGGCCATTATACGTGCTCATGTGCGCACGCGATGATATTGCAGGAGCAGAGGACTGGCAGCGGCTGCCCCCGGGCGACCACGTCGATGCGGCCGCAGAGTCGTTCCGCATGCTCGCCGACCCCACGCGCCTGCGGTTGCTGTGGCTGCTGTGCGGTGCCGAGTACGACGTCACCGGGCTGGCCGAGGCGGTGGGCGCCGCCCGGCCCGCGGTGTCGCAGCACCTGGCGAAGCTGCGGCTCACGGGGTTGGTGGCGACCCGTCGCGACGGCCGTCGTGCGCTCTACCGTGCTCGCGGGGGCCACGTACGGCGCCTGCTGGCCGAGGCGGTGGAGGCGGCGGGCCACCACCTGACGGGCGCGCCCTAGCACCTGTGACCCCGGCATCGCGGGGAGGACCTGCATGGTCTCCCAGAAGATCTGCCTTGATTGACCCGCCCTGATCGAGCAGCGTCGAGGCGAAGAAGTGGCGAAGCTCGTGCATGCCGTTCTGGTAGCGCGCGTTCGGGACGCCCGCCACGTCGAGTGCGTACTTCGGAGTAGTTGCGGTTGAAGTCGTTCGCCGCGACGGCCAGGCCCCGCACCGAGGTGACGATCAGGTGCGCCGTCGTCGGCCTCCCGCCCTCCACGTTCCACGGCAACAGCACCTGATGAGGGGCGTTCGCGCGGAGGTGCGCTGCGATGGCCCGCTCCGAGAGCGGGATCTCACGCTCCTTGTCGTACTTGGGCAGGGCGAACACCCGCTTGATCCACATCCTCGACGGCCGGCCCGACGCACTCGCCAAGCGCTCCAGGTCGGCTGCGATCATCCCTGCTGCAGTCCAACCCATCAGGACATTCTACGTATGCCTCTGGGTTGGGAATGGCTTTGAGATGCTTGACCGCGCGATCATTGGACGCGGAGTATGAGACCTTACGGCATGTGCGACAAAGGTTGGCTCAGCCGGCTTGCCGAACAACAACCTGGAAAGACTCCGCCGCCGTGTCACCCGCGACCGAGGCCCTCCACTCGTACCTGCCAGGCGCAAGGGGTAGGGGGGCGACGTTCAGAGCGAAAACCGCACTTAGCGGACTACCGTGGGCAACGCCAGGGGGCCTCCCGACCTCAAGTTCAGCCTCGCCATGTATCGGCTGTGAGCCGCCGTCGCCAGGAATTTCCACAGACTTGCCATCGCCGTCGAGCAACTCGATCCGAACTGGAAACTTCTCGTTCGCGCGGTCCCACGGCACCTGAACCATGATCGCCACGGCATGCGGTGAGGTCGGCGTCCCCATCATCGTCCAGCCAGCACCGAGCATATGCATCTTGCCTGTACTCGGATCTGCTTGCGCAGCATCACACAGGATAATCTTGAAGGCGATCTTGGGCTTGGTCAGGGGCATGCAGCGGCCCCAAGTGTCACCGGTTCGGCCGCTTGTTCCCACTTGCCCGTCGCCGTCGATGGCCCAAGATACAAGGTCACTCCACGGCTGGCCGGTCGACGGGTAACGAAGTCCGGCACCCGTCGGCGGATCGCCTGGATCTTCTCCAGCGGCTCGTCGTCCTCGTAGAAGTCACCGTCGTTCATCGCAGCCCTCCCGTCTCAGGCAGCGAAGTACACGCTCCCCAGGTTCCAAGCATCCCCCATCGGATGCTCCAGGGGGTAGAGCACAAAGGTGGCAGTCCGGTTGCGGATGACCACGTCGAGGAGTGCGCGGCGGCCACGCTCCGGGTCGTCGTCCCACCGACCGGGGAGCCCTTCAACGCAGACGACTGCATCGCGTAGCTCGGCAACCTCGATACCGTGTCGCTGGATGATCTTCTGAGCCACTCGCTCACTGATCATGAGCACTGCGACCCAGACATCCGCCACGGGTGCCTCCAGACTTGGCCGCTGTCCCTAACGCTAGTCCCACCCCCCACATCTGACCGGACGCTGCCGGTCGCACGCGACAACTGAGACCCGGAGGTCGCCCCGCGGCGTTCGAAGGGAGTACTCATGCCCTCGCCGGGCGGGCAGGCCTCCGGGGGTGGGGGTCCGTGCCATCCCGAAAACCTCCCGGAGGGCTACCACGCGGCCACCGGTGGGCAGAGCTTGGCGAGGCCGGTGCGGTTGCGTCGAGGGCTGCCCACGGGCGTCCGCGCGGTCGGGCTGCGCCAGGTCGACGGGATGGAACTTGGAATGTAGCCGGCGTGCGTCGGGACTGAGGGAGCTGGGGCGTCCCAGGGCCGTCTCTAGGCCGTGAAAAGTCGCCCACAACGAGAAACGACGCTGACCGACGAGTGGGGTTCTCGAAGGTCAGCGCCGTCGACAGCGCCTGGATCAGGCAGCGGCCTTGGTCTCCCAGAAGATCTTGTCGATCTGGGTGATGTAGTCGAGGAGCTCCTGGCCGGTGGCCGGGTCCATGGACGACTTCGCCCCGCCCGCCCCCCCGCCGGCCTTCTTGGTCGCGTTGTTGAACAGCTCGTGCAGCTCCGGGTACTTCTCGAAGTGGGGCGGCTTGAAGTAGTCGGTCCACAGCACCCACAGGTGGTGCTTGACCAGATCGGACCGCTGCTCCTTGATGTCGATGGCCCGGGTGCGGAACTCCGGGTCGGAGTTGGCCTGGTACTTCTCCTGGATGGCCTTGACCGACTCGGCCTCGATGCGGGCCTGGGCCGGGTCGTACACGCCGCAGGGGAGGTCGCAGTGCGCGGTGGCCTCGAGCTGCGGGCGGAGAATGCGGGACAGAATCCCCATGGGTCCTCCCTGGATGATGATCTTTTCTGGCGAGTTCGACACTACTCCCGGGCCCAGGGCGGGGCAGGGTGACGAGGAGCGGGTGTGCGTTGGCGCAGGGTGGCGGTCCGGGGTCCGTCGATGTCGCCCGTGTTGCGGGACTCCGACGTCGTGCTGGCCCGGTTCGGCGCCGTTGCACGGCCCGGTGACGTCGTGCTCGTGCGGTGGCAGGCGCGGCCGGGTCAGCTCTCGGTGAAGCGGGCGGCGTACCGCCGCGACAGCGGGTGGTGGGTGCTGGGCGACAACCTCGACGGCTCGACGGACTCCCGCACCCTGGGCCCCGCGCAGGTGGTGGCGGTGGTCCGGCTCCGCCTGTGGCCACGCCCGGGCAGCCTCCGCCCGCGTCCCCTCACCCCGCCCTGACCTCCGCGAACGGCACTTTCGAGCCATATCGCGCGAAAGTGCCGTTCGCGCAGCGGGGCGGGGGCGGGAGCGGGGGTGGGTGGGTGCGAGAGGGCGCGTCGGTGTCGGGGTAGGCGGATGGTGAAGGCCGCGCCGCCCTCGGGGGCCGCTGACGCCTGGATCCCGCCCGCTCCGCAACATCCTGCGGAGCGCGCCCGGCGGGAGGTCGTCCGGCACCGGCCCCACCCGTGGCCAGGTGCACGGCGAGCGAGCGCCCCGTCCCACCACCGGGCGCCCCACCACTGCGCCGCACCAGGAAGTGTCATCGATGACGATCATGCCTGAGAGCACCCTGCCCGACATCGCGGCGACCACCGTGCCGACCCTCGGGGAGGTCTTCGACGCCCACCGTGGCGGCAGGCTGACCACCGGTCTCACCGCACCTCTGGACAACGCCCGTGACCTGTCGATCGCCTACACACCCGGGGTCGCCGACGTCAGCCGCGCCATCGCCGCGGACGCCGGTGTCGCCGCTCGCTACACCTGGGCGAACCGGCTCGTCGCGGTCGTCAGCGACGGCACGGCGGTGCTCGGCCTGGGCGACATCGGCCCGCGGGCGGCAATGCCGGTGATGGAGGGCAAGTCCGCGTTGTTCAAGGCGTTCGGAGGCCTGGACTCGATCCCGCTGGTGCTCGACACCACCGACGTCGACGAGATCGTCGAGACCCTGCGAGTGGTGGTCTCGGGCGCGGGTGCGGCCGGCGTCGCCTGCGCCCGGATGTTGCTCGCCGCGGGCGTGCCCGACGTCGTGGTGCTCGACTCGAGGGGTGTCATCGCGCCCGGTCGGTCGGGCGTGACCGGGGAGAAGGCGCTGCTCGCGGCGGAGAGCAACCCCCGCGACGTCACCGGCGGCCCGGCCGACGGGCTGGCCGGGGCCGACGTGTTCGTGGGGCTGTCCAGCGCGCGGCTGCCCGAGGAGCTGCTCGCGCTGATGGCATCCGACGGCATCGTGTTCGCGCTGTCGAACCCCGACCCCGAGGTGCACCCGGACGTCGCCGCGCGGTACGCGGCGATCGTCGCGACCGGGCGCAGCGACTTCCCGAACCAGATCAACAACGTGCTCGCGTTCCCCGGGGTGTTCCGCGGCGCGCTCGACGCCGGCGCCCGGCGCATCACCGAGGCGATGAAGCCGGCCGCCGCCGATGCCATCTTCACTGTCGCCGCCGACGACCTCGCACCCGACCGGATCGTGCCGAGCCCGTTCGATCCGCGTGTCGCCCCCGCCGTGTCGGCCGCCGTCGCCGCGGCGTCGGACGGATCCGCACCGCGGCCGACGTCGCGCGCCGACTCGGAGTGATCCCCTGCCGCGGCCGTCGCCTGCGGCCTCGTGCGATGTCGACGGCCTTCGTCACGCAACGTGGTGACCGATGGCTGTGGCCGCACGCGCCGACGTGCCCCGATCGTGGACGGCCCCCGGATCGTGTGGCGCCGTGCGTCGTTGTGCGGTGTGACGCCGCACGCAACGCCGGGGACACACGCTGGGAGATGACCGTGAGAAAGCTCGACCGACGCCTCGGGGACAACGCGCCGACAGACCCGGCGACGGAACCGGACGAGGTGCTCCCCTCGGCCGTGGCGACGACGGACCTGCGCCGGTCGCGCCTGGCGGCGTTCGGCGCCGGGGCGCACCCGCGAGCAGCCCGGTCCGCCTTCGACGTCGCGCGGCCCGTCCACGTCGCGCACGACGTCGAGCCCGACCGGCGGACGGTGCGGCTGGTCGACTCCGCCGCGACGTGGGACGGGTACCCGCGCGCGGTCACCCTGCCGCCCTCGCGGGACCCGGCGGCGGGCGACGCGCGGCCGGGGGAAGCCGTGCGGGGTGACGTCCTGCGGGGGGACGCGCTGTTCGGTGACCTGTGGCCGGCCGGGGTCAGGACGTGGACCTACGACGTGGCCACCCGCGGCCTGCATCGCAGCGAGGCCCTCGACGAGCTGTACGTCCCGGTCGGGATCGACCCGGGGGCGTCGAGACCCTCGGTCGAGGAGGAGCAGGTGGCGCAGCTGTGCCACGGCCGGAGCCACAGCGATCACCACGGCGACCGCCGCCATGATCACCACAGCGAGCTGCGCGTACCCGGCGGGCAGCTGAGCTGCCGCACCGAGGTGGAGCACGACGAGGACGGAACGGCAGTGAGGGTGGTCGGGGTGGTGCGTGACCTCACGTCGCAGCAGGTCGCCGAGGGTCGGGCCCGGCATTCGGACCAGCGCTTCGTCGATCTGATGGCGATGGTGCCTGCGGGGGTGGCGCTGCTCGACCCGACGGGTCGCGTCGTCGACGCGAACCCGGCCCTGTGCGTTCTGCTCGACATGCCGCTGGACCGGTTGCGCGGCACGCCGGCGATCGCCCTGGAACCGGAGCCGGAGCCGGCCGCCTCGGCCGACGAACTGCCCGGGTGGCTCCGTCCGGTGCCACCCGGCGCGGAGTACGGCTACACGGTCGAGGCGGCCCCGCTGCGCCGCGGTGACGGCACCACGGTGTGGTGCGAGCTGGTCGTCGCCGCCACGCCCGCCGACGACGGTGCCTGGTTCTGGGTCCTCGTGTGCACCGACGTCTCCGAGCGCCGCCGCGCGGCCGAGCTGCTGCACCGGGCCGGCACCGTGGACGAGCTGACGCGGCTGCCGAACCGCGCCGCGTCGCTCGAGCTGGTGGACGGGCTGCTCGCAGGCCCGGGCCGCGACCGGGTCGCGGTGGTGTGCGGCGATCTCGACGACTTCGCCCGCATCAACTCCTCGCTCGGCCACGAGGTGGGCGACGACCTGCTCGTGGGCCTGGCGGGGCGGCTGCAGCGCGAGCTCCCGGCCGGCTGTACCGCGACGCGCCTGTCGGGCGACGAGTTCGTGGTGATTTGCGCGGACCACGCCGAGGTCGGCGGGCCGGACCAGCTCGCCCGCACCGTCGCCGAACTGCTGCGCACCACCATCACGGTGCTCGGCCGGCCGGTCCTGTTGACGGCGTCGGTGGGACTCGCCACGCCGGTGCCGACCGGTGAGGTCCGGGCCGCGGACCTGCTGCGGTTCGCCGAGGTCGCGATGCACGACGTCAAGCGGCGGCAGAGCCGCGGCGGGATCGGCATGGCCACGGACGGCGTCGTGAACTCGGCGACCCGGGCGCTGGAGCTGGAAGCCGAGCTGCGGGCCGCCATCGCCGGCGACGGGCTCGTGCTGGAGTACCAGCCCGTCGTCGGCCCGGACGGCACGGTGCTCAGTGCCGAGGCGCTCGTCCGCTGGCCGCATCCGGAGCGCGGACTCATCGCACCCGGGGACTTCCTGCCGGTGGCGCAGCGCTGCGGGCTGCTGCGCGACCTGGACGTCTGGGTGCTGCGCACCGCCGTCCGCGAGGCCTCGACGTGGCCGGGGCCCTCGCAGCCCTCGATCGCGGTGAACCTGGCCGGCCTGCTGCCCGGGGACGCCGACTTCCTGACCACGGTCACGGAGATCGTCGAGGACAGCGGGCTGTCCTGGGACCGGTTGGTGCTGGAGCTCGTCGAGACGAGCCTGGTGGCGCTGCCGCCGCAGGCGCTCGCGGCCATGGCGGACCTGGTGGACCGCGGCGTCCGCTTCGCCGTCGACGACTTCGGCACCGGCTACTCCTCGCTGGCCCGGCTCAAGGAGCTCCCCGCGCAGACGGTGAAGGTCGACCGAGCATTCGTGACCGGCATCGCCGACGACCCCGCAGACTTCGCCGTCGCCCGCGCGGTCGTCGACATGGCCCGCGCGATGGGACGCACGACGGTGGCCGAGGGCGTCGAGACCGCCGAGCAGTTCCACGTGCTGCGCGGTATCGGCGTGGACGCCTATCAGGGCTGGTTGTTCGCCCGCCCGCAGCCTGCCGCCGCACTGCACGACATGCTCGCCACAGGCCGGTTGAGTACCCCCGGCGGCGACGGCGTGGGTCTCTAACCGATCACGGGCGGTCGCAACCATCCTGCGGACGGGTTAGCCTCGTGCGATGCGGCGACCGGCAAGGGGTCGTCGGTGAACACGGAGGTCCCTCGGATGATCGAGTTCCGGGGCGTGACCAAGCGCTTCCCCGACGGCACTGTGGCGGTCGACGCGCTCGATCTCGCCGTAGAGGACGGGAAGATCACGGTCTTCGTCGGACCGTCGGGCTGTGGCAAGACCACGTCGTTGCGGATGATCAACCGCATGGTCGAGCTCACCGGCGGCACCATACTGATCGACGGCAGCGACATCATGGCCGGCGACGCCGCCCAGTTGCGCAGAGGGATCGGCTACGTCATCCAGCAGTCGGGCCTGTTCCCGCACCGCTCGATCCTGGACAACGTGGCGACGGTGCCCCTGTTGCTCGGCTGGGGAAAGCGCAAGGCCCGGGAGCGGGCCACGGAGCTGATGGAGCTCGTCGGGCTCTCCCCGGAGATGGCGCAGCGCTACCCCGCCCAGCTCTCCGGCGGCCAGCAGCAGCGCGTCGGCGTGGCCCGCGCGCTCGCGGCCGACCCGCCGATCCTGCTGATGGACGAGCCGTTCAGCGCTGTCGACCCGGTCGTACGCGAGAACCTGCAGGACGAGCTGCTGCGGCTCCAGTCGGAGCTGGGCAAGACCATCGTCTTCGTCACCCACGACATCGACGAGGCCGTCAAGCTCGGCGACAAGGTCGCGGTGTTCCGCACCGGCGGCCTGCTCGCGCAGTACGACGAGCCCGGGCACCTGCTCGCCCGTCCCGCGGACGACTTCGTCGACGGTTTCGTCGGGCGCGACCGTGGTTACCGCGGCCTGGGCTTCCTCTCGGCCAATGGTCTGCCGGTCGGTGAGCTGTCCACCGTCGGCTCCGGTGCCACGGGCGACCAGGTGCGGGAGGCGGCCCGGGACGGCTGGACGCTCGTCGTGAGCGACGCGGGCCACCCCCTCGGCTGGGTGCAGGTCGGTCAGGCACTGAGCGGACCGGTCGACACCGACGCCCTGATCGCGGGCGGGTCGCTCTACGACACCGAGGCCGACTCGCTGCGTGGGGCCCTGGACGCGGCGCTGTCGTCGCCGTCGGGGCTGGGGGTGGCGGTCGACGCCTCCGGCGCCGTCGTCGGTTCGGTACGGGCCGCCGACGTCCTTGCGGCGCTGGCCACCGCCCGCCGCGACGAGGCCGCCGCATGACCGTTCCGCGAGGCGCGAGGACCGAACGATGATCGACTGGAGTTGGTTCCCCACCAACGCCGAGCGGCTCGTGCCCGCCCTCGGCGCGCACCTGCTGCTCGCGCTGCTCCCGGTGGTGATCGGGCTGATCGTCGCGATCCCGCTGGGGTGGGTGGCGAACCGGTCCCGGCCGGCGCGCGCGGTGCTCGTACCGGTGGCGGGGCTGCTGTACACGATCCCGTCGCTGGTGCTGTTCATCCTGCTGCCCGGCATCCTCGGCACCCAGATCCTGGACCCCGTCAACGTCGTGGTGGCGCTCTCGGTGTACACGGTGGCGCTGCTCGTCCGGTCCGTGGCCGACGCGCTGGCCGCCGTGCCCGGGATGGTGGTGGCCGCGGCCACCGCGATGGGCTACAGGCCGGCCCGCAGGTTCGCGCAGGTGGAGCTCCCGCTTTCGCTGCCCGTCCTGATCGCAGGCCTGCGGGTGGCTACGGTCACCAACATCAGCCTGGTCAGCGTCGGCGCGCTCATCGGCATCGGCGGGCTCGGCTACTTCATCACCGACGGCTTCGGGCGGGGGAACACCACCTCGATCTTCGCCGGGGTCATCCTCATCGTGGTGCTCGCGCTGGTCTTCGACGCGCTGCTGGTGCTGATCGGGCGACTCGTGACGCCCTGGGTCGGCGTCGGCCGGAAGGCACGCTGATGGGCGCCCTCCTGGCGGACGTGGCCGCATGGTTCGGCGACTCGGCGAACTGGACCGGGGCCGCGGGTGTGCCCAACCGCGTCCTCGAACACCTGCAGTACAGCATCGTCCCGATTCTCCTCGCCCTGCTCATCGCCGTGCCGATCGGCGCGGCGGTCGGCCACTCGGGCCGCGGGGGTTTCCTCGTGGTGGGCGTGGCCAACGGCATGCGCTCCCTTCCCGAGCTCGGCGTCCTCACCATCCTGGTGACGTTCATGTCGGTCGGACTTCTGCCGGTCACCATCGCGCTGCTGATCCTGGCCATCCCGCCGCTGCTCGCCGGGACCTACGCCGGGGTGAGCAACGTCGACCGTGCCGTGGTCGACGCCGCCCGCGGCATGGGGATGACCGAGCCGGAGATCCTGACGAAGGTCGAGCTGCCCAACGCGCTGCCACTGATCATCGGCGGGCTGCGGACGGCGACATTGCAGGTCATCGCCACGGCCGCGATCGCCGCTTTCGTCGGAGTCGACGGTCTGGGCCGCATCCTGTTCTCCGGGCTGGCCGTGCGTGACTACACGCGGATGGCCGCCGGTGCGCTTCTCATCGCGGTGCTCGCGCTGCTCGCGGACGCCGCACTGGCCGCCCTGCAGCGCCTGATCGTCTCACCCGGGTTGCGCACCAGCACGTCGTCGCGACGGCGGGCTGTCGTGGCCCCGGCCCAACCCGAGCAGCTCCCGCAGAGCCGCTCCACCACACCCGAACCTGAACTTGCAAGGAGCTGACGTGAACCGCACCCTGACCTCGATCGCGGCCGGACTGGCCGGCCTGCTGCTCCTCACCGCATGCGGTGGTGGCGGTGGGGGCGATCCCCTCGCCGCGCCGGCGGGCCCGCCCGCGGCCGACGGTGTCATCCGCGTCGGATCCGAACAGTTCGCCGAGAACCAGCTCCTGGGCGAGATCTACGCACAGGCGCTGGAAGGAGCGGGCGTGACGGTGGAGCGACGCTTCGCCATCGGCTCCCGCGAGACCTACTACCCGGCGCTGCTCGACGGCTCGATCGACGTGGTGCCCGACTACAACGGCAACCTGCTGCGCTACGTCGTTCCGGAGGCCACCGAGTCCTCGCCGGAGGAGGTCTACACGGCGCTGGAGGCTGCGCTGCCGCCGGAGCTCAAGCTGCTCGAGCAGGCCGTGGCGGAGAACAAGGACGCGTTCACGGTCACCAAGGCCTTCGCCGAGGCCAATAAACTCACCTCGATCGAGGACGTCGTGCCGCTGTGCCCGACCATCACCTTCGGCGGGCCGGCCCAGTTCGCGGAGCGCTCGTACGGGATCGAGGGCATGCGCAAGAACTACGGCTGCGAGTTCGCCGGGTTCCGCCCACTCGACGTCGGCGGCCCGCTGACGGTCGCGGCGCTGCGTGACGGCACCATCCAGGGTGCGGACCTGTTCACCACCGACCCGGCGCTGCCCGCGAACGACTTCGTGACGCTCGAGGACCCCCGCAACAACTTCCCGGCCCAGAACATCGTGCCGCTGATCAACTCCACGAAGGTGACCCCCGAGGTGACCGAGGCGCTCAACGGGGTGTCCGCCGCGCTGAGCCTGGAGGACCTGGTCGAGCTCAACGTCCAGATCGGTGCGGAAGGCGCGAAGTCCGACGCCGAGATCGCCAAGGCCTGGCTCGCCGAGAAGGGCCTGGCGTGACGTGACCGCCGAGGTCGACCTGGTGGGCCCGTGATGTCCCGCCTGGTGGGAACCGTCGCGGCGCTGCGCCGGTACCCGATCAAGTCGATGCTCGGGGAGCAGCTCGGCGAGCTGCCGGTGACGGCGGGCGGCGCCGACGGTGACCGCACGTTGGCGTTGCTCGACGTCGAGACCGGCCGGGTGGCCACCGCCAAGCAACCGCGCCTGTGGCGCGCGCTGCTCCGGTTCAGCGCCTCCCGCGACGGCGACACGGTGTGGATCACACTGCCCGACGGGCGCAGCGTCGAGGCCGGTGACGCCGACATCGACGCCGTGCTGTCCGAGGTGCTCGGGCGGGCGGTGCGGCTGTCGGGCACGCGGCCGGCCGGCGCGGTGGTGGAGCGATCGGCACCGGAGGACGTCCTCGAGCAGGGCGTGGACGCCGACGTGTCCTTCGCGACGCTGGAGATCGCGCAGGGCACGCCGGGCGCCACGTTCGTCGACCACTCACCACTGCACCTGATCACCACGGCCACGCTGGCCCGGATCGGCGCGGAGGCGTTGCGGTACCGCCCGAACGTGGTGGTGGACACCCCGAGCGGTGTGCCGTTCGGGGAGAACGCCTGGCTCGGGCGCGAGTTCGCCGTCGGCGAGGTGCGGTTGCGCGCCACCCTCCCGACCCCGCGGTGCGCGGTGCCGACGCTCGAGCACGGCGACCTGCCCCGCGCCCCCCACGCCGTGCGTGTCCCGATGGCGGACAACCGCGTCGAGGTCGAGGGCTTCGGCGTGCTCCCGTGCGCGGGCCTCTACGCGGAGGTCCTCACCGCCGGACGGATCCGGGAGGGCGACGAGGTCACGCTGCACTGATGGCGCCATGACCACGGACCCTGAGTAGGGGACACGGCGACGATGACGACGATCCGCACGGTGTGACCGGTGGTCACGGCGAGGGATGCGTCGGCGTTGTCGGGACGACGCCGGCGTCGCCCTCGGATGGATCAGGCGACGCCGGGGATCACCCGCGCGCCGTAGGACTCGATCGTCTGCTCCTTCGCGTCGTGCATGGCGTAGAGCGCGAACTGGTCCACGCCCAGATCGCGTAGCTGCGCCAGCTTCTCCAGCTGGGCGGCGGGTGGGCCCAGCAGGCAGAAGCGGTCGACGACGTCGTCGGGCACGAAGTTCGTCGACGCGTTGCCGGCGCGGCCGTGGTGGGAGTAGTCGTAGCCGTCGCGGCCCTTGATGTAGTCGGTCAGCGCGGCCGGGACCGCCGTGGACGCCTCGCCGTAGCGGGTGACGAGGTCCGCGACGTGGTTGCCGACCATCCCGCCGAACCAGCGGCACTGGTCGCGCGCGTGCGCCAGGTCGTCCGGGCCGTCGGCGGTGACGTAGGCGGGCGCCGCGACGCAGATCGTGATCGACGCCGGGTCGCGCCCGGCCGCCTCCGCCGCGGCGCGCACGGTCTTGACCGTCCACTCCACGAGGTAGGGGTCGGCGAGCTGCAGGATGAACCCGTCGGCGCCGCGCCCGACCAGGTCGAGCGCCTTGGGCCCGTAACCGGCCATCCACACCGGGAGCGACGCACCGTCGGGCACCCAGGGGATCCGCACGGTCGTGCCGCCCAGGTCCACCGAGCGCCCCGCGGCCAGCTCCCGGATGACGTGCATCGACTCCTCGAGCCGCGCCAGCGTCGTCGGCGGGCGGCCCTGCACGCGCATGGCGGAGTCGCCGCGGCCGATGCCGCAGATCGTCCGGTTGCCGAACATCTCGTTCAGCGTGGCGTGCAGCGAGGCGATGACCGTCCAGTCCCGGGTGCCGGGGTTGGTGACCATCGGCCCGACGACCATCCGCGACGTGCGCTCCAGGATGCGCGGGTAGATGACGTAGGGCTCCTGCCAGAGCACGTGGGAGTCGAACGTCCAGCCGTGGGTGAACCCCAGCTCCTCGGCGCGCACCATCAGCTCGACGACCGTCCGCGCCGGCGGGTCGGTCTGCAGTACCAGTCCGATGTCCATGCTCACCTCAGGTACTGGCAGGTGTCGCGGCGCAGGAAGCGGCCGTGGCCCTTCGCGCCGAGGTACTCCCCGCGATCGACGATCACGCGGCCCCGGGACAGGACCGTCTCGGCCCTGCCGGTGATCGACCTGCCCTCGTAGCAGGAGTAGTCGACGTTCATGTGGTGCGTCTGCGCGCTCATCACCTGCACCGCGGCCGGATCGTAGATCACCACGTCGGCGTCGGAACCGGGGGCGATCGTGCCCTTGCGGGGGTAGAGCCCGAACATCCTCGCCGGGGTGGCGCAGGCGATCTCGATCCACCGGCGGCGTCCGATGTGCCCGTCGAGCACGGCCTGGTGCAGCAGGTCCATCCGCGTCTCGACGCCCGGCAGCCCGTTGGGAATCTTGGAGAAGTCCCCGACGCCCAGCTCCTTCTGTCCCTTGAAGCAGAACGGGCAGTGGTCGGTGCTCACCACCGAGAGATCGCCGGTGCGCAGCCCCCGCCACAGCGCGGCCTGGTGGTCGACGGGGCGCAGGGGCGTCGAGCAGACGTACTTGGCGCCCTCGAACCCGGGCCGGGCCAGGTCGTCGGTGGACAGGTAGAGGTACTGCGGGCACGTCTCGGCGAACGCGTTGATGCCCTGGTCGCGCGCCCGCGTCAGTTCGTCGAGGGCCTCGGCGGCGGACAGGTGCACGATGTAGATCGGGGCGCCCGCCACCTGCGCGAGCTTGATCGCCCGGCTGGTCGCCTCGGCCTCCAGCAGCGCGTGGCGCACGACCCCGTGGTAGCGCGGGTCGGTGTTGCCCCGCTCGAGCGCCTGCTCCACGAGGACGTCGATCGCGATGCCGTTCTCGGCGTGCATCATGATCAGCCCGCCGGTCTCGGCGCCCTTCTGCAGCGCGCGCAGGATCTTGCCGTCGTCGCTGTAGAACACGCCCGGGTAGGCCATGAACAGCTTGAAGCTGGTGATCCCCTCGCCGACGAGGGTCCCCATCTCCTTGAGGGAGCCCTCGTTCACGTCCGCCATGATCATGTGGAACGCGTAGTCGATCGCGCACTCGCCCTCGGCCTTGGCGTGCCAGGCGTCGAGGCCCTCGCGCAGCGACCCGGCTCTGCCGTCCGCGCGGCTCGCCGCGGACGCCTGCACCGCGAAGTCGATGATCGTCGTGGTCCCGCCCCAGGCCGCGGCGCGGGTGCCCGTCTCGAACGTGTCGGAGGCGAACGTGCCGCCGAAGGGCAGCTCCATGTGCGTGTGGGCGTCCACGCCGCCAGGGATGACGTAGCGGCCGGTCGCGTCGAGGACGGTGTCGGCCGTCCAGCCCTGCGCGACCGTGGACCCCGACGCGGCGAGCGCGACGACCTGCTCGCCGTCGATCAGCACGTCGGCGGCCGTCTCGTCGGACGCGGTGACGACCAGCCCGTTGCGGATGACGGTCGTGCTCATCGTTGCCTCCTGCATCGTGCGGTCGTGTTGCATCGTGCGGTCGTGCGCGCGGGTCGTCGCCGGATCGTTGTCGTGCGCGCACGGGCGTCGGTGGCGCTCACGGCGTGACCTCTCGGACCGACGCGGCGAGCGCGGTCAGCCCCTCGGCGGCCTCGTCGGCGGTGAGGGTGAGCGGCGGGGCGATACGCAGCACGTTCCCGTGCAGCCCGCCCTTGCCCACCAGCAGGCCGCGGCGCTTGCAGGCCTCCAGCACGGCCGTGGCCAGCTCGGGGGCCGGCTCGCCGGGTGTGCCGGTGCCCGGTCGGACCAGCTCGATGCCGATCATCAGGCCCTTGCCCCGGACGTCGCCCACGATCGGGGACCCGATCTGTCGCAACCCGGCCAGCAGCGGCGGGCCGTGGCGGGCGGCGTTGGCCTGCAGGTCGTGGTCGAGCAGGTAGCGCAGGTTGGCCAGCGCGCCGGCCGAGGTCAGGGGCGAGCCGCCGAAGGTCGAGATCGAGTTGGCGCCGAGGGAGTCCATGATCGCGGCGGGGGCGATCACCCCGCCCATGGACAGCCCGTTCCCGATGCCCTTCGCGAACGTGACGATGTCGGGTGTGGCGCCGGCGGCCTGCCAGCCCCAGAAGTGCTCGCCGGTGCGTCCCCAACCGGTCTGCACCTCGTCGGAGATCCACAGGATCCCGCGCTCGCGCAGGACGTCCGCGAAGGCGCCGAGCAGCCCGTCGGGCCCGGAGGTGAAGCCGCCGACGCCCTGGACGGGCTCGGCGATGAACGCCGCGACGTCGCCCCCGGACTGGTCGAGGACCTCGCGCAGATCGGCCACGCACGCCGCGACGTACTCACCGTCGGGCAGGCCGGCGTACGGCGAGCGGTACTGCTGCCCGCCGTGCACGTAGTAGGTCTGGAACGGGGACAGCGACGTCGGGGACCACGACCGGTTGCCGGTGATCGCGATCGTGGAGAAGGACCGGCCGTGGTAGCTGTTGCGCAGCGCCAGGATCTGGTTGGACCGCCGCAGCGCGCTGGCCAGCAGCAGCGCCGTGTCGTTCGCCTCGGTGCCCGACGTGGTGAGGAAGACCTTGGCGTCCGGGATGCCGGAGACCGCGGCGATCTGCTCGGCCAGCTCCACCATCGGCCGGTTCAGGTACAGCGTGGAGCTGTGGATGATCTTCCCGGCCTGCTCGGTGACGGCCTTGGTCACCTCGGGCAGCGCGTGCGCCGTCATCGTGGTGAGGATGCCGCCGAAGAAGTCGAGGTAGCGGTTCCCGTCGGCGTCCCAGACGTGACGGCCCTCACCGCGCTCGAGCTCGATCGGCTCGGCGAAGTAGATCGCCAGCCAGGAGGGGAGGACGGCGCGGGTGCGCGCCAGCAGCTCGCTCACCTCTCCACCAGCGGTCCGTAGGCGTCCGGGCGGCGGTCGCGGTAGAACGCCCACTGCCGGCGCACCTCGTCGATCATCCCCAGGTCGAGGTCGCGGACGACCAGCTCCTCGTCGGACCCCGAGGCGGGCTCGCCGACGAACTGCCCGCGCGGGTCGACGAAGTAGCTGGTGCCGTAGAAGTCGTTGTCGCCGTACTCCTCGACGCCCACGCGGTTGATCGCGGCGACGAAGTACTCGTTGGCCACGGCCGCGGCCGGCTGCTCCAGCTTCCACAGGTACGACGACAGGCCGCGGCTCGTCGCGCTCGGGTTGAACACGATCTGCGCGCCCGCGAGACCCAGGGCCCGCCATCCCTCGGGGAAGTGCCGGTCGTAGCAGATGTAGACCCCGATCCGGCCGACCGCCGTCTCGAAGATCGGCCAGCCGAGGTTTCCGGGCCGGAAGTAGAACTTCTCCCAGAACCCCTTGACCTGCGGGATGTGGTGCTTGCGGTACTTGCCCAACACCGTGCCGTCGGCGTCGATCACCGCGGCGGTGTTGTAGTAGTGCCCGGAGTCCTCGATCTCGAACACCGGGACGACGAGCACCATCCCGGTCTCCCGCGCGAGCGCCTGCATGCGCACCACGGTGGGGCCGTCGGGCACCGGCTCCGCCCAGCGGTAGTGCTCGGTCTCCTGCACCTGGCAGAAGTAGGGGGCGTTGAAGACCTCCTGGAATCCCATGACCTGCGCACCCTGCTCCGCCGCCGTACGGGCGTAGGACTCGTGCACCTCGATCATGGACGCCGTGTCGCCCGTCCACTTCGCCTGCAGGATCGCGGCCCGCACCACCCCGGGCCCCACCGTCTCGGTCATTCCCGCCTCCTCGTCCCCCGCGGCACAGCGTCCCGCGGCGCAGCGTCCGCATCAGGCGCGGGATGGGCATACGTTGATCCCCGCGGCGCCCGGACGCAAGTCCTCTCGGCGACCGGACGCCCATTGGTGCCGGCTGCGGTCAGGTGGCCGCGGCCCACCGGCCCATACCGGTTCGCCCCGGATCCTCGGCGCCGACGTCCTGGGTCACCGACACATCGGAGCCTCCCTGTCACTACCCCCATACGGTATGGCGGCGTTCGGCACATCACTTACAGTGCGTGTCCACGGCCGACGACCGGACGGCAGGCGATCGGACAGCAGGCGATCGGACAGCAGGCGATCGGACGAGGTGACGATGGCACTCGACAGTGGGTGGATCGACGGGGCACTCGCGATCCTCTGCCTCGTCGTGGGCGTCGGGTACATCGCCGCGATGATCACCAGGTTGGTGGAGCCTGCGGTCGGCGTGGCCCACGGGGTCATGGCCGTCGCGATGGCGGCCATGTTCGCTCCGGGGCTCGACCCGGTGCCCAGTGGTGTGTGGATCGTGGCGTTCGCGCTGATCGGGGCCTGGTTCGCGGGGGTCGCCCTCCGAGTCGGCCTGCGGGAGGGCGAAACCGGCCATCACGTCGTCGGAGCGGTGGCGATGGTCTTCATGTGGTTCGTGCACGACGGCGGTGGGGCGCCGGCCGCCGGTGACGGGGCGCAGGCGCACCACGGCGGCGGCGCCGGGGCCGACGGTGGCCCGCTGGCACTGGCCACCACCGCCGCCGCACTCCTGCTGGCCGCGTACTTCGTCACGCACGCCGTGCGACACCTCCTCGACCGGGACGGTGACCCGGCACGCTCCGTGGCCTCCACGAGCGGCGGCGTCTCGACGAGCGACCGCGCCCCGACGAGCGACCGTGCCCCGACGAGCGACCGCGCCCCGATGAGCGGCGGCGCCCCGACCAGCAGCGGCGCCACGACCAGCGGCAGCGTCCCGACCAGCAGCGGCGCCACGACGACGCGCCCCGACCTGCGCAGGCGCATCGAGCCCGCCGGCCACGTCGTCATGGGCGCCGCGACGGCGTACATGCTGCTGGGCATGGCGTAACGGTGGCCCTGGTCGCGCCGGCGAGATGCGCTCAGGCCGCCGCGTCCGCCGCTGCCGCCGTCGGACTCGGGGCGGCGGGTCACGTTCTCGGTGGCGGGCTGCCCGGCCTCGGCGGTGTCGCGCTGGCGTTCCTGCTGATCGCCGTGCCGTCGTGGATGCTGGCAGGCCGCGAACGCGGGTGGGCCGTCATCGCGAGCGTCCAGGTCGCCGCCCAGCAGGTGATGCATCCGGTGCTGGACGCCACCGCCGACACGGCCTCCCGCGACGCACTCCCGCACGATGTCGCCTTCTACCTGCACCTCCTGGGCGCGCTGTTCATGGCGGTGTGGCTGCGGGTCGGCGAGCGCCGGCTCTGGGCGGCGGCCCGCCGGGTCGCCGCCCGGCTCGCACACTGGTGGGACGCCCTCGCGACACCACTCGCCGTCGCCGCCATGCCCCCGGTGCCCACCGCCGCCGTACGAGCCGGGTTCAGGGCCCCGCCATTGCGTCACGTCGTCGTGCGACGCGGGCCCCCGCACACCGCCTGACACGTCCTGATCGGGTTCCGGTCCCGTCCGGTCTCGTCACCGAACGGTCGACCCTGCCGTGCTCCTCCGGACCCTGCCGGGTCCGGAGCACCCTGCCCCCTTGCCCGCGGCGCACGCCCGCGCGGTCGCGCCTGTGTGTCGCGCCTGATCCGCGGTGCGTCCCGGCGGCATGCCCCTCGCCCCCCTTTCTGGGAGAACGCCATGACCACGACGTCCGAACCCACCGTGCCCGACCCGGCCGCTCCACCCGCGACCCCGCCGCCCGTGACCCTGCCGCCGCAGGCTCTGCCCCCGCAGACCCTGCTGCCGGCGACGACGGCGCCCGCCCGCCCCTCCACCTGGGCCCTCCTGCGCCCGCTCGTGCTCCGGATCCACTTCTACGCCGGTGTGCTCGTCGCGCCCTTCCTCGTCGTGGCCTGCCTGACGGGGCTGGCCTACGTGTTCAGCCCGCAGCTGTCCGACCTGGTCTACCGCGAGCAGTTCTTCACCGAGCCTGCAGGCGCACCCCGTCCCGTCGACGAGCAGGCAGCGGCTGCTCTCGGCGCGCATCCGGACGGTGCGCTCGCCTCCGTCGTCGTGCCGTCGGACCCCGGGCGGACGACCTCGGTCGTGCTCTCGATGCCCGACCTCACCGACGACCGTGAGCTCACCGTGTACGTCGACCCGTACACGGCGGAGGTCCGCGGCGCCCTCGTCACGTGGTCGGACTACGGGCCGCTGCAGACCACCCTCGACGACCTGCACCGCAACCTGTTGCTCGGCGACGTCGGGCGGAACTACTCCGAACTCGCCGCGAGCTGGCTCCCGGTACTCGTGCTCGGCGGGCTCGCGTTGTGGATCGGCCGGCGGCGGGCGGGGAAGAAGGCGCGCGCCCTGCTCCTGCCGCCGGCCGGTGCCCGGCCGGGACGCTCCCGGGTGCTGGGCTGGCACGGCGCGACCGGCATCTGGCTGGCGTTCGCGTTGCTGTTCATCAGCGCCACCGGGCTGACGTGGGCGGCCCACGCCGGTGAGCGCTTCTCCGCAGCGGTCACCGCGTTGGACGGCCGTACCCCGGATCTCGAGGCCGCGCCCGTCGCCGTGCCGGCCGGTGCCACCCCGATCGGCGTGGACGCGGCGCTGGCGGCCGGGCGGGACGCGGGCCTGGTCGGACGCCTGCGGGTCGCCGCACCGGTGGAGCCGGGTGAGCTCTTCCAGGTGGAGGAGAACGCCGACGGCGTGCCCATCCAGAAGGACAAGGTCGCGGTCGACCCGTTCACCGGGCAGGTGACCGAGCGCATTGCATGGGAGGACTTCCCTCTGCCGGCGCAGCTCACCTCGCTGGGGATCTCGGCCCACATGGGCCTGCTGTTCGGGCTGCCCAACCAGCTCGCGCTCGCGGCGATGGCCCTCGGCCTGCTGTGCGTGATCTTCTGGGGCTACCGGATGTGGTGGCAGCGCAGGCCCGCCCGCGCCTCCGGTTCGGCCCGGCTCACCGCGGCCGCCCCCCGCGGCGGCCTCCGGACATTGCCACTGTCGGTGCTGTTGGGCGTCGTGGCGGTGACGGTGGCGGTCGGGTGGGCCGCGCCCGTGCTGGGCGTCAGCCTCGTCGTCCTCCTCGTCCTCGACGCCGTGTCCGGTGTCCGCACCCGCCGCCGTGCCGCGACGGTCTCCGGGGTCCGCCGAACGTGATCGTGGGGGCCCGTTGATGTGGCGATCCCCGGGCGGGTGAGGTGAACTGGACGGGACGTGAGGCCGCCCGCCGACACCGCTAGATTTCACCAGGAAAGATCCGGGGCACGGCAAGGGGAGTTCGGGCATGGCGAGTATCGACGAGGTCCGGGCCGGGATCGCGATGGCCAACGACAAGGCCTCGGAGAGCATAGGCGCGCTGCAGCAGGCCCACTCCTCGCTGGAGCAGGCGCAAGGCGCGTTGCTGCGCGTCACCGAGGGCAGCGCGCAGGCCGACGTCTCCGAGGCCAACGGGCTGCTCGCGCAGGCGGTCGGCAGCATCACCGAGGTGCAGCAGGCCGTCGCCGCCGCGATCCAGGCCTCCGAAGGGGTCGCGAACCGGCTGTGAACGACCTCGCGAGCGAACCGTGGGCGCCGAACCGGTGTGGCACGACGTGAGTGGCGTCGGGGACATCCGTGCCGAGCTGGTCGGGGTGGCCGAACAGCTCGGTGGCGCCTACCGCCACGCCGGGGTGGCGCGCGCCCGTATCGCCGAGGCGGTGGCGCTGCTCGCCGGGCTGGGGGAGCAGCACGGCGCCCCGCTGGTGCCGGTCGAGCTGCGCCGTGCCGCTGAGGAGCTGGACCGCGGCCTCGGGCTGATCAGCGGCGGCGCCACCGCCGTCGCCGACATCGACGCGCGGCTGTAGGCGTGGCACCCGACCTGCGCAAGCCCGACCGGCGGCCCAACCGGCGCCGCCTCGGCATCGCCTCGGCGTTCGACGAGCTGTGCGTCGCCGTCTCGCAGGCACTGGGCGCGGCGGAGGGCGCCCGCGACGCCGCGGTGCGCGCGCACGCCGAGGCGATGGTGGAGATGTGGCTGCGTACCGACGGACTCGACGCCGCCCGTGTCGACCCCGCACTGGCCGGGGTGCTGGCCAACCGGCAGCTCGCCGGTCCCGTCGGCCGGGTCGCGGACGACCACACGTCCGCGTTCGCGCCGTGGCTCCGCTCCGGACCACCCCAGCTCGCCGCGCTGCTCGCCGACGCCGCCCCCGGTTCCGCCGGCCGGGAACCGGAGGAATGGCTGGGCCGGTTCGGCCGGATCGACGGGACGGGCGTGGTGCCGTCGCTGTGGCGGATCGGAGCCGGCCGGATCGGGGAGGGTGAGCCGGGCTTCGACGTGGCCGTCCCGCTGCTCGACGAGGCGCACCTGCAGATCTCCTCGACCCACGAGAGCCGCGACCGGGCCGAGTCGCTGGTGGAGAGCCTGCTGATGCGGGTCGTGAGCCACTTCCGGCCGGGCATGGTGGCCGTGCACGTGTGGGACGTCGGACAGTTCACCGGTGCGTTGCCCGGTCTCTACCCCCTGACCCGGACCGGGCTGCTGACCGTGCACGATCCGGGACGCCTTCCGCAGCTGCTCGAGGAGCTGTCGGACAGGATCCGCCGGGTCCATACCCGGGTCCTCGTCGACGGCCATCCCTCCCTGGCTGCGCTCGCCGAGGCCACCGGTGGGCGCAGCGAGCCGTGGGTCGTCGCCGTGTTGATGGGCAACCGCTCGGCGTTGCGCGAGGACGACCACCGGCAGCTGGAACGGGTGGCCCGTGGTGGCCCGGCGTGCGGGGTGCAGTTGGTCCTGCTCGACGTGCCGATGACGGTCGGGGCCACCGTGGAGACCATCCGGCTGTCGGGCGGGGGGGCCACGGACACCGTCGCGGTGACGTCGATGACCGGGCCGCACGTGACCGTCGAGCCGGACGCGCCGCTGCCCCCCGCGGCCGTCATCCGCGCCTGCCACGCGATCGCCGCCGAGCACGAGGACTGGCGCGGACGGATCGGTGCCTTCCGCGACCTGCTGCCCCCGCCCGAGCAGTGGGGCCGGACGCGGTCGCTGGCGGGGCTGCACGCACCCGTGGGTTTCTCGGACGGGCTGCCGGTGGAGATGTCGCTCGCGGACGGGTCCCCGCACGCGTTGGTCGGCGGGCCGAGCGGGTCGGGCAAGACCAACCTGCTGCTCACGATGATCAGCGCGATGGCCGCGCGGTACGACCCCGACGAGCTGGAGTTCTACCTGCTCGACTTCAAGGAGGGGGTGTCGTTCGCCCAATTCGCCCCCGGCCGCCGCGACCGGACGTGGTTGCCGCACGCTCGTCTCGTCGGAGTCAACATCAACACCGACCGCGAGTTCGGGCTGGCCCTGCTGCAGTTCCTCTCCGACGAGATGCGCCGGCGCGCGGACGCCGCGAAGGCCCACGAGGTGACCAAGCTGGAGGAGCTGCGGGCGGCGGACCCGCACGGCCGGTGGCCACGGATCGTCGCGGTGATCGACGAGTTCCAGTACCTGTTCTCCGAGCGCGACGCGGTGACGAAGGCGGCCCTGATCCTGCTGGAGGACGTCTCGAGGCGCGGGCGCTCCCAGGGCATCCACCTGGTGCTGGCCAGCCAGGACGTGTCCGGGATCGAGGCGTTCTGGGGCCGTCCGGCGATCTTCGAACAGTTCGTGCTGCGCATCGCGCTGCCCCGCGCCCGCCGGGTGCTCGCCGACCTCAACGACGCCACCCTCGACCTGCCGCGCTGGCACGCCGTGCTCAACCACGAGTCCGGGATCAGGCACGGCAACGAGATCGTGCGCGTCCCGAACGCGACCGCGCGAGGCTCGGTGGACGAGGTGCAGCGCATCCTGTTCGAGGCCCACCACGCCGGTCGCGCCCAGCCCCGGCTGTTCGACGGCAGCCTGGCGCCCGCCCTGGCGGCGCTGGTGGCGGACCTGGCGCCGGCGACCGACGGCGTGGCCCGCGCGCTCATCGGGCAGTGCATCGACGTGGCCGGCAGTGCTGCCGCCGTCGCCCTTCCGCCCGCACCCGGACGCAACCTCGGTGTGCTCGCGGCGGTGGGCCGGGAGGCGGTGCGGGTGCTCAGCTCCGCGGCCGGGTCGCTGGCTGGGCAGTTCGCGCCGGGCGCGGTGGACGTCGTGATCGCCCCGCTGGTGGCGGAGGCGGTGGAACCGGCGGCGTGGTTGGTCGATCTCATGACCGGCGCCGGGCACGCGCCGGAGGTCGTCGCCCTCGGTGGGATCCGGGCGCGGATCGAGGCCCTCGCCGCGGACGTCACGGCGCGGCTCGCGGGTGCGCCCCGTCGGCCGACCGTCGTGGTGCTCTACGCCGCCGATGCCGCCGACACGGTGCTGGAACGCGACGGCACCGAGGCCCTGCGCCGGCTGCTGCGCCACGGCCCGGAGACCGGCCTGCACGTGCTCGGTTGGTGGCGCAGTGTGCAGCGGCTGCGCACCCTGCTCACCCTGAGCGCATCGGTGGACGACCTGGGCGCATGGGTGGCGCTGGACGTCCAGGGTTCCGAGCTGGGCGCGCTCGCCCCCGGCATGCTCCTGAACTGGTCGCCCCGCCCGGGTCGCGGGTTGTTCTTCGATCGCGCCCGGCACACGATTCCCGAGGTGGTCATCGTTCCGTCGCTGGAGCAGGCGTGAGCGCGTCCCGCCGCTACAAGGAGATCGTCGCCGGTGCCGCCGCAGCCGCCGACGCGTTGCGGGAGCGCGACCGGGAGCGGGCCGCGGTGCTGTCGCGTCGGCTCGTCGAACTGGAGGACGAGATGTCGCGCGCGAACGAGAGGGCCGCGCTGACCCGGCTGGGTGTCGAGCTGAACTGGGAGAACGCCATGGAGGCGCTCTGGGTGGAGTCGTGGATGACGTTGCGCCCGCGCCCCGCGCCCGACCGGACAGCCGACCCGGCCGACCTCACGGTTCTGGACGTCCGGGTGGAGGACAGGGCCGAAGCGCTCCTGGTCGCGGTACGCCGACGCCGTTTCGGCCTCCCCCGACGCTGAGCGCCTCGTTCCTACGTCGGCGTGTCGCCCGCGCCGTCACTCCGCGACGACGACCAGGACCTCGTCGCCGTCGGGGAGCAGCAGTACGAGTCGGGGGGCGCCGGTGGCGCGGCGTGCGGACTCGGCCGCGTCGGCCGGGTCGAGGGTGCGCCGGGCACGGATGGTCAGCGCCTGGCGCGTGCCGTCGGCACCGGTGACCGTGATCGTGGCTCCGGTGGAGAGGCCCGCGGTGGCGGTGCCGTCCGGGAGGCGCACCGCGGCGGTCCACGCACCGTCCTTGCCGGGACGCCAGCTCAGGGTCGCGCCGGAGCGTCCGGGCGGCAGGCCGTCCGCACCCCGCTCGGCACGTGAGAGGGCGAGGTTCGTCCCGCCCGGGAGTGTGAGGCGGGACGGGACGGGGGGCTCCCCGGTGTCCGGCTCGGGAGCCGGTTCCCGGGTGGTGTCCGCGGCGGCCTCGGACTCGCTCTCGTTCGCCTCCGGCTCGGGCGCCGCGGCCACCGTGGGGCCGTCCGCCGGCCGGGTCGACGTCGGCCCGGGTGACGTCGGCTCGGATGACGTCGGCCCGGGGGACTTCGGGTCGGGGGACTTCGGGTCGGGCGGTGCCGGCTCGGGGGACTTCGACGGCTCGGGATCCGGGACGCTCGCCGTTACGGGCGGCGTCGCCGTGACGGGAGCGGGGGTGGGCGCCGGCTCGTCCGTCGGGGTGCCGGTTGGGCGGTCGCCGCTGGGCGGGCCGTCGATCACACGTTTCGGTGAACCGGCCGGATGGGGTTGCGCGGCGCCGGCTGTCGCCGGATCGGGCGCGGTCGGAGCGCCCCCGTCCGCCCCAGCCATGTCCGCCACCTCCTGCTCGGGCACCGGCGGTGCCGGGAACTCGACGGGGTCGGGCTTGTCGGTGGGGGCGGGCGCCTTCGGCAGCGGCGGCACGTCGAAGGGCAGGTCGGGGGATTCGAGCAGCTCCGGGGCGTCGCGGCCCGCGGCCGGGCGGGTGGCGCCGAGATAGTCGTCGCCGTTGTAGCGGACGAAGGCCAGCCGCACCGGCTTGCCGAACGTCGGTGCGCTCACCATGCGCCCGTCGCCGATGTAGAGCCCGACGTGGTGCACCCGCTGGGGTACGCCGTAGAACACGAGGTCGCCGGGCTCGAGGTCGACACCGGCCGGGACGTGTGGGCCCGCGTAGTACTGGGTGTGCGCGGTGCGGGGCAGCGAGATGCCTGCGTGGTCGTAGGCCGCGGTGGTCAGCCCCGAGCAGTCGAAGCCGGCGTCCCCCTCCAACGGTCCGTTGCCGCCCCAGACGTAGGGCAGCCCGCGCTGGGCGAGCGCGAAGTCGATGGCCGCGGCGGCAGCCGTACCGGGCTGTGCCGTGGTGGTGACCGTCGGGAGCGACGACAGCGGGACGGTCGACCGGAGGGATCCCGAGAGCGGGAAGGTCGGCTGGGGGGTCGTCGACGCCGGCAGGATCGGCGTCGCGGGTCCGCCGAGGACCGAGGTGAGCGACGGCGCGTTGGAGGTGGACCACGCCAGGGTCGGTGCCGCCAGTGCCTGGGCGATCAGCGCCTCGATGTCGGCGGTGACCGGGACGTCCGCGGCGACGCCGCCGTACCCCGGCAGCCCGCCGATGAGGTCCCCGACCGTGACGGCGGCCGGACCGGCGACGAGGCCGAGGCCCGGGCCGTCACCCCGTGGGGGTGTGGTGCTGGTGCGCATCGCGACCGGGGCCACCACGACCGCCGCCGCCGGCACCGCCGCGAGGGTGGCCGCGCCGATGGCGACCGCCACGATCAAGGGACGCCGGATGGTGCGGTGCCGATCCTTCTTCGTCACGCCCTGTCCTCCGCAGCTCGTTGCCCGACCGGTTCGGTCAGACCCGCGGCTCCACCCGTTTGCCGGATGATGTCGAACAGCGTGGTGCCCGTCGTGGTGTCCAGGTCGTTGTTCGTGTACGCCGCACCGGTCACACCGAGGGCGCCAGGCGCCTGCGCCGGGGGAGTGGCCGGGTTGGTCAGGGGCGTGTCGGCCACGGTGGCGACGAGGGGACTGGTGGCGAAGGGCTGGCGCAGGTTCTGGCCGGTGTCGCTGATGACGCGCAGCGCGTTGGCGGCCGGGTTGAGGTCGACGCCGAAGTGGGTGCCGTTCAGCGGGATCGTCAACGTGGCGATCTTCGTGGCCTCGGCCTCGTCGGCGTCGATCCGGTAGATGCCGCCGGAGTTGCCGACGCCGTAGAGCTCGCCGTCCTGCACGCGGTGGTCGATGCCGACGAGGGAGGTGTCCCCGTCGAGACCGGTGATCTTGTCGCTGTCGCGGACGCGGGTGTTCTCGGAGCGGAACTCGACGAGGCTGGTTCCGTCGACGAGGCCGACGACCTCCAGTCCGCGGCTCCGTGGCGGCGGCGACCGAGAGCGGCGTGGCCAGGAGTGCACCGGCCAGGAGGGCGCTGAGTCCGATGTTGGGCGATGAACGCATGATGTGTCTCCGGTTCGGCGAGGGCAGGCGCTGTGACTGCGCCACCTGCTGTTACGCCCGGACCGGAGCCCGCGTTCACGAACGGTGGAGAATTCTCACTCGGGATCGGCGAGGTCGTCGTCCCTGGCCAGGAAGGTGGCGACGCGCTCGACGGCGTCCTCGAACTGCGGGTTGAGGTCGACGAAGGCGCGCAGCCGCTCGGCCAGCCACTCGACGCCGACCTGCTCGCCACCCCGCCGCTGCGCCAGCTCCTCGATGCCCCGGTCGGTGAAGTACACGCCGGTGAGGATAGACGGCCTCGCGGTCCGGTTCAGTCCTCGCGGTCCGGTTCAGTCCCGGAACGCCGTGTCGATCAGGGCCGCCTGCTCCACCTCGTGCACCTTCGACGACCCGGCCGCGGGAGCGGCCATCCGGCGCCGCGAGACCCGGGTGAACCCCGCGAGCCGCGGCAGCTTCTCCGGCAGCATCAGCCCCAGGAACGGCCACGGCCCCTGGTTGGCCGGCTCCTCCTGGACCCAGCGGATGTCCTCGGCGTTGGGGTAGCGGTCGAGCACCGCGCCGAGCCGGCGGTCGGGCACCGGGTAGAGCTGCTCGATGCGGACGATCGCGGTGTCGGTGATGTTGCGCTTCTCGCGCGCGGCGGCCAGCTCCCAGTAGAGCTTGCCGCAGCACAGCAGGACCTTGCGGACCTCGGCCGCGGGACCGTCGGTCCCGCGGTGGCGCACGTCGTCGATCACGGTGCGGAACCGGCCACCGGTGAAGTCCGCCAGCGGGCTGACGACCGCCTTGTTGCGCAACATCGACTTCGGTGTGAAGACGACCAGCGGGCGACGCACGCCGTTCATGGCGTGGCGGCGCAGCAGATGGAAATAGTTGGCCGGCTCCGACGGCACCGACACCGTCATCGAGCCCTCCGCGCACAGGGTCAGGAACCGCTCGATGCGGCCCGAGCTGTGGTCGGGGCCCTGGCCCTCCAGGCCGTGGGGCAGCAGCAGTGCGATGTCGGAGGTCTGCCCCCACTTGGCCTCACCGGAGGAGATGAACTCGTCGATGATCGGCTGCGCACCGTTGACGAAGTCGCCGAACTGCGCCTCCCACGCCACGAACGCGTTGGGGTTGGCCACCGAGTAGCCGTACTCGAACCCGACCGCCGCGAACTCCGAGAGAGCCGAGTCGTAGGGGAGGAAGCGCTCCTGGTCATGCGACAGGTTGCGCAGCGGGTAGAACTCCTGGCCGTTCTTGCGGTCGATGATTACCGAGTGGCGCTGCACGAACGTCCCGCGCCGGGTGTCCTGGCCCGAGAGGCGCACCAGCTTGCCGTCCATCACCAGCGAGCCCATCGCGAGCAGCTCGGCGAACGCCCAGTCGACGTGGCCCTCGCGCGACATCGTGTGGCGCCGTTCGAGCACGGGCCGCACGCGCGGGTGCACCGTGAAGCCCTCGGGCAGGTCGACGTGCGCGTCCCCGATGCGGTGCACGATGTCGAGGGGCACGGAGGTGTCGAGGTCGGCGGGCACGAGCTGCTCGTGCTCCACCGAAGGGCTGACCCGTGCCGGCGTCCTCTCCAGTTCGCGGACCTCGTTGAACACGTGCTCGAGCTGGTTGGAGAAGTCCTTGAGCGCGTGCTCGGCCTCCTCCATCGAGATGTCGCCGCGCCCGATCAGCGACTCGGTGTAGATCTTGCGGACGCTCCGCTTGGTGTCGATCACGTCGTACATCGAGGGCTGGGTCATCGACGGGTCGTCGCCCTCGTTGTGGCCACGGCGGCGGTAGCAGATCATGTCGATCACGATGTCGTTGTGCCAGCGCTCGCGGTACTCCACGGCCAGCTTGGCCACCCAGACGCACGCCTCGGGGTCGTCGCCGTTGACGTGGAAGACCGGTGCGCCGATCATCTTGGCCACGTCGGTGCAGTACTGCGAGGACCGCGACTGCTCGGGCGCGGTGGTGAACCCGACCTGGTTGTTGACCACGACGTGCACGGTGCCGCCGGTGCGGTAACCGCGCAGCAGCGCCAGGTTCAGCGTCTCGGCCACCACACCCTGACCGGCGAACGCGGCGTCTCCGTGCATCATCAGCGGGAGCACGGTGTAGCCGTCGTCGTGGCCCTTGTCGAGCAGGTCCTGCTTGGCGCGGACGATGCCCTCCAGCACCGGGTCGACGGCCTCGAGGTGGCTGGGGTTGGACGCAAGTGACACCACGGTCTCGCCGTCGCCGAACATGCGGAAGTACTTGCCCTCCGCGCCCAGGTGGTACTTGACGTCGCCGGAGCCGTGGGCCTGGCCCGGGTCCAGGTTGCCCTCGAACTCGCGGAAGATCTGGCTGATCGGCTTGCCGACGATGTTGGCCAGCACGTTGAGCCGCCCGCGGTGCGGCATGCCGATGACGACCTCGTCGAGCTCGTACTCGGCGGCCTTGTCCAGCACGGCGTCCATCAGCGGGATGACGGTCTCCCCGCCCTCCAGGGAGAAGCGCTTCTGCCCGACGTACTTGGTCTGCAGGAACGTCTCGAACGCCTCCGCCGCGTTGAGCTTGCTGAGCACGTACTTCTGCTCGGCCGAGTTCGGCTTCTGGTGCGGCATCTCGATGCGCTCCTGGAGCCAGCTGCGCTGCGCGGGGTCGGCGATGTGCATGTACTCGGTGCCGATCGTGCGGCAGTAGGAGTCGCGCAGCAGGCCCAGCACGTCGCGCAGCTTCACCCGCTCGCTGCCGCCGAAGCCGCCGGTGGCGAACTCGCGGTCGAGGTCCCAGAGCGTCAGGTCGTGGGACAGCACGTCGAGGTCGGGATGGCGGCGCTGGCGGTAGTTGAGCGGGTCGGTGTCGGCCATCAGGTGCCCGCGGGTGCGGTAGGCGTCGATCAGCTCGATCACCCGGGCGGTCTTGTCAAGGGCCCCGTCGGGGATGTCCTTCACCCAGCGGATCGGCTCGTAGGGCACCCGCAGCGACCGGAAGATGCCGTCGTAGAAGCCCTCCTCGCCGAGCAGCAGTTGATGCACCCGGCGCAGGAACTCGCCGGACTCGGCGCCCTGGATGATGCGGTGGTCATACGTCGAGGTCAATGTGATGATCTTGCTGATGCCGATGGCGGCCAGCCGCTCGTCGCTCGCGCCCTGGAACTCGGCCGGATACTCCATCGCGCCGACCCCGACGATGGCGCCCTGGCCCTGCATCAGCCGCGGGACCGAGTGGTTGGTGCCCAGCGTGCCGGGGTTGGTCAGGCTGATCGTGGTGCCGGCGAAGTCGTCGGCCGTGAGGTTGCCGCCCCGGGCCTTGCGCACGATGTCCTCGTAGGCCGACCAGAACTGGGCGAAGTTCATCGCCTCGCAGCCCTTGATCGAGACGACGACGAGCGAGCGCTGGCCGTTCTTGCCGGGAAGGTCGATCGCGAGGCCGAGGTTGACGTGGTCGGGCTGGACGACGGTGGGCTTGCCGTCCGTATCCACGAAGTGCCGGTTCATCACCGGGAAATCGGCCAGCGCCTTGACCAGCGCATATCCGATCATGTGCGTGAAGCTGATCTTGCCGCCGCGGGTGCGCTTGAGCTGGTTGTTGATCACGACTCGGTTGTCGGCCAGCAGCTTGGCGGGAACCGCGCGCACGCTCGTGGCGGTCGGGACCGTCAGTGAGGCGTTCATGTTCTTGACGACGGCGGATGCGGCGCCGCGCAACGGGGTGGCGGCGCCGTCACTGCCGACGGGCGTGGGCTTGGCGGCCTTCGACGTGGTGCCCGCGGCCGGCTTGGCGGTGCGCGCGGAGGCGGCGGCCGGGGCCTGCTCGGCCGGCGGGCGGGCTCCGTTCTTCGCGGGGCCCACCGTCGGGGTGGTGGCCGTACCCGCTGCCGCGGGGGGAGGCGTCACGGCGTCACGATCAGCGTTGCGGCGCCTCTCCGAGGGCTCCGCGCGCTCGGCGGACGGGGCGGTGGGGGGAGCGCCGGCGTTGCCTGCGACGTCTGCTCCGGGCTGCTCGACCGGCCGGTAGTCGGCGAAGAACTCGTGCCATGCCGTGTCCACCGTCGAGGGATCGTCGAGGAAGCGCTGGTACATCTCCTCGACGAGCCACTCGTTGGGGCCGAACTGACTGGCTTGGTTCGAGGTGCTGCTGCTGGACACGCTGGGACCGCCTTGATCGGATCGCATCGTCATTGCGAGGAACTGGAAGCCAGGTTAGTCCTCGTGGCCCACGCGGGGTACCTCGCTCCGGCCCTCGGCGACACCGTGCCGGCGGGTGCCGGGCGGTCGTCGACCCCTGGTGTCAGCGCCGGGGTTGCTCGCCCAGGACATCGACGACGGCCGTGTGGACCGCGGTCGAGCTGATCACCGTTCCCGCCTTCAGACCGCCGCAGCGGGAGTCCATGCGCAGGGTGTCGCGCTCGCCGGCGAACCCCCCGCCGTCGGGAGCGATCATCAGCTCGGTCCGGGTGCGGCCGGTGTCGTGGACGATCGCGATGCACTCGTGCCCGTCCACGTTCCGGACGCCTGCGGCCACGCTCACCGCGGGCAGCCCCGTCACCGCCCGGTAGAGCGCGCGCCGCAGATCCGCCCGGGCCAGGCTGCTGCGCAGGACCGTGACCGCCGCCGCGAACGGGCCGAACCAGCTCCCGGGGTTCTCCTCGCGCAGCCGGCCCAGCAGCTCCGACGGGTCGCGCGGCAGCTCGGCCATGAACTCCGGCGTCGGCGACTGCCAGCTACCTCGCCGTCGCGGCCGGGTCGGGGCGCAGCCCACGTCGAACAGCGGAGCGTGGTGGTCGTGCGGGTCGTGCGGATCACCGTCGAGGGGCTCGCTGTGCCCGGTGTCGAACTCCCCGTACCGCGCGCGGAACCGGCCCACGGGGCCGATGTCGCGCAGGTCGAAACCGTCGTCATGGGCTTCGTCGGCGGATCCGGTCAGCCAGGTCTGCTTGCCGGTGAGCTCGCGGTCGAGCAGCCACTCCCGCTCCGGTCGTGCCGGCACCCAGGTCCGTAGCCGTTGCTCACTGAGGTGGTTGTGCCGACCGAAACTGCCCAACCACCAGGCGTGCGTCTCGACATAGGTGTACTGGTCCGGGCGCAGTGGCCGGTCGGACGCCTCAATGGCGAGGTCGGACAACTCACGCTCCACTCGGCTCGCGGTGGTCAGTCACCTCAGAGTGTGCGCCGGTGACCCCGCGTCACCGAGTCGCCCCCCCTCGTTCACTCAGGAGAGCCACTCCTTGACCTGGGAGATCAGCTTCGGGGCGTCGGAGCCGACAGGGGTCACGTGCAGGTGGGTGACACCCGCCTCACCCAGCGCCGCGATCCGCTCCCGGACGTGGCCTGCCGGCCCGATGAGCGTGACCTTCTCGAGGAACTCGTCGGGCAGCACCGCGGCGGCCTCCTCCTTCTTCCCGTCGAGGTACAGGTCCTGCACGAGCTTCGCCTCGTCGGCGTAACCCTGCCGCTGGAAGACGGTGTTGTAGAAGTTGCGGCCGCGAGCCCCCATGCCGCCGATGTAGAGGGCGAACATCGCGCGGGCGAGTTGGCGCGCCGGCTCGAACATCTCCTCCTCCAGTGCGAGGATCCCGCCTCCGGTGATCTGCAGGGTCCCGAGCTCGGGGGCGCGCTTGGCGAAACCGCGGTCGAGCGCGTCACCGAAGACCTCGCGCGTCTTCTCCGGCATCAGGACGTGCGGCAGCCACCCGTTCGCGAGCTCCGCGGTCATCTCGACGTTCTTGTCGCCCAGCGAGGCGACCCAGATCGGGATGTCGGCGCGCTTGGGGTGGTTGATCAGCTTGAGCGGTTTGCCCAACCCCGTGCCCTGACCCTCGGGCAGCGGGATCGTGTAGATGCCCTCGTGCTGGATCTTCTCGCGGCGCCACACCTGGCGGCAGATCTCGATGATCTCCCGGGTGCGCGCGATCGGCTTGTCGTAGGGCACGCCGTGGAAGCCCTCGATCACCTGCGGGCCGGACGCGCCGAGCCCCAGGATCGCGCGGCCGTCGGACAGCGCGTCCAACCCGGCGGCCGTCATCGCGGTGAGGGTGGGGGTACGGCTGTAGATCGGCAGGATCCCCGACCCGATCTGGACGCGCTCGGTGCGTGCGGCGAGGTAGCCCATCAGCGAGACCGCGTCGTAGCTGTAGGCCTCCGCGACCCAGACGACGTCGAGGCCCGCCTGCTCCAGTGCGACCACCGCCTCGGCGTTGCGGATCGGGTCGTCGCCGTACTGGAGCTGGGTCGAGAGCTGCATGACCCGTGCTTACCGCGCCGGTTACCGGCGGGTCAAGCAGCGGCCGGTCGTTCATGATCGCCGACTGCGGTGCAGGACGTGTACCCGTGCAGCTCCTGCACCGCAGACGCCGATCACGTGCCTCCGTTCGGTGCGTGACCGGGCCGACCTAGGGTCGACCCGTGAGCTTCCAGGTCGTGCCCGCCGCCTATGTCTTCCTTCTCCGGGAAGGTGCGGGCGCCGGCCGGTGTGCCGATGAGGTCCTGTTGCAGCTGCGCCACGGCACCGGGTACCGGGACGGGCACTGGGCGGCGGCCGCGGCCGGGCATGTGGAGGCCGGCGAGTCGGTGTCCGCCGCCGCGGTGCGGGAGGCCCGTGAGGAGATCGGTGTGACGCCCGAGGAGCTGGTCCCGCTCACCGCGATGCATCGCACCCACGGCAACGGGCAGGCGGTCGACGAGCGTGCGGACTACTTCTTCACCTGCCGGCGGTGGAGTGGTGAGCCCCGCATCGCCGAGGTGGCCAAAGCGGCGGACCTGCGTTGGTTCGCCCTCGACGATCTGCCCGACCCGGTCGTCCCGCACGAGAGGTTCGTGCTGGACCGGCTTCGGGCGGGCGGGGTCCAGGCGATCGTCACCTTCGGGTTCTGATCCTCCGCCCGGGCCAGGTGGCGGGCGAGCGGCTGCCGTCGTCTCACACCACCTGGCGTTCGTGGCCCTCCCAGTACGGTGTGCGCAGGTCCTTCTTCAGGATCTTGCCGGTCGGGTTGCGGGGCAGCTCCTCGAGCACGTCGACCGACTTCGGGCACTTGAACGCGGCCAGGTGCTCACGGCAGTAGGCCAGCAGCGCGTCCGCGTCGACCGTCGAGCCCGGGGCCGGGACGACCACGGCCTTGCCCACCTCGCCCCACCTCTCGTCGGGCACGCCGATCACGGCGACGTCGCCGACGGACGGGTGCTCGGCCAGCACCCGCTCGATCTCCGCCGGGTAGATGTTCTCCCCGCCACTGATGATCATGTCCTTGATCCGGTCGGTGACGTACAGGTAGCCCTCGGCGTCCTGGTGGCCACCGTCGCCGGAGCGCAGCCAGCCGTCGTCGGTGACGGCGGCGGCCGTGGCGTCGGGCCTGCCCCAGTAGCCGCCCATCAGCTGCTCGGTGCGCATCCAGATCTCACCCGGCTCCCCGGTGGGCACCGGAGCGCCGGTGGCGGGGTCGCGGATCTCGATCTCGACGCCGTGGATCGGGGTGCCCGCGGAGACCAGCCGGTGTGCCACCGCGGGGTCGGAATGGTCCTCGGGACCCAGCGACGTGACCACCCCACACACCTCGGTCATGCCGTAGACCTGGTGCATCACACCGGGGAACAGCGACAGGCACGCCCGCATGACCGGCAGCGGCATCGGGGACGCGCCGTAGGACAGCGCCCGGAGCGACGAGCAGTCGCGGTCCGCCGCGCCGGGCACCTGCGTCATCGCCGCCATGAGCGCCGGCACCAGGAACGTGTGCGTGACGGCCTCGCTTTCGATCATCTCCAGCACCGCGGCCGGATCGGGTAGCCGCATCAGGACGATCCGCGCGCCGCAGTAGATCGCCAGCAGCGCGTAGCTCGTGCCGCCGACGTGGAACAACGGCATGGCGACCTGGACGATCGCGTCGGGCCCGAGGTCGAAGTCCGCCATGACGTGGGACGAGTGGGCGAGCAGCGCGCGGTGGGTGAGCA
Organism: Pseudonocardia sp.; assembly: GCA_026785945.1. GTDB lineage: Bacteria > Actinomycetota > Actinomycetes > Mycobacteriales > Pseudonocardiaceae > Pseudonocardia. Next base: position 5,282 of record JAJAZD010000163.1, on the reverse strand, counting down.
TCGCGCCCTTGGGGAAGCCCGTTGTGCCCGACGTGTAGAGCTGCACGAAACAGTCGTCGGGCGAACCGGCGTGGATCTCCGGATCCGGCGCTTGGGCGGCGATCCAGGCCTCGTACTCGTCGCCGTCGCCGCCCACGTGGATCACCTGCTCGACGGTCGGCAGCGAGTCGCGCATCTGGGCCACCGCGGCGGCGAACTCCGGGCCGACGAACAGGATCCGGGCCTGCGCGTCGTTGATGACGTAGACGATCTCCCGGGGCGCCAGCCGGAAGTTGACCACGGCGTCGGCGGTGCCCACCCGGGCGCAGGCGAGCGTCAGCTCCAGGCAGGACGGGTGGTTGAGGTCGAGCACGGCCACCCGGTCGCCGGGGACGAGCCCGGCCGCCCGCAGGGCCGCGGCGGCCTGCCGGACCCGCCGACCCAGCTGCGCCCAGGTCCGGTCCGTCCCGCCGAACGTGAGTGCCACCGCATCGGGACGCTGGGTCTCCCAGCGTGTGATGATCGTGGTGAAGTCGCTGAGCCGGGTGGTCATACGGTCTCCTGAACTGAGATGTGGCGCAGGACACATGTCGTGGGCCCGGATAGTAACCGCGACCCGCGCTCCAGTGGGCCGTTTCGCCGCGCCCGGCCCCGCGTGCATCGCCCCGCCCGTTCCTGGCTACGGTTGCGGCCCTTCGGCCTGCGCCGGCCACCGACGCTCGGAGCTCCCCATGACTACTCGCCAGCGAGCCCCCCGTATGCGCGCGACCCTGCGCAGGGTCAAGGCGGGGGGTGAGCGGTTCCTCGGCGGTGTGCTGCCCGGCGCCACCGCACGGCGCCTGCACATGCGTGCCTTCGCCGACGAGTGGGCCGCGTCGAACATCGACGCCCGCCATGCCGACGGCCCGCTGTGGGTGGCACTGGGCGACTCGACCGGCCTGGGTCTGGGCGCCACCACGCGGGAGGCCGGTTACGTCGGCGTGGCCCACGAGCTGCTGCGTCGCCGGGACGCCTGGCGGGTGGTCAACCTGTCGCAGTCCGGTACCGGGGTGGCCGACGTGCTGGCGCGCCAACTGCCCGCCCTCGTCGCCCTCACGGACTCCCGGCCCGCGGCGCTGGTCAGCTGCATCGTCGGCACGCAGGACGTGGCCCGCCGCACGCCCGGGCTCGACACCGCGCTGCGGTCGATGCTGGTCGCACTCCCACCCGGTGCGATCGTCGCGACGATCCCGTTGCGCGACCGGGTGGCCGACGCGCTCAACGGCGTGATCCGCGAGGAGGCCGCACGGCACGGGCTGCGCGTCGTCGAGCTCGGCGCGGTGCGAGGTGCCCCCGGCCGGGGCCGCGACGGCGTCCGCCTCAACGACGTCGGTCACGCGGCGTGGGCCGCGGCGTTCGTCGCGACCGTGGACAACCCGGCGCCGAACAACGAGGAGACCCCGCCGGACGGCATCCCCACGGTGCCCGCGCACCCGGGCGAGAACGAGAGGGCCGCGGTGGTCGAACAGTAGGCCGTACCGGCGCGCGGCGCACCGTTGCGGAAGGATCCTCGCGTGGACGACCGTCAGGACCGCTCCGGCCGCGTCGTCGTCGACGGGCTCACCAAGCGGTTCGGCGCCGTGGCCGCCGTCGACGGGGTGTCGTTCTCCGTCGAGCCCGGCGCCGTCACCGGGTTCCTGGGGCCCAACGGCTCGGGCAAGACCACGACGCTGCGGATGATCCTTGGCCTGGTCGCGCCCACGACAGGCGGCTGCCGCATCAACGGGGTGCCCTTCGCCGCGCTGCGCGACCCCGCCCGGGTCGTCGGTGCGGTGCTGGAGGCGCAGGGCTTCCACCCGGCGCGAACGGCGCGTCGGCACCTGCTGGCGTGCGCCGCCGCGATCGGCGTGCCGGACGCCGCCGTCGACGTCGGCCTGGGAGCGGTGGGCCTGGTCGACGTGGCCGACCGGTTCGTCGGTGGCTACTCCCTCGGGATGAAGCAACGCCTCGCCCTCGCCGTCGCCATGCTCGGCGACCCGCAGGTCCTGATCCTCGACGAACCCGCGAACGGGCTCGATCCCGAAGGGATCGCCTGGTTGCGGGCATTCCTGCGCGCGTTCGCGAGGCAGGGACGCAGCGTGCTGGTGTCGAGCCACCTGCTCGCGGAGATCGAACAGACCGCCGACCATCTCGTCGTGATCACCCGCGGCCGCTGCGTCTACCGGGGTGGGCTGGACCAACTGCGCGGCTCGCGGCGGCCGAGGGTGCTCGTGGCGTGCTCGGCGCCGGCGCGGCTCGCGCATGCGCTGGCCCTCGCCGGGATGCCGGAGGTCGACACGCTGCCCGACGGAAGGCTGGGGGTGGCGGGTGGCGACGCCGTCCGGGTCGGGGACACCGCGCTGGCGGCAGGCGTCGCGATCTACGGGCTCGCCGACGAGCGGATCGATCTCGAACAGCTGTTCTTCCAGCTCACGAGCGGCCGGTGGGGGCCGTGACCGGGGTCCTGCGGTCGGAGTTCCGCAAGATGTTCTCGACGAGGCTGTGGTGGGGCCTGCTGATTCCGGTCGCGGTGCTCTCGGGGCTGCTCAACCTGTTCGGCGGGCTGTTCACCGGGGCGTTCGCGACGCTGTCGGCCGGGGACACGCCTCCGCTGCTGCTCGGCTCGCTGGCCTACTCGCTGTCCTTGACCACGGTGTTCGCCGCGGTGCACGGCATCGTGGCGTCGGCGGGGGAGTTCCGGCACCGCACCGTCACGACCACCTATCTGACGGCGCGAAGCCGCGGCCGGGTGCTGCTGGCCAAGGCGGCGGCCGGTGCCGTGATGGGCGCGCTGTTCGCCGGGGCCGCGGTGTCCACCGGGGTGCTGGGTGGGCTGGCCGGGTCGGCGGCCGTGCCACCCGTCGGTGCGCTGCTGTCGGTCACCGCCGTCGGCCTGGCCGTCGTGGCGCTGTGGGGGGCGCTGGGCGCGGCGCTCGGCGTCGCGATCGGCAACCAGGTGGCGGCGCTGGTCGTGACGCTCGTCTACATGCTGGTGGTCGAGTTGCTGGTCTCGGTGCTGCTGACCGGCGCCGACCCGGCGCCCTTCGCGCAGTTCGCCGCGTACCTGCCGGTCAATTCCGGTGACGTCGCGCTCTACGGCATCCCGGCCGACGTCCTCGCGGGCCCGGTGGCGGGCCCCGCCGTCGTCGAGCTCCTCGCGGGTGTGAGCGCGCCCCCGCCGTGGTGGGCCGCACTGATCGTCCTGGCGGCGTGGACGGCCGCGACCGCCGTGGTCGGCTGGTTCGTGGGCGCCCGCCGCGACGTCACCTGAACCTGCTGTGCGGAAACCCCGCGTCCCTGTGGGGGTGCGGCGCCGCGTTCGGCGGGTCGGCTGTCAGGGGTGCGGCATACCGTGGTGGTGTGCCCGCTCCCCCCGCCGACCCCGTACCCGTACCCGTACCCGTACCCGTACCCGTACCCGTACCCGTACCCGTCCCCGTACCCGTACCCGTGCCCGTCCCCGCCCCCGGTTGGATCCGCCGCGTCACCGGGGAGTGTCTGCGCCATCGCGGCGTGGCGATCACCGCACTGGTGTCCTCCGCGGTCGGGGTGAGCCTGGAGGCCGTCGGGCCGCTTCTCACCCGGGTGGCCGTCGACGACGCCGTCGCCGGCTCCACGGCGGCGCTCGGCGGCATCGTAACGGCGTTGCTGGCGCTGGCGGTGGTCCGATTCGGTGCGTCGTTCGCGCGCCGCTACCTGGCCGGGCGCCTCGCCCTGAACGTCCAGCACGACCTGCGCCGCCAGGTGTTCGCCGCCGTGCAGCGCCTCGACGGGGAGCGTCAGGACGCGCTGCGCACCGGTCAGGTCGTCTCCCGCGCGATCACCGACCTGCAGCTCCTGCAGATGCTGCTGTCGATGGTGCCGCTGGCGCTGGGCACGGTCGTGCTCGTCGTCGCCTCCGTCGCGGCCATGCTGTGGCTCTCCCCGTTGCTGACGCTCGTCGCGCTCGTGCTGCTCCCGGCGGCCGGGTGGATCACGCTCCAGGCGCGCACGTCGTTGTTCCCCGCCACCTGGTCGGCCCAGCAGCGGGCCGCCGACATCGCCCAGCAGGTGGAGGAGACGGTCACCGGCGTGCGGGTGGTGAAGGGCTTCGGGCAGGAGGCTCGCGAGGTCGCCGCGCTCGAGCGGGGTGCCCGGCGGCTCTACGCCGAGCGTATGCGGGCGGCCCGGCTCACCGCCCGCCTCAACCCGACGCTGCTCACGTTGCCCACGCTCGGGCAGGTCGGCGTGATCGGGTTCGGCGGTTATCTGGCGCTCACGGGGTCGATCACTCTCGGCACCTTCCTGGCGTTCACCACCTACGTCGCCGGCCTGGTCGGTCCGGCGCGGCTGGTCGGCGCGGTGGTGGTCAGCGCGCAGCTCGCCCGTGCCGGTGTCGAGCGCGTCTACGACCTGGTCGACTCCCAGCCCGACGTCGTCGATCCGGTCTCGCCCGCCACGCTTCCCGACGGCCCGCTCGCCGTGGAGCTCGACGGCGTCACGTTCGGCTACACGCGCCGCGAGCCGGTGCTCGAAGGCGTCTCGCTGCGCGTCGAGCCCGGGGAGACGCTCGCACTGGTCGGCAACGTCGGTTCGGGGAAGTCGACGGTGGCGCTGCTGCTGCCGCGGTTCTACGACCCTCAGGCCGGTGAGCTGCGGCTCGGCGGCGTGCCACTCGCCGCGCTGCGTCTGGCCGACCTGCGCCGCGAGCTGGGAGTGGTCTTCGAGGAGGCGTTCCTGTTCTCCGACACGATCCGCGCCAACATCGCCTACGGCCGCCCTGACGCCACCGACGCCGAGATCCGCGCCGCCGCCCGCGCCGCGCAGGTCCACACGTTCGTCGAGCGGCTCCCCGAGGGCTACGGCACCCTCGTCGGCGAGCGCGGGCTCACCCTGTCCGGGGGGCAACGCCAGCGCATCGCGCTCGCGCGTGCCGTCCTCACCGACCCGCGGGTCCTCGTGCTCGACGACGCCACCTCCGCGGTCGACACCGCCACCGAGGCCGCCATCCACGACACCCTGCGCGTCCTGACGAAGGGCCGCACCACGCTGCTGGTCGCGCACCGCCGCTCGACCCTCGCCCTCGCCGACCGGGTGGCCGTCCTGGATGCCGGCCGCGTCGTCGACGTCGGCACCGAGGCGGAGCTGACGGCTCGTTCCCCGCTGTTCCGCGAGCTACTGGCCGTGTCCGATGCCGGCGGTGCGGATCCGCCTGCCGTCGCTCGGGCGCGGGCCGCCGGCGGCGTCAGCCCGGAGCTGTGGCCCGAGGCCGACGGCTCCGGTTGCTCGGCCGCCCTGCGCGCGGC
>JAJAZD010000162.1 GCA_026785945.1 Pseudonocardia sp. | reverse complement strand
GGGGCGGGGGGCCCCCCACATTCCGGCACCCGGGGGTCCGGGTGTGCGGCGGGCCGCCCCGGCGGGGGGGGGGGGGGGCGCCGGTGGGGCCCCCCCCCCCCGCCCGGCCCCCCCCCCGGGGGGGGGCCCCCCGCGCCGGCCCCCCCCCCGGCCCGGCCGCCGGCGGTGCGCGGGCGGTGTGCGGAGAGCCCTGGCCGGATGCCGGGCGGCGACCGTGTCGGGCGTCACGACGCCCGACATCCGACCTGCGAGCCGCCCGCGGAATGGTTACCCTGGTCACGAACTGCCCAAGACCTCGGTCGGTTCACCAAGCCCCCAGGCAACCAGGACCATCGAGAGGTCTGCGATGACGACGGTCGTACCGGATTCTGGTCGGACCATTCCACGCGGCAGCGATTTCGCCGAACTCTCCCGCCGCATCCGGCACGCCGGGTTGATGCAGCGCCGTTACGTCCACTACGCGGTGGCGTCGGGGCTCACGGTCGCCGTCTTCGCCGGCACGTGGGTCGCGTTCGTGGCACTGGGCGACTCGTGGTGGCAGCTGATCACCGCCGCGTTCCTCGCCATGGTGTGCACGCAACTCTCCTTCACCGGCCACGACGCCGGCCACAAGCAGATCTTCCGTGGCCGCCGGGCCAACGACGCGGTCGGGTACCTGCATGCCGGGTTCGTCGGTCTGAGCTACGGCTCGTGGGTGGGCAGCCACAACCGCCACCACGCCAACCCCAACCACGAGGACGACGACCCGGATCTCGACATCTCGGTGCTCGCCTTCACCGAGGACCAGGGTCGGGCGAAGCGCGGCTTCGTGCGCTGGACCGCGAAGTACCAGGCGTACCTGTTCTTCCCGATGCTGCTGCTCGAAGGCCTGAGCCTGCACCTGGCCGCCGTCCAGGCGGTGTGGGGTGACAAGGTGAAGTCGCGGGGGCTGGAGGGGGCCCTGCTGGTGGTGCACTTCGCCGCCTACCTGTCCGCGGTGTTCCTCGTGCTCTCGCCGGGCAAGGCGATCGCCTTCATCGCGATTCACCAGGGCCTGTGGGGCGTCTACATGGGCTGTTCGTTCGCCCCCAACCACAAGGGCATGCTGACGCTGACCGAAGGTCACACGCTGGACTTCCTCCGCAAGCAGGTGCTCACGTCACGGAACGTGTGTGGCGGCCCTGGGGTGGACTTCGCGCTGGGCGGGCTGAACTACCAGATCGAGCACCATCTGTTCCCCAGCATGCCCCGACCGAACCTGCGGCACGCCCAGCCGATCGTCGAGGCGTTCTGCCGCGAGCACGACATCGCCTACCGGCAGTGCGGGCTGCTGAGGTCCTACGGCGACGTCCTCGGGCACCTGCACGCCGTCGGGCAGCCGTTGCGCGTCACGAGCCGCGCATGATCGACGTCCGGGGCCGACGAGCCTTCTGAGGGGCGCGGCCCGAGCCGACGAACTTCGCCCGGGTCCGTAGCGCCAGCCACCCGGCGAGCAGCACGACGGCGACGACCGGCGCCCAGCCGGCCACCCCGAGCACCGTGAGCGGACGTGCGGCGGCCGCCCGGTGGCCCAGCGCGAGCAGCGCCACGGTGGAGACCGGCCCCCGGTCCGCGAACCACGAGCCGCCCCGCACGCCCCGCCTGCCCGCCCGGCCTCGCCACCAGCCCAGATGCGCGCCGGTGACGGTCGCCGTGGCAGCGACGACGATCGCCGGGAGGAGCGCTCCCGGTGCGTGGTGCGCCCACAGCCCCAACGCCACGAGCAGGGTGAACCGAGGAGGACCACCCCACCAGCGTGCCGCTCCCGACCGTCAGCACCCCCGCCGCGGGGGACGCCGCGGCTCTGGCCGGGGATCGTCACTGTGCTCACGGTGTCGCCAGGCGCGGTCCGACGCCATCGGGGATGCCCCCGATCCGGCCCCCCCGACGGGGACGAGGGCGCCGGACGCGGCGCGACTACTCTGAATCCCCGTGTCCCTCACCCTCGGCATCGTCGGGCTGCCCAACGTCGGCAAGTCGACCCTGTTCAACGCGCTGACCAACAATGACGTGCTCGCTGCGAACTACCCGTTCGCCACGATCGAGCCCAACGTCGGGGTGGTCGCGCTACCCGACTCCCGCCTCGACGCGCTCGCGAAGGTCTTCGGTTCGGCCAAGATCGTGCCGGCGGTGGTGTCTTTCGTCGACATCGCGGGGATCGTGAGGGGCGCCTCGGAGGGGGCGGGGCTGGGCAACAAGTTCCTCGCCAACATCCGCGAGTCCGACGCGATCTGCCAGGTCGTGCGGGTGTTCGAGGACTCCGACGTCGTGCACGTCGACGGGCGCATCGACCCCGCATCCGACATCGAGACGATCTCCACCGAGCTGATCCTCGCCGATCTGCAGACCCTGGAGAAGGCCGTCCCGCGGCTGACCAAGGAAGCACGCATGCAGACCGATCGCCGCCCGGTCCTGCAGGCCGCGGAGGCCGCGGTCGAGATCCTGAACGCCGGCACCACACTGTTCGCCGCGGGCGTCGACCGGGAGCCGTTGCGTGAGCTGACGCTGCTCACGACCAAGCCGTTCCTCTACGTCTTCAACGCCGACGAGGCCGTGCTCACCGACCAGGCCCGCCGCAAGGAGCTCACCGAGCTCGTCGCGCCGGCCCTGGCCGTGTTCCTCGACGCCAAGGTCGAGGCGGAGCTGCTGGAGCTGGACGATGAGTCCGCCGGCGAGCTGCTCGCCTCGATCGGTCAGGACGAGCCCGGCCTCGCCGCGCTGGCTCGCGCCGGATTCTCCACGCTCGGCCTGCAGACCTACCTGACCGCCGGGCCGAAGGAGGCCCGCGCCTGGACGATCCACCGGGGCGACACCGCCCCCCAGGCCGCCGGTGTGATCCACACCGACTTCGAGCGGGGGTTCATCAAGGCGGAGATCGTGTCGTTCGCCGACCTCGTCGAAGCCGGTTCCATGGCCGCGGCCAAGTCTGCCGGCAAGGTCCGGATGGAGGGCAAGGACTACGTCATGAGCGACGGCGACGTGGTCGAGTTCCGGTTCGGATCAACGTCTCGGAGCTCGGCGTGAAGGTGGTGCGACGTGGAGTGGTCGACGGCTTGACAGCGCTGACCGACATGGGTGCGTAGCTGATGTGGTGGCGTCGGCTGCTGTCGTCGGTGAGCCGTGCGACAGTAGGAGTCCAGCGCGCGAGCACCGTCGAGAGGGGGCACGGCTGTGATCAACCGAACTGCGTATGACGTCGAGGTCGGGGAGATGAGCGAGCAGGACGCTGCTGAGGTCTTCGATGGCATCACCCGCCGCGAGTTGGGCATCGACGGGCCGGAGTTCCTCGATCGGTGGGACGCAGGTGAGTACCAGTCCACCGATCGGGACGACCTGGACGGACTCTCCGAAGTGGTCGCGGCCATGTCGCTGGTCAGGTAAAGGAGTCCGACCGGGCACAATGTCGCCGTGCCCGGGAGAACGCCATGTGACGCTGTCGAGGAGTTCATCGCGCCGCTTCGCGAGGCCGTGAGGATTCTTGATGGCGTCGGCAGGCTCATGGTGAGTCCGAAGGGTGGCTACCGAAAGGGAGTCCGCTACTCGTGGGTGCTCAACGGCGCCGATGGCATGGATCTCGGTGCCGCCGGCCGGTTCATCGCTTCGATGGAGTTCGAAGTGATCGACGCGGATCCGGCGAAGAACGAGTACGGCCATCCGTTGCGTGTCACAGCGCGGAGTTACCACTACAAGTTGCGTGGGCGGGACGGTACAGACCAGTGGCGGATGCACTGGCATCCGGCCGGACGCAGCCGGGTCACCGGCCCGCACCTGCATCTACCGCCGGATCTCAAGCAGCACCGGCCCACGGGTCGGATGACCTTGGAGAACGCGGTGGGGTGGTGCATGGAGTCCGGTGCGGCCGTCACCACCGAGAGCGCTGAGAAGGCGCGGCAGGAGTTCGCGTTGATCGAGGCACCGCACCGCCTTCACCGATCATGGACCTGATCACCG
>JAJAZD010000161.1 GCA_026785945.1 Pseudonocardia sp. | reverse complement strand
TCGGCCGCGACCAGCTCGATACCGGGTGTGTCGACGACGGGCAGGAGCTCCTTCGGCACCGTCTTGGTGGTCGGCAGGAATCGGGTGCCCAGACCCGCGGCCGGAACGACGGCGGACCGGAACGGCGGGGACGCACTCACAATCCGTCCTCGCGGCGCTCGACAGGCCTCGACGGCCTCGACGTCTCTGTGCGCACGCGCCGCACCGGTGACTCGCTCGAACGCTTGTACATGGACCGGAAGCTTATCGGCGCCGGTATCGTGGCCGTGTGACGGCTCGCGGGGAAGACGGTGCCGCCCACGCGAACGTGGCGAAGGACGAGTGGCGGCGGCGCACGCGCGCGGCCCGGCGCGCCCTGACCCCGGTGGTCCGGTCGGATCGGGCCGCCGCGCTGACGACCGCGGCGCTGGACCTGGCGAACGGCGTGACCGGGCCGATCTGCGCCTACCTCCCGATCGGCACGGAACCCGGGTCCCCGGGGCTGGTGGAGGCGCTGCGCGCAGCGGGCCACGAGGTGCTGCTCCCGGTGGTGTCCGACAGTCGCGGGCCACTCGAGTGGGCACGTTTCGACACCGACCTCGCACCCGGCCCGATCGGGCTGCGCGAGCCCGTCGGCCCGCGGCTGGGGCCCGCCGCGATCGGTCGTGCCGCGCTGGTCCTGGTCCCGGCGCTCGCGGCCGACCGCGGGGGCGGGCGCCTCGGCAAGGGTGGTGGCTACTACGACCGCACCCTGCCCCTGGCGACCCCCGGCACGCCGCTGGTGGTGGTCCTCAACGACGAGGAGCTGGTGCACGAGGTGCCGACCGAGCCGCACGACCACCGCGTCACGGCCGCGTTGCTGCCGGGGGCGGGCCTGGTCCCGCTCGGGAACAGTTCCTGACGCCGACGGGTTATGCTGGCACTCAGTGCGCCCGAGTGCCAGCATCGTCGGGCGCTTCGTCCTGTGGATTGCCCGGAGGGACACGTGCCGACCTACCAGTACGCCTGCACCACCTGCTACCACCGCTTCGAGGAGGTGCAGTCCTTCTCCGACGCCTCGTTGACGGACTGCCCCGCGTGCTCCGGCACGCTGCGGAAGGTGTTCTCGGCGGTGGGAATCGTCTTCAAGGGCAGCGGCTTCTACCGCACCGACAGCCGGGCCGGCGTCGGCAGCACCGTGGCGAAGGCCGAGTCGTCGGGCTCGGACGGCTCGTCGGGCAGCGAGAAGTCGACCGAGAAGTCGACGGAGAAGTCGACGGAGAGGTCGACCGAGAAGTCGGCGGGGACGAAGGAGAAGGCGACCAGCTCCTCCGACCCGGGGTCGTCGAGGTCGGGCTCGAAGAGCGCCCCGGCCGCCGCCGCGTCCTGACGCGCCCGTCCGACCTCACCGCGATCACGCCTTCCGTCGCGGTTGGGGTACGGGAGTTGTCCACATCCTCTCCGGTTGTCCACAGGTTCGGTGGCCACCGCGCCGGCGGCGGCCCCGCCGACCTAGCGTCGGCCCCATGACCGACGCCCGGCTCTCCCCGCGCCTGCGTCACCGTCTCGGCGCCCTGGTGACGGGGCCGGGGTGGCGCCGGATCCTCCTGCTGCGACGCACCGCAGCCCTGTCGCTCGCCCTCCTCGCACTCGTGCTCGCGTCGGTCCCGAGCGCCGAGGGTTCGGGCGTCCCGCTCGTCGTGGCCGCCGTCGACCTGACGGCCGGTGCCACGGTGGTCGCCGGCGACCTGGCCGTACGCGAGTGGCCCGCGGACCTCGTCCCGACCGGGGCGGTACGCGACACGGCGGTCGCGCAGGGACGCGTGGTCATCGGGAACGTCCGGGCGGGCGAGCCGATCACCGACGTCCGGTTGGTCGGTGCCGGGCCGACGCCGGCCGCGGGCCCCGACGGCGCGGCGGTACCGGTCCGGCTCGCCGACGCCGGGGTGGCCGCGTTGCTCGTGCCGGGCTCCCGGGTCGACGTCGTGACGCTCGGGCCGGGTGCCGACGGGCTCGTGCTCGCCGCCGACGCCACCGTTCTCGCCGTCCTGCGGGAGGATCCCAGGTCCCGGGGTCGGCTGGTGATGGTCGCGATGCCCCGCGCCACGGCGACGCGCGTGGCGGCGGCCTCACTGACCGACCAGGTCGCCGTTACCCTCCGCTCGCCGGACTGAACGAGACATCACCCAGGGGGATCACGTGATCAAGGGATTCAAGGACTTCATCCTGCGCGGCAACGTCGTCGACCTCGCGGTCGCCGTGGTGATCGGCGCGGCCTTCGGCTCGATCGTCACCGCGTTCACGGCGGGCGTCGTCCAGCCGTTGATCAACGCGATCACGCCGCCCGAGAGTCCCGGTCTCGGCTTCACGGTGATCGCGGGCAAGGACACCACCTACATCGACTTCGCGGCGGTGATCAGTGCGGCCCTGAACTTCCTCATCGTCGCGGCGGTCGTCTACTTCGTGATCGTCCTGCCGCTCAACACCCTCCAGGAGCGACGCAGGCGCGGCGAGGAGGCGGGCCCGGCCGAGCCGACCGACGTCGAGGTGCTGCTGGAGATCCGCGACCTGCTCCGCCAGCAGCGGCAGGACTGAGCCACCACCGGCCGCCGTCAGTCCCGGTCGTGATGGGGCGGGCGGTCGGCCAGCAACTGCTCGTCGCGGGCGGCCGGTGCGGCGTCGCGATCATCGCGCTCGTCGCTCGTCGTGACCGGCAGCACGTCACCGAACACCTCGTCGAGACGGCGCCGGGCTCCGTCGGACGGTTCGCTCATCCCGCCATCCTCCTCGCTCGGCCCGGTCGCCGGTCCCACCGTCTCAGTCCAGCCCCGAGAGCTCCGTGATGACGTGGGCGACCAGCGGCGTGAGAGTGGCCATGCCGTCGCGCACCGCGGCGCGAGAGGGCGCGAGGTTCACCACGAGCGTGCTGCCCGACACCCCGACGAGCCCGCGCGAGAGCCCCGCGTCCACCGCGCCCGCGGCGAGGCCGGAGGCTCGAATGGCTTCGGCGATGCCGGGGATGGGGCGGTCGAGGACGCCGGCGGTCGCATCGGCGGTGACATCCCGCGGCGAGACCCCGGTGCCACCGACGGTCACGACCAGATCGACCCCGCCGATCACCGCGGTGTTGAGCGCGTTGCGGATGGCGACCGGATCGCCGGGCACGACCACCACGGCGTCGACCACGAGCCGGGCCTCTTCCAGAAGCTCCCTGACCAGCGGGCCGATCTGGTCCTCGTGCTCCCCGTGGTTCACCCGGTCGTCCACGACCACCACGAGAGCCCGGCCGATCTGCGGGGGCGCCATCTCCATGGGCCCACCGTAGCTGGGGCGGCACCCGCAACCGATCGCCCCCACGTGCCGGCCGCCGCGCTTACCGATCACGAACTTCGGCCCGACCCCCCGCACGCGGTCCGGGCGATCGGCCTAACCTCGCCCGGGTGCGCATCCTGATCACGGGCGGCGCGGGCTTCATCGGCTCGCACATCGCCGACCGGCTGGCCGCCGACGGCCACGACATCCTCCTGCTCGACGCCCTGCTCCCCCAGGCCCACGGGGGGACCGTCCCCGCATGGACGCGCGACCACGAGTTCGTCGAGGGCGACGTGCGCGACGCCGACCTGCTCGCGCGTCTCCTGCCGGGCGTGGACGCGGTGTGCCACCAGGCGGCGATGGTCGGCCACGGCGTCGACCCGTCCGACGCACCGTCCTACGCCCTGCACAACGACGTCGGCACCGCGGTGCTGTTGGCCGCGATGTACGCCGCCGGCCTCGGCAGGCTGGTGCTCGCGGGCTCGATGGTCGTCTACGGCGAGGGCCGCTACGACTGCGCCGAGCACGGCACGGTCCGGCCGGGGACCCGGCGGGCCGCGGACCTCGACGCCGGGCGGTTCGAGCCGCCGTGCCCGGTGTGCGGCCGCCCGCTGACGTCCGGGCTGGTCGGCGAGGACGCCCCGCTCGACCCGCGCTCCACCTACGCGGCCACGAAGCTCGCACAGGAGCACCTCGCGGCGGCGTGGGCACGCCAGACCGGTGGCTCGGTCTGGTCGATGCGCTACCACAACGTGTACGGCCCGCGGATGCCTCGTGACACCCCCTACGCGGGGGTCGCGTCGATCTTCCGGTCGACCCTGGAGCGGGGCGAGGCCCCGCGGGTGATGGAGGACGGCCGGCAACGGCGCGACTTCGTGCACGTCACCGACGTCGCCACGGCCAACGCGCTGGCGCTGGGCACCGACACGGGCCCCGGCGTCCTGGTGCCGGTCAACGTCTGCTCGGGGGAGCCGCACACGATCGGCGACCTCGCGGGCGCCCTCTCGGCGGCGGTCGACGGCCCGCCTCCGGTGATCGTCGGTGGCGCCCGCCCCGGCGACGTGCGGCACGTCGTCGCCGACCCCTCCCGGGCCCGCACGCTCCTGGACTTCCACGCACAGGTGCGGTTCGCGGCGGGCGTGCGGGCCTTCGCGGCCGAGCCCCTGCGTGCCCCCGTCGGCAAGGGCTGAGCGCCCGAGGTCGCGACCCGCCGGGGACGTCGCTCAGACCACCGTCTCGTCGACCTTGTGGTAACCGGTCGCAGCCATCGGGACGACACCGCGCTCCTCGGCGATCTGCGACCCGCCGTCGCCGTCGGTGGCCCGGGACCCGACCAGCGTGGCCGGACCGGGGCCCGCGGGACGCCAGTCGTAGCTCCACAGGGCCCACGACAGCCGGGTGCCGGGGGGGATCCGGTCGCCGACCAGCTCGGCGGGGGGGGAGACGTCCAGCAGGAGGCGCGCCAGGCCCTGGAGGGTCGTGAGCACCAGGCCGGCGACCAGGCCGGCGACGACGCCGCGGCCGAGCGGGGCGAGAAGTGATGCCATGTCGCCGAAACTAGGACCCCGGCCGCGGTCCGGAGGTGATCCACCATCGATCGTCACCGCACCGTCAGCGGTCGGTGAGGCCTCCGGTCGCGAGCGGGAGCCGAACCTCGAATCGGCAGCCCGGCCCGTGGTTGCGGGCGTGGATCTCCCCGTGGTGGGCCTCGACGAGCCCCCGGGCGATCGCGAGGCCGAGGCCGCCACCGGAGGTGTTGTCCGGGGTGCGGGCCTTCGCGCCGCGGAAGGCGACGTCGAAGACGCGCTCCAGGTCGTCGTCGGGGATGCCGCCGCAGCCGTCGTCGACCCGTAGCCACGCGCGGTCGTCACGGACGCCGGCGGCGACCACGACGGCACCGTCGGGCGGGGTGTGCCGGATGGCGTTGGACAGCAGGTTGCGCACCACACGAGCGAGCTCGGGATCGCTGCCCCACACCACCGGCCAGGTGCCGTGCTCCTCGGCCCGCACCTGGACGCCCTTGCGTGCCGCGGCGACGCCCTCGACGGCCACCGCCTCCGACACCACCTCGTGCAGCGGCACCGCCGACAGAGTCAGTCGCAACGCGCCGGAGGTGATCCGCGAGAGCTGGAACAGGTCGTCGACCATGCCGGTGAGCCGCTCGGTCTCACCGCGGATCCGCGTCGCGTAGAGGGACACCTCGTCCGCCTCGTGCACGACGCCGTCGGCCAGCGCCTCGCTCATCGCGCGGATGCCGGCCAGCGGCGTGCGCAGGTCGTGGCTGATCCACGCCACCAGCTCGCGGCGCGACTGCTCGGCTGCGCGTTCGGCGTCGCGGGCCTCGTGCAGCCACATCACGTCGCGGGCGATCCCGCGGCCCAGCACCACCGCGGCGGGCACGGTGATCATGGCGACGACGGCGCACACCGCGACCGTGCCGGCGAGCTGCGGGGTGTACATGAACCCGCTGACCCCGACGACCCCGACGATCGTGGCGATCACGGGCACCAGCACCAGCACGCTGACGGCCGCGGTGATCGAGCGGCGGCGCATCCGGTGCAGGACCAGCGCCCCGACCGCCGCGATCGGCACGGAGAAGGCCAGCGCGACCGGGACGGTGCTGAGCACCTGCTCCATCACGGCGGGCTGCCGTCGTAGCGGTAGCCGACACCCCACACCGTCGCGATCCGGGTGGGCGTCGTCGGGTCCGCCTCGACCTTCTCCCGCAGCCGCCGGACGTGGACGGTGACGGTGGACTGGTCGCCGAAGTCCCAGCCCCACACCCGTTCGAGCAGCTCCGCGCGGGTGAACACCTGCCCGGGGCGGCGGATCAGGAACGCCAGCAGGTCGAACTCGCGCACGGTCAACGCCAGCTCCCGCCCGGCCATCGACGCGCGGCGGCCCGGGAGGTCGACGCGCAGGTCGCCGTCGACGACCGGCTCGGTGCCGGCGTCGCGGGCGGGCAGCTCGCGGGAGCGACGCAGCACCGACGCGACGCGCAGCACGAGCTCGCGTGGGCTGAACGGCTTGGTCACGTAGTCGTCGGCGCCGAGCTCGAGGCCCAGGACACGGTCCTCCTCCTCGCCCAGCGCGGTGAGCATGACGATGGGCACGCCGACCGACTCCCGGCGCAGCCGCCGGCACACCTCGAGCCCGCCGAGCCGGGGCAGCATCAGATCGAGGATCACGACGTCGGGCATCCGGCTCGCGACGGCGCGCAGGGCCTGCTCACCGTCGCCCGCGACGTCCACGCGGTAACCGGCACGATCGAGGTAGCGGCTCACCACGTCGCGGACGGTCATGTCGTCGTCGACGACGAGTGCGAGCGGGCGGTCGGTCACGACGCTGCCGCCGACTCCGCCGCCGGCACAGCCTCCGAGGAGCGGGGCACAGTCATGTGCGGAGGCTAGTGGCGCGACACCCGATCGGCTCCGTCGTCGCGGGTTCCCGTCACCGAACGGTGATTCCGGCGGGTGACGTCACCGTTCAGTAATCCGTTTCGCGCAGCGGCACTGCGCCGGGCGCCCTACCTTGGGCGATCATGAATGACCCGATCGACGTCATCCTCCCGTGCCTCGACGAGGTGCAGGCGCTCCCCGGCGTGATCCGCGCGCTCCCGGCCGGGTTCCGTGCCCTCGTCGTCGACAACGGGTCGACCGACGGCACTCCCGAGGTCGCCGCCGGGCTCGGCGCGACGGTGCTGCACGAGCCGCGGCGCGGCTACGGCGCGGCCGTCCATCGCGGACTGGCGGGCGCCACGAGCGAGGTGGTGGCCTTCCTCGACGCCGACGGCTCGCTCGATCCGGGTGCGCTGCCCGACATGGTGAGCGTGCTCGGGAGCTGCGACCTGGTCGCGGGCCGGCGCCGCCCCGCGGGCCGCGGCGCCTGGCCGTGGCACGCCCGCGCCGGAAACGCCGCGATCGCCGCGAGGTTGCGCAGCCGCGGGGTGCCGGTGCACGACATCGCGCCGATGCGCGTCGCCCGCCGCCGCGCGCTGCTCGACCTCGGTATCACCGACCGGGCCTTCGGCTACCCCCTGGAACTGCTCATCCGCGCCGGCGCGGCCGGCTGGCGGATCACCGAGGTCGACGTGGTCTACCGGCCGCGGACGGGTGGCCGGTCCAAGGTGTCCGGTTCGGTGCGCGGGACGGTCCGTGCGGCCCGCGACATGGCAGCGGTGCTGCGGTGACCGGGACGCTGCCCGGGACACCGTGCGGGATCGGGCCCGCGTTCGTCGTCCTCGCCAAGGCGCCCGAGCCGGGCAGGGTCAAGACCCGGCTCTGCCCACCGCTGACCTCCGCGCAGGCCGCGGACCTGGCCGCGGCGGCCCTGCTCGACAGCATCGCCGCGGCGGTTGCCGCCGCGGACGCCGTTTCCGGGGGGCGGCCCGTCGTCGTCCTGACCGGGTCGATGGAACGCGCGGCCCGCCGCGTCGCGCTGGACGTGGCCCTTCGCGATGTCGCGGTGCTCCCGCAGCGCGGCGACGGCCTGGGCGAACGGATCGCGGCGGCACACGTCGACGCGGCGGCGCTCCTGCTGGGCCGGCGCCGGACCCTGCAGATCGGCATGGACACCCCGCAGGTCGGCCCCGACCTGCTGTGCGACGCCGACGCGACGCTCACCGCCCCCGGGGTCGACGCCGTGCTGGGGCCGGCCGCCGACGGCGGCTGGTGGGCACTGGGGTTGCGCCGGCCCGCCGATGCCGCCCTCCTCGCGACGGTCCCGACCTCCCGCGACGACACCGGCGAGCGCACCCTTCGGGCGCTGCGGGAGGGTGGGCTGCGGGTGGCCCTGCTCACCGAGCTGTCCGATGTGGACACGATTGGGGACGTCGTCGTCGTCGCCGGTGACTGCCCGCAGACGCGGTTCGCCACCGCGGTGCGCGCGCTGCCCTCGGGTGCCCTCCCGCCCGGACTCGCGGGGGACCGCGCGTGAGACCTCCCGCGAACACGACCTCGTGACGACCGGGATCGCGGCACCGCGCAGGCTCACCGCGCCCTCCACCGGGCCGCCCCCGCGCGGGCGGTGCAGCGACCGTCACCACGTTCGCCCGACCGCTCGCCGGGCAGCAGGCCGAGCTCCTACACAGCGACGGGGTCGTCGCTGTGCTCGACGTCGAGCGCTGGAGGGGCAGCGCCGCGGGCGAGGACACCTGGCTGCTCGTACCGCGGGATGCGCAGCTTCGCCGAGCTCGTACCGGCCGCCGCGGCGTGAGCGGCCCGGTGCGGAGCGTCCGGTGCGGACGATCCGGTCCCGTGGGGTCGTCAGCCGGTCTCGCCGGTGAGCGTGGCCCGCGTCTCCTGCCCGTCGGCGACCAAGGAGACCTGGTCACCGGGAGCCCGCTCCCGGATGGCCGCGATGAGTTCGTTGCCGTTCGCGACGAGGCGGTCGTCGACGCGGGTGATGACCTGACCCGCCCGGAGGCCGGCCTGGTCCGCCGGGCCGCCGGGCACGACGGAACCGATGACCGCCCCGTCGAGTTCCCGGTTCGACCCGGGCTGCAGTGCGACGCCCAGCACCGTGCGGGTGGCCCGGCCCGTGGCCTCCAGCTCCTCCGCGGTGCGGCGGGCCTGGTTGATGGGGATGGCGAACCCGACGCCGATCGAGCCGCCCTGACCTCCGGTGGTCGCGATCGCCGAGTTGATCCCGATGACCCGGCCCTGCATGTCGACCAGCGGACCACCGGAGTTGCCGGGGTTGATCGCCGCGTCGGTCTGGAGCGCGTTGAGCACGGTCGCGGCGCCGCCCTGCTCACCACCGACGCTCACGGCGCGGTCCAGCGCGCTGATGATCCCGGTGGTGACCGACCCGCCCAGCCCCAGCGGCGAGCCGAACGCGACGACCTGCTGGCCCACCCGCACCGCGTCGGAGTCCCCGAGCTGGATCTCGGTCAGACCGGACACGTCCTGGGCACGGAGCACCGCCAGGTCCGAGCTCGGGTCCCGGCCGATGATCAGCGCCTCCGCGGTGCTGCCGTCCTGGAACACGGCCGTCACCGAGCCGGCACCGTCGGCCGCGGGTTCCACGACGTGGTTGTTCGTGAGCAGCAACCCGTCGGCGCTGAGCACCATCCCCGAGCCCTCGCCCGCCCCGCCGGGTGCCTCGACGCGAAGCTGCACCACGCTCGACAACACACGCTCGGCCACCGCCTCGACCGGCCCCAGCGGCGTCGAGCTCGTGTCGGCCGCCGGCAGCGGCCGCCCGAGCGCCCCGGTCGAACCGCCGCCCTGGCCGGCGAGCGTGTACCCGACGACCCCGCCCGCACCGCCGGCCAGCAGCGCCACGACCAGCGCGATCACCGTGATCCGGCCGAGCCCGGCACTGCGCCGGGGCGGCTGCGGGGCATCCGGCTGCCCGTAACCGGGCTGGGCGCCGGCGTGCCCGGCGCCGTACGCACCGGGCGGCACCGACCCGTACCCACCCGGGCGGTAGGGCGCGCCCTCCTGACCGGCCGGGTGCTGCGTGCCCGGGTACTGGCTCGACCCGTACTGCGCAGCCGGGTACGAGCCGGACGCCTGGACCGCCGGGTACTGGCCGGAGGCGTGGTGCCCCCCCGGGTACCGGCCCGCCGCGTACTGGCCCGACTGGTACTGGCCCGACCGGTACTGGCCCGAGGCGAACTCGCCGGTGCCGGAGGGGGGACCCGTTCGCTGGATCTCGAGCCGATCGGTCCCCTCGTCATCGGTCCGGGTGTGCGCGACGTCCCCCTGCCGCGCCTGTCCGTCCGACCCGTGGGGCGTTGGGACGGGTGGGGCCGCCCCGGGCGCGGCCCAGGGTGACTCCTCGCCGGTACCGCCCTCCGTGCCCGTCGCCGCCGGAGGTTCACCGGTCGGGTCGGAAGCGGAGCTGTCGTTAGCCATGCCATCACCATGTTCGCGTCGCTGTCCGAGTGCCGAGCCTAGAAGCTCACCCGGGACCGTGCCGGGCCGGCGGTGTCAGTGCGTGGGGGGTTCCCGGGAGCCCGCGAACCGGATCGGGTCCGGTGCCGGGTTCACCACGCCCGACGGCCGGGCAGCCGCAGCGCGAGCAATGCGCCGCCCTCGGGTGCCCGACCGGCCCAGACCGCCCCGCCGTGCCGCAGAGCCACCTGCCGCACGATTGCCAGCCCCAGCCCGGAGCCGGGCATGGTGCGTGAGGTGGCGGAGCGGTAGAAGCGGTCGAACACCCTCGGCAGGTCCTCCTCGGCGATGCCCGGCCCGGCGTCGGCCACCTCGAGCACCATCGACCACTCGTCCAGCGGCCGTATCTGCACCCGCACCGACGCCCCTGGAGGGCTCCACTTCGCCGCGTTGTCCAGCAGGTTCAGCACGGCGCGCTCCAGCGCCGTCGAGTCACCCATCAGCGACCACGGCACCAGCGTCGCCACGAACTCGACGTCGCCCGCCCTGCGCCGCGCACGCTCCAGCGCCCCGGAGATGACGTCGACGAGTTCCACGGGCTCGTGGACGACCAGCGGGGCGTCCTCGCGCGCGAGCTCCACGAGGTCGCCGACGAGCGTGGACAGCTCCGCGACCTGGGCCTGCACATCGTCGAGGATCTCGGCACGGTCGGACTCGGGCAGGGTCGGCGCCCCCGGCCGGTCCGCCGCGGCGAGCAGTTCGAGGTTGGTGCGCATCGACGTCAACGGGGTGCGCAGCTCGTGCCCGGCGTCGGCGACCAGGCGCCGCTGCTGTTCCTGGGAGGCGGCGAGCCCGCCGAGCATGTCGTTGAAGCTGTGGGTGAGGCGGGCCAGCTCGTCGGTGCCGTCGACAGGGATCGGACGCAGGTCGCCGGTGGACGCCACGCGTTCGGTCGCGGCGGTGAGCCGATCCACGGGCCGCAGCCCGGCCCGGGCCACCGTCACCCCGGCGAGGGCGGCCACCAGGATCCCGATGCCCCCGACGACCGGCAGCGCGACGCCGAGTTTCGTGAACACCTGCTGGGTCGTCTCCAGGCGCTGGCCGATCACCAGCGCCTGGCCCGGCCCCGCCTGGACGGCCACGACGCGGTACTGGACGCCACCCTCGGTGGCCGTGCGCACCGACGCGTCGTCGAGCCCCCGGGCGACGGCCAGCTCCTCGGGTCCCCGCGGCGGCGCGGACGCCTCACCCTCCGCCGAGCGGCCGCCGCCGTCGGCGAACAGCAGGGCGATCCGGATGTCGCCGGCGCCGAGGATCCCCGGCGGGATGACGGCGAGCTGGCGCGGATCTGCCAGCTCGCTCTGCGCCGCCGCCGACGCGCGTTGCAGCAGGTTCGCGTCGAGCGACTGGAGGATCGCCACCCGCACCGTCACGAACGCGGCCGCCGAGACCAGCACGACCGCGACGGCCGACACCAGCGCCGCGAGGATCCCGATGCGCGTGCGCAGGGAGAAGTTGTCGAGCACCTCGAAGCGCGCGGTCGACCCGTCCGGCCGGCCCTGGTGCAGGTGGACCGCGGCCGGACCGGCGCCGACGTGCGGCGTCGCCGGCTCGGTCACGGCACCGACGCGCGACCTCGCCGGCTCGGTCACGGCACCGATGCGCGACCTCGCCGGCTCGGTCACGGCGGCGAGTCCCGTAGGACGTAACCGACCCCGCGCACCGTGTGGATCAACCGCGACTCGCCGTCCGCCTCGGTCTTGCGCCGCAGGTAGCCGACGTACACCTCCAGCGCGTTGCCCGTGGTCGGGAAGTCGTAGCCCCACACCTGCTCCAGGATCTGCGACCGGGTGAGCACCCGCCGCGGGTGCGCGAGCAGCAGCTCCAGGAGCGAGAACTCGGTGCGCGTCAAGCTGATCGCGCGCTCGCCGCGGCGGACGTCACGGGTGTCGGGGTCCAGGCTGAGGTCGGCGAACTCCAGCGGCTTGCTGAAGCCCGCGGCGCTCGCCGCGATGTCCTCGGGAGTGCGGCGGCGCAGCAGCGCGCGCAGCCGTGCCAGCAACTCCTCCAGCGCGAAGGGCTTGGGCAGGTAGTCGTCGGCGCCCGCGTCTAGCCCGGCGACCCGGTCGGCCACCGCGTCGCGTGCGGTGAGCACGAGGATCGGCAGGTCGTCGCCGCTGCTGCGCAGCCGCCGGCACACCTCCAGGCCGTCCACCCGTGGCATCATGACGTCGAGGACCATCGCGTCGGGTCGCTGGGACACCACCGCTTCGAGCGCTGCCTGTCCGTCGGTCGCGAGCTCCACCTGGTAGCCGTTGAAGGCGAGCGAGCGGCGCAACGAGTCGCGGACAGCCCGGTCGTCGTCGACCACGAGGATGCGCATGTGACCAGTGTGTACAACGAGCCTGAGACGCGCCTGAGCGCCGTGACGGCCGACGAGGCCCCCGCGACGACGAGCTCAGGTTCGCGGGCAGGGCAGGTTCGGGCGGTGGCACTCACCCGCGTTGCTTGATCCCCGCAGCCAGCAACGTGACGACCTCGGCGATCCGCTCCGCGCGGACCTCCGGCCTGCGGGCCGTCGCATCGATCCAGCGCAGGTAGGCGCGCCGGTAGAACTGGGCGAGGGAGTCGAAGAACTCCCCGGCCCCGGGGCTGGCGGCGAGCGCCGCGGCGAGGTCCGGGGCGAGGTCGTCGCGTTGCGGACCCTCCGGCGCCAGCACGACGTCGACGGTGTCGCCCGCGTCGACCCGACCGTCACGGCGCCACGCCGGCCCCAGCACGATGCCGAATCCGTCGCCGACCGGCTCGACGGCCGCGCGCACCCCGCACTCGTTCACTGTCCCGTGCACGTGGTGGACAGGCTTGGGGCCCCACACCGCGTCGGGATCGAACCCGAGCGGCACGAACACGCGACCTCGCGCCCCCGTGACCACCACGGTGGTGAACCGTCGGGGCTCCACGTCAGCGCAGCCGCCGCAGCGCCACGGCCTGGCTGACCGCGAAGGCCAGGACCTCCACCGCCACCGCGACGAGCAGCAGGGACACGGCGTCCCGGGGCCGGCTCACCGCCGGCGCCGCGATCAACGCAGCCGCCACGAAGTTGGCCCGAGCACCAGCATCAGACGCGGCCGGAGCGCGGCGATCGGTCCACCGAACCCGACGAGCACCGCCCACCCGAGGACGGCGACAGCGGCGGTGAACACGCCCCGGGGCGGCGCGGACAGCGCGTCGGCGAGTGGCACGACGACGAGAGCCAGGCTCACCGCCACCAGCGCGCAGTACATGGCGTCGACCCGCAGCGAGGGCAGTCCCAGCCGTCGCCCGTCCATGGCCGGAACCTACCGCGACCGCTTTCGTTGTGGGTCGACGTCGGGCAGGGGGCGAGTCCACGTGCCGCGCGGCACCATCGGTCGCGGCACCTCCGCCGATGCGGCCCGGCCGGCGGACGGGCGTGCGAGCGGCCGGGCTTCCGCGGCTACGATCGGCTCCGCACGCCCTCGTAGCTCAGGGGATAGAGCATCGGTTTCCTAAACCGTGCGTCGCAGGTTCGAATCCTGCCGGGGGCACCGATCCAGGCAATGTACGAACCTGGCTGTGCGGCTCCGGCTCCGCCGGTGGCGGGGCCGGAGTTCCGGCGGGAACGCGGAACGTCGGGGTGATGCACTCCCGGTCGGCTACGTCGATCTTCACGGTCATTGCCTGGAGCAGCGCCTGCACGGTGTCCGGCGTGTCGCTACGGAGCTGGGCGCGGACGTGATCGCCGAGGGCCTCGAGGTTGGCCCGGGTCGGCTTCGTCGCCACGGGAGTCTCAACAATCAGCAGGGCCAGCCCGTCACGCCGGCCGCGGAGTTCGCCGACCTTGCGGCTCAGCGCTTCGACGCGCGGCGCGCAGGTGGCCTCGGGCATGGTGCCGTTCTCGAACGCGGTGAGGTAGCGGTCGATCGACGCCTCGGCCTTCGCGATCTCCGCCTCGACGGCGCCGAGTTCTGCGACGTGCACGGCGCGGTCGGCCTGCGCTTCGTCGTGGGCACCCGCGATGGCGGCGTCGACCAAGTCGGTGCGGGCCAGGGTCGCGAGCAAAGACTCGACGATTCCGTTCTCGACCTGCTCAGCGGGTAGCCGTTCTGCCGGACAAGTCGCGGTGCCGTACCGCTGGCGGGTGAAGCAGGTGTAGTAGCGGTAGGTGTAGCGGTTGCCGCGGGCGGTGGTGCCCTGGTAGCGCTTCCCGCAGCGGGCGCAGAAGATCAGCCCCGCCAGCGGGAAGTGGGATCGGGCGCTCGTGCGGTGGGCGTGGTCGTCGCCGCGTGCGATCAGGACCTGTTCAGCCTCGTCGAACAGCTCGGTGCTGATCAGCGGCGGGTGGTGGGGGTCGGCCTTGTGCCACTGGTCGCGGTAGAAGACCTCGCCGAGGTACACCCGGTTGCGCAGCACGGTGAGCACCGCCGCGCCGGACCACGGCTTCCCGGACTTGGTGCGGTGCCCGTCAGCGGTGAGGGTGTTGGCGACGGCGCGGGTGCCGATCCGGTCGCGGGTGTAGAGCCGGAAGATCCTTTGCACGACCGCGGCCTCGTCCGGCAGGGGCACAAGGAAACCGGTGGCGCGGTCGAGGTCGTAGCCGTGCGGGCGGTAGCCGCCGCACCATTGGCCGCGGGCGGCCTTGCGTTCCATGCCGTTGATGACCCGGTCGATGATCGTGGCGCGCTCGAACTCCGCGAACACCGCGAGCATCTGCACCATCATCCGCCCGGCCGGGGTGGCGGTGTCGAAGGGCTCGGTCGCAGATCGGAACGCCACCCCGGTGTCATCGAGCTGGGCGAGGATGTCGGACAGGCCGCGGATCGAACGGGACAGCCGGTCGACCCGGTAGACGAGCAGGACGTCGAAGCGTCCGGCTCGGGCGGCGTTGAGCGCGCGTTGCAGCGCGGGGCGCTCGGTGGTGGCACCGGAGGCCTGATCGACGAACGCCGGGCACGCCAGCTCCCAGTTGTCCTGGGAGGTGACGTAGGCGGTGAGCTTGAGCTCCTGAGCCTCCAGCGAGAAGGGCTGGTGCAGCTCGTCGGTGGAGATCCGCAGATAGATCGCTACCCGCAGCGGTGCCCCCACATCGCCTCCGTCGACGCGGGCGGGCCCGTTCCCGGGCCGTGACGGCGTTCGGGAC
>JAJAZD010000160.1 GCA_026785945.1 Pseudonocardia sp. | reverse complement strand
GGGCGGGGCTGGCCGCCGGCAGCAGGCTGTCGACACCCTCCGGCCGGGTGGGCGGCGCAGGCGCCGCGGGTCGGGCCGGGGTGAGGGACTGGCCGGCGTCGGCGAAGGACGTGACGATGCCGGCAACGCCGCCCAGGACGTCGCCGGGCCCGCCGCCGCCCAGCAGCGGAGCCGTCTTCGGCGCCAGGTAGACCGGGCTGGTGCTACCCGCCACCGCGTCACCGAGCAGCGATGCGGCACCGCGCGGGCCGCCGACGTCGCCGTGCTCGCGGATCAGGCCGATGACGGTTCTCGTGGCGTCCCGCCGCGCGGTGTAGGCCGCCCTTGCGGGGTCGCCCTCGACGTCCCGGCCGATGTAGGAGGGGTACAGGTACTGCTCGTACACCTCCTGGTCGGACATGTCCTCGATCTCGTCCGCGGACCGGTCGCCGAAGTCGTTGGCCACCACGTCGGCGACGTCCCTGCTGTCGGCCAGCCGCTGGGCGCGGTAGAAGTCCTGCCACCAGGAGCCCGCGTAGCGCTGGGGCTCGGCGGTGACCGCATTACCGTCGGCGTCGGTGTCGGCACCGGTGTAGCCATCGGTGCCGGAGTCGTACCCGTCGGTCGCCTCGGCCTGCCGGTCGCGGTCGAGCTGGTCCAGGGTGGGCAGCGCCCCCAGATCGAGGTCCCCGTCGGAGAGCGGGTCGACGACCTGGTGGCCCAGCCGAGCACCGGACGCGTCGACGATCGCGCGGGCCTTCGCCTCGGTCATCCGTCCCGGCCCCACCGGCTCCACGCCGAACGCGTCGGCGAGCCCGAGCACGGACGCCGCCCGGTCGAAGTTCCGCTGGTGCCACTGGTCGTCCTTGCCCACGCTGCGCTGCGTGTAGGCGGCACTGGCCAGCATGTAGTCGGCGAACCCGCGCATCTCGGGGGTACCCGCGGCCAGGACCTGCGCGAGCTTGCCGAAGTCCTCGCGGCGCTGCGCCTCCGGGGTCCGCGTCCGGTTCGGAGCCGTCGTCGCCAGATGGGCCTGCCGGGTCAGCGTCCCGGCCCGGTCGGGCGCGAACTCCATGCCGGCCGCCAAGTTCTCGGAGTAGCCGGAGGTCCACAGCTCGTCGTCGGCATGAGCGCCGCCGCGGGCATCGTCGACGGGACCGGCGAGCGGGTTGTCCGTCCGGGTCGAGTTCGCCTCGTAGTCCTCCGAGAAGTTCTCGGCGAGGTCGTCGGGCTTGGAGCCGAACAACCCGGTGATGAAGCTGGCCAGGCCGTAACATGCCGCGCCGAGGATGGGGGTGCCCGCGGCGCTGCAGGCCACGCCGGCACCGGTGGCGATCGTCTCGTCGATCACGTCGGTCGCGGTGAGTTCGCCGCCGAAGATGGCCTTGCCCGCCAGCTTGAGCGCGCCCCCACCGGCGTACCCGGCGGCGGTGCCCGCGACGTTCGTGAGGATCTCCTGGCCTGCCGAGGAGATGATGCCGGTCGGGTCGACGTCGCCGCCGGCGATCACCGTGGCGACCGCGTTCCCGGCCGCGCTGCCCGCGAACCCCAGGTCGGCGGGCAGGGCATCGCGCAGGACGTCGTTGACGGCGGTGCCGGCGACCGCGGCTCCCGCGTTCCGCAGGGCTCCCTCGTCGCCGGCGATGAGACCGACACCGGCGCCGACCGCGTTGACCAGCGTCGCCCGGGCAAGCCCGTCCAGTCCGAACCCCTGACCGACCTTGCTGGCCAACCACTTCGCCACCGTGGAGTACGCGGCTGACGGCGGACCGGCCACGGCCGCGGCGACACCGGAGCTGTCGGGGCCGGTCCCGTTCGCGTAGCCACCCGCAGGCGGCACGGCGAGCTCCCCGGCGGTCGCCCAGGCCGGCAGCACGATCAGCGCGTCGTCGCCGTTGCGCCAGCCCTCGCCCCGCTCGACCGCCGACGCGTCGGCGATGACGAAGCCGTCCTGCTGGGCCAGCGCCCGCTCCTGCGCCGTGAGCGTGGGCCTGCCGTCGACGAAACGACCGGTGGCGTCGGTGAAGACGACCCGCATCGCGTCCTCGTCGGCACCCTGGCGCCCGTACCGGACGAAGCCGTCACCGTCGACGAGCTGGCGGGTCCGGAACTCGGTGACCCCGTTGCCGATGTCGGTCTCGTCCCACCGCAGAGCCGACGAGACGTTGCCGCCACCGTCGCGGGTGTAGACGCTGCGGTAGTCCGGGCCGAAGTCCGGATCCAGCTCGTTGAGCTGGCGGACCGAGCCGTCGACGCCGATGTCCATCGTGGTCAGCTGGCGTCCGTCCCGGTCGCGGACCTCCCACGAGGATCGGGTGTCGCCGCTGTCGGCCAGCTCGAACAGGCCGTCCGCCCCGACCTTGCCGTCGTCGCCGATGCGCTGCTCCGTCCGGCGCGTCAACACGCCTCGGTCCACGTCGCGCTGGATCTGCCAGGTGTCCCAGTCGACGGGCTCGGTGACCGGGGCGCCGGGGACGGGCTCGGGGTTGAGCGTGGCCCGCAGGTCCTCGTCGGCGGTCTGGTTCCACGAGACGCGGCCCCGACCGTCGGTGGTCACCTCGACGTCGTTGCGACCCCAGCCGAAGCTGACGACCTCGGGAGCGGCCCCACCCCCGGTGGCCTCCACATCGCGGAACTTCCCGCGCTCCTCACCGACCTCGACCGCGGCGATCGGCAGGTCGGCCAACGCCGCGTGCAGGTCCTGGCGGACCCCGACGCCCGTGGTGTCCCGTGTGGACAGTTCCACCGGGCCGGTCGGGCCGGCCTGCATCGTGACGATGTCGCCGTTGACGTCGCGACGCTGGGTGGTCGTCGTCCCCGACGGCAGCAGCGTCTCGATCAACGTGTCGCCGCCCGCGGTCGTCGACTCGGCCAGGACGGTGCCGTCCGACCACTCCCGCGTGACCACCGGCTGCCCGGTGGCAGTCGTCGATGCGCTGACCAGCGGCGTCGGGTCGTTCTGGGCGTAGGTCGGCAGCACGATCGGCGTCGGTGCCTCGCCCGCGAACCGTCGCGTGCGCTCGATCTCACCGGTCTCGTTGTTCACGACCCGCACGACGGTGCGCCCGTCCGGCCGGACCTGCCGGTAGGTCGTGGTTCCGCCGTTGTCCCTCGTCGTCAGGCCGGCGCCGTTCTCTGCGACCGTCCGCCGGACGCCGACGCCGCTCTCGCTGACCTTCGCGTCGGTCACGGAGCTGTCGACGAGCGTGTTCTGCACGGCCCGCTCGCCGTTGCCGGTGACGTAGACCGTCGACGAGGCCTGCGCGAGCTGCTCGGGAGTGAGCGCGGGCGGCGGTGTCCGGGGGGTCGCGATGCCCGTCGACTCCCGCACCAACTCGCCGTCGCGGTAGACCTTCCTGGTCTGCACGCCCGTCTCGTCGATGGTGGTGCCCACCTGCTTGCCGTCCAGGTAGGTCACCGTGGACGTGTAGCTGCCGTCGGGGTTGTACCGGCGGCTCTCCTGGCCGCCGTCGGCACGGGCGGTCACGGCGGTCGTCCCGGTCGGACCGGCGGTGACGTTGACGAGTGCCGCGTTGGGATCGGTCTCCGTCCACTGTCCCTGCGGAGTGTCCACGAGCGGGGGCGACGCGGGTGGGGTGGGCGGCGGCGATCCCTTCGTCCGCTCGCGGGAGAGCACGCTGCCGTCGGCGCCGTACTCGACGTTGCGCGAGACTCCGGCGGCGTTGGTCGTGCGCTCCGTCCGGGTCCCGTCGGGCCGGCTGACGACGCGCTTGTTCGAACCGTCGGCGTTCGAGGTGACCCCGACGACGGCGCCGGTCGGCTTCTCGAAGGTCCGCAGGGTCTGATCGCCGTTCGAGGAGTGGTTGGTCACCCGCTCGCCGTCGACGGTCTGCCACGCCACGGACGCGCCTTCCAGGACCGGAGCCGGCACGGCCTCGTTCGGGGCCGAACCCTCGACCGCCTCGCCCTGGGCCGCAGCCTTCTTCTTCCCGCCGCCGGCACCGTCCGCGGCAGTCCCGTCCCGGCGCGGAGGGTCCTCACCCCGAGCCGCGCTCCCGCCCCGAACCGTGCCGTCGTCACCGGCCGTGCCGTCGTCCCCAGCCGTGCTGTCGTCACCGGCCAGCACCGGGTCGGCACCGTCGGCGTCGGTGGACTCCGATCCGTGCGTCGTCGACGAGGACGATCGCTCGGACGTGTCGGGGGCGTCCGAGACGTCGTCGGCGAGCGCGCCCCCCGCCCCGAGCAGCATCCCGGCTGTCGTCAGTCCGGCTGCCACGCCTCCGGC
>JAJAZD010000159.1 GCA_026785945.1 Pseudonocardia sp. | reverse complement strand
TGCGCCGATCGCGGCCCAGCCGCGGGGGGCGAGTTCGGCCAGCGCCGCGGCCTGCGCACCGAGCGCCACCACCAATGCGACCACCGCGAACGGGCCCGCGCCACCGTCGCGCATGACGGCGAGCGCCCGCTCCGATGGTCCGTAGCAACCCAGGCCGTCGGCGGTGTCGGCCAGGCCGTCGAGGTGCATGCCCCGGGTGGCCAGCGCCAGGAAGCCGACCGTGAGCAGGCCCGCGACCAGCGGTGCGACGCCCAGTGCGGTGAGTCCGATCAGCAGCCCGCCGGCCGCGGCACCGAGCGCGGCCCCGATGACGGGTGCCCAGCGGATCGCGGCGGCCGCCACCGCGGCGGAGGGAGCGCCGGTGTGGACCGGGAGGACGGTGAGCCAGCTCACCGCGAGCACCAGACCTCTCACACGGGTTCGACGTCCGCCGCCGTCGCGGTCTCGGCGAGCAACCGGGCCGCCATCTGCAGCAGCGGGACCACAGCCGTGGCACCGGTGCCGTCACCGAGGTGGATGCCGAGGTCCAGCAGCGGCGGCAGGTCCAGGTGTCCGCAGACCAGGGCCATCGCGGGCTCAGGGGAGCGCTGCGCGACGAGCCACCAGGCGCGCGCCCCCGGGGCCAGCTCGTCGGCGACCAGCGCCGCCGCACCGACGACGATGCCGTCGAGCAGCACGGGCGTGCGCCGCACCGCTGCCTGCGCGCAGAATCCGGCGAGCACGGCCAGGTCCGCCCCGCCGGCCACGCGGAGCAGGGCGAGCGGCTCGCGGACGTGGGGCCGAGCGCGGCGCAGGGCGTCGCGCACGGCGGCGGCCTTGCGCATCCACCCGTGGTCGTCGATGCCGCTGCCCCGCCCGATGACGGCCACCGGTTCGGCACCGGTCAGGGCCGCGACCAGCACCGACGCCGGCGTCGTCGCGCCGATGCCCAGGGAGGCGGGCATCAGCAGGTCGGCGCCCGCGTCCACCTCCTCGTCGGCCAGCGCCCGTCCGACGGCGAAGGCGTGCTCGGTCTCGGAGTCGGTGAGCGCGTCCTCGCGGTCGATGCGGCCGCTGCCGCGTCGTATCCGGTACCGATCCGCCGGTCCCTCCTCGCCGCCGTGCGCGCCGCCGTGCTGGAACGCACTGCCGTGTTGGAACGAATCGCCGTGTTGGAACGAATCGCCGTGTTGCAGTGCCACGTCCACGAGCCGCACCGACGCCCCGGACACCGGCGCCAACACCGTGACGGGCGCGGTGTTGTCACGCACGGCCACCACCTGCCGGACCGTCGCCCCGGCGGGGTGGGCGGAGACACCCGCCGCGGCGATGCCGTGGTCACCGGCCACGATGACCACTCTCGGCCGCGCAGGCGGGCGCGGCGGGCAGGTGCCCTGAACGGCGGCGAGCCAGACCCCCAGCTCGGCGAGGCGCCCGAGCGACCCGGTCGGCACGGCCAGCTCGGCGTACCGGGCGACGGCGGCGCGTCGGGCGTCGGCGTCCGGTGCGGTGACGACGGGGAGGTCCACGGGGCCTTCCTACAGCGCCACCTCCTGCGCTCCGGAGAGCACCCCCACCCGTCACGGGATCCAAGTACATCGTCGAGCCGCTCGACATCAAGCCGAGCGACGTTGCGGAACTGCCACCCCGTGACGCGGCCGCGCCCCCCTTCTGCGTCTGCTGCTCCCGTTCGAACGGGAGCAGTGCACCGATAGGGGCGCGCGAGCCGAAGACGATCGCCGCGGCCGATCACCTCCCACTCGCTTCAGGCGGCGGGTCATTTCAGGCGCAGGGGCAGGCCCGCCACCAGGAGGACGACCTCGTCGCAGACCGCGGCGAGGGCGGCGTTCAAGGCGCCCAGCTCGTCACGGAACAGGCGCCCGGCGCGGGTCGGGGGCACCACGCCCAGCCCGACCTCCGCCGAGACCAGCACGACCCGTCCCGAGGTCGTGGCCACCGACTCCACCAGCTCGAACACCTGTCGGAAGACGGCGGGCGGGACGGCGGGCGCGTCCCACGCCGCGGTGTCGTCCAGCACGCCGGTGAGCCAGGTCGCGAGGTCGTCGACCAGCAGGGGGTGTCCGGCGGCGCGGATCGGGCCTGCGACCTCGGTCGTCTCGACCGTCGTCCAGCCGGCGGGACGACGTGCGCGGTGCACGTCGATCCGGGCCGCCCACTCCGTGTCCTCCGGGTCGGCGCGGGCCGTGGCGATGTAGCGGACGGGCGCGCCGGCGGACAGGAGTTCCTCCGCGAAGCGCGACTTGCCTGACCGGGTGCCGCCGAGCACGAGGGTGCGAGTCACCCACGCACGCTAACGTTCCGGCCGTGGCTTTCCGATGGAGGTACGAGGACGCGGCGGGCACGGTCGTCGACGGGCCCGACGAGGAGTTCGCCGACCGGCCGGAGGCCGAGGCGTGGTTCGGCGGAGCCTGGGAGGAGCTGCGCGCCGGCGGCGTCGACGCCGTGGTGCTGCTCGACGGAGACACCGAGGTCTACGGCCCGATGAGCCTGCACGAGGGCCCGGAACCTTCCTAGGGGTTGGCTCCCCGCGCCACCCGCGGCTTCGGGATCCGCAGCCGGCGCAGCTGGCTCGCGCGCGTGAACGCGTACCAGCCCGTCCCGAGCGCGTTGACCGTGGCCTCGGGGAAGCGGGCGCGTGCCTTCCGCGTCGTCGAGTACCCGAGCAGGGTGCCCTCGACGATCATCGTGGCCAGCGCGATCAGGCTGAACAGGCTCAGGTACTGCTGGATCGCAGGGAACGGGATCAGCACCGAGATCAGCACCACCACCGCGAGCGGCATGAACAGCCCCATGATGTGGGGCCGGGAGTCCACGACGTCGCGGACGTAGGCCTTCATCGGGCCGCGGTCGCGCGGCATCAGGAACTTTTCGTCTCCAGCCGCCATGCCCTCGCGGCGCTCGGCGGCGGCGCGACGGCGCTCGGCGGGGGCGGGACGGTTGGCGCGCGCCAGTTTGGACGCCTCGCGCTGGGTGCGCGGCGGGGGCGGGGCCGGGCCGCGGCGCTTGGCCTCGGCCTCCCGGCGCTTGGGCGTGGGGCGGCCCTTTCCCGCGGTGCGGGTGGAGTCGGCCGATCCCTGCGACTCCGACGTGTCAACGGAATCGGCACCGACGGTCGTCGGCTCGGAACGGCGCAGGAACCTCACAGGGACAACCTCACATCGACGACCTCACAGCCGCACCCTACGGGCGATACGGTGCAGCGCGTGCGCGTGGTGGTGGCTCCGGACTCCTTCGGTGGAACGCTGACCGCGACCACCGCCGCCGCCGCCGTCGCGCAGGGGTGGCGCCGCGCCGCTCCGGGTGACGAGCTGGTGCTCCTCCCGTTGGCCGACGGCGGCCCGGGTTTCGTCGACGTGCTCCGTACCGCGCTGGGCGGGGAGTGGCACGAGCTCGCCGTCACCGGGCCCCTCGGCACTCCTGTCGTGGCCCGCTGGCTGGGGGTGGGGGAGACGGCTTACGTCGAGTGCGCGGCCGCCTGCGGGCTGCATCTCGTCCCTGCGGAGCGGCGTGACCCCGCCACCGCACGCACCGTCACCAGCCGGGGGGTGGGGGAGCTCGTCGCCGACGCCCGCCTGCGCGGCGCCACGGAGATCGTCGTCGGGCTGGGCGGCTCGGCCACGACCGACGGTGGCGCGGGGATGCTCGCCGCGCTGGGGGCGGTCGCGGTCGACGGGAACGGGACGCCAGTGCCGTCCGGCTCACCGGCCCGTGCCGACCGGCTCGCCGGCCTCCCCGCGCTCGACGGCGTGCGGCTCGTCCTCGCCGCGGACGTCGACAACCCGCTGCTCGGCCGCCACGGCGCCGCCGCGGTGTTCGCCCCGCAGAAGGGCGCAGACCCCACCGCGGTCGGCGAGCTGGACGCGGCACTCACGCGGTTCGCCGATGTGCTGGCCACCGCGTTCGGGCACGACGTCCGCGACGATGCCGGCGCCGGTGCCGCGGGCGGGCTCGGTGCGGCGCTGCTCGCGTGCGGTGCGCGGCGCGTGTCGGGTGCCGGGCTGGTCCGTTCGCTGGTCGGCCTGGACGCGGAGCTGGACCGCGCGGGGCTCGCGGTCACCGGCGAGGGCAGTTTCGACTGGCAGTCGCTGCGCGGCAAGCTCGTCACCGCCGTGGCCGCAGCGGCCGCCGAGCGTGGGCTGCCGTGCGTCGTGCTGGCCGGCCAGGTGAGCGTCGGGCGCCGCGAGGCCGCGTCGGTGGGCGTCGAGGCGGCCTACGCGGTGGCCGACGGGGCCGGCGGCCTCGAGGCGTCACTGGCCGACCCGGCCGGCACGCTCTCGGCCCTCGCGGAGCGTGTGGCGTCGCGGTGGAGCCGCCGGTGACGCACACACGGCTCGCGTGGCGCTCCTCACGACCGGACGCGGCCCACCACCCGCCGCGGGGCTGTGTCGGCGGTGCGGAGGTCTACTATGGGCTCAGCGCCCCGGAAGATGCGCCCTGGAAATGTGCCCCTGGAAATGTGACCCGGGAAATATGCACCGCCCCGTTCGTTGTTGGGAGAGCCATGACCGTCGAGAACTCCGTCGAGACCCGCGCCGCCGAGACCGAGACGCACGGCGTCGAGCTCAGTGACGCTGCCGCGCTCAAGGCCCGCGCCCTGCTCGAGCAGGAGGGCCGCGACGACATGCACCTGCGCATCGCCGTGCAGCCGGGCGGCTGCGCCGGCCTGCGCTATCAGCTCTTCTTCGACGACCGCTCGGTCGACGGCGACCTGTTCCGCGAGTACGGCGGCCTCAAGGTCGGGGTCGACCGGATGAGCGCGCCGTACCTGCAGGGTGCGGTCATCGACTTCGTCGACACCATCGAGAAGCAGGGCTTCACGATCGACAACCCCAATGCCGGCGGCTCCTGCGCCTGTGGCGACTCGTTCAACTGATCGACAGGTGACGGTGTCACGGACCCCGGTCGCGAGCCCCGGCTCCGTGGCCGGGGTTCTCGTGTCCCTCACCCGGTAGGGTTGCCCTCCGTGCCCATTGCCGTAACCGGTTCCATCGCCACCGACCACCTCATGCACTTCCCCGGCCGGTTCGCCGACCAGCTGGTGGCCGACCAGCTCGACCGGATGTCCCTGAGCTTCCTCGTCGACGACCTCGCCATACGCAAGGGTGGTTCGGCAGCCAACATGGCCTTCGGGCTGGGCGTCCTCGGCCGGGCGCCGCTGCTCGTCGGTGCGGTCGGGGGTGACTTCGCCGAGTACCGGGCGTGGCTGGAGGCCCACGGCGTCGACTGCTCGGCGATCCTCGTGGTCGAGGACGTCCACACCGCCCGGTTCGTCTGCACCACCGACGACGACATGCGGCAGATCGGGTCCTTCTACACCGGCGCCATGGCCCGCTCCCGTGAGATCCCGCTCGCACCGCTCGTGTCGAAGGGGCTCGACCTCGTTCTGATCGGCGCGAGCGACCCGGAGTGGATGCTGCAGCAGACCGCCGAGTGCCGGGAGCTCGGTCTTCCGTTCGCGGCCGACGTGTCCCAGCAGCTCGCCCGCATGGACGGTCCCGACATCCGCAAGCTGGTCGAGGGCGCGCGGTACCTGATGACCAACGACTACGAGTGGGAACTGCTGCAGCAGAAGACCGGGTGGACCGACACCGACGTCGCCGGCCACGTCGACATCCGCATCACCACGCTCGGCGAGCACGGGGTCCAGATCGTCGGACGCGAGACCGGCGATCTCAAGGTCGGTGTGGTGCCCGAGACCGGGAAGGCCGATCCGACCGGTGTCGGCGACGCGTTCCGGGCCGGTTTCCTCGCCGCCACGGCCGGTGGGCTGTCGCTGGAGCGTTCCGCCCAGCTCGGTTCGCTCATCGCGGTGCAGGTGCTGGAGACCGACGGCGGGCAGGAGTGGACGTGGGACCGGTCGCACGGCCTGGAGCGGCTGCGCGACGCCTACGGCCCCGACTCCGCCTCGGATATCGACGCGGTTCTCCCCGCCTGAGTACGGGCGCGCTCGGATCGGAGCACGCCGGTCCGAGGCGCGCGCCCGGGCGGGAGGTGCCGCCGGGCGCCCGCCCCGCCGCCCCGGGGCCGGGGGGCCCCGGCCCCGGCCGGTGGCGGGCCCCCCCCGCGCGGGGGACCCCCCCC
>JAJAZD010000158.1 GCA_026785945.1 Pseudonocardia sp. | reverse complement strand
GCGGTAGAAGTCGACGGCGGGGGTGTTCCAGTCCAGCACCGACCACTCCAGCCTCCCGAAGCCGTGCTCGGTGCACACGGCGGCCAGCGCCGCGAGCAGCGCGCGACCCAGCCCGCGGCCCCGGTGCGCCGGACTCACGTAGAGGTCTGCACGGCGCCGACACGGGCGAGGAGGCCGCCCGAGAGCGGCAAGGAGACCGTCCTTCCCATCGAGGGCAAGGGCGACGCCAAGTCCACCCCGGACAACGTGCGGTGGCTCCGCTCACGGCTCGGTGCGGGCCCGACGTCATGGGCATTCCAGCGCGGACCGCACATCGTGAGCGTCTCCGGAATCGAGGCGGACGGCTACGCCCCCGTCCGCTCCGCCGACGACAACGGGCCTGGCGCCGTCACACAGCTCCGCGGCCGCGCGCTGTCCACGCAGCTGGCCGACCACTACGCGTTCGTGGTCGAGCGCAAGGGCAAGGGTGGAAAGGTGTTCTACACGGAGGAGTGGTTCCTGGCCGGCGACTGCGACCGCGTCCTCGACATCCCCGACGCCATCCCGTACCTACGCCTCTGCGCGGCGTCACGCACACGCCGATGGTGCGCTCGGACGGCAGCGTGCTCGACCGGGCGGGCTACGACGACGACAGCGGGTACCTCTATCTACCCGACGGGACCCATACCCACCGTGCCGGAACGTCCGACCGCGGAGCAGTTGGACGCCGCCGTGACCATGCTGCGCGCGATCGTCGCCGAGTTCGCGTGGGCCGGGAAGCACGACGAGGCGAACTTCCTCGGCATGCTGCTGACCCCGCTGCTCCGCGAGCTGTGCCCGCCGCCCTACAAGCTCGGCGCGATCATGGCCAGGCAGCCCGGATCCGGAAACAGCCTGCTCAACCAGATCCTCCGCGACGTCCACGGCGGAGTGTTCCGCGGCGGGATGCTCCACGACGACGCGGAGCTGGAGAAGTCCATCTCGTCGATCCTCACCTGCACCACCGCGCCCGTCGTCCAGTTCGACAACGTCTCGGGCACGCTCCGCAGCTCGCGCCTGGCGGCGTTGCTCACCTCACGCGAGTACAGCGGCCGGATCCTCGGCTCGACCAACGGCGTCGACATGGTCAACGACCGGCTGTGGACGCTGACCGGCAACAACGTGAACCTCGGCGGCGACCTCGTGCGCCGCACTCTGTGGTGCACCATCGACCCCGGCTGCCCCGACCCGCAGCTCCGCACCGGGTTCAAGCTCGACACTCCGGCCTACGTCGCCCAGTCCACGGCCGCACCGGCGAGCACGCCGTCTCGGTCTCCGTCGGCGCTCGACAGGACGGGAACGGGGCGTGGCTGTACTGCCACGCTGGTTGCGACCTGACGGCGCTGCTCGCCGCGCTACGCCTCTCGCGCAACGACCTCCGCAACCCGCCGCCGCCCGTCCCGCCCGCCCGCCACGCGGCCGCGTTCCGGCTCGTCCGCAAGTTCCCGCCTGGTGGGACTGATCGCGATCGGCCGCGCGACGCGCTAACCAGTGACTTGGAGTCACTTCTTTTTGCGGCAGACTGTGAGCTGGAACACTCGCTGGGTGGATCTCTCCGGTTTTTGCGCAGTTCAGAGGCTTGCGCCGTGATCGTGGGTGAGAGTAGGCGGTGCCCGCGGTGTCGGACAGTGAGGACCGCCGCCGAGTCCAGTCCCGACCGGCACCGGCGTGACGGGCTGAGCTCCAAGTGCAAGGCGTGCGATCGGCTGCTTTCGCGGGCCTATTACGAGGAGAACAGGCGAAGAGGGCGGCATACGCCGCAGGCCGACGAAGAGAGGTGAAGGAGGCCTGGGATGCCATCCGCGCCATGGCGGTCCTGGCGCAGACCGCGGCCGCGCTGCCCTACGACCCCGACACCGCCGCGCAGGTCGCCCGGCTCCGTCAGCGCGACGGCCGGCGGGGGTTCTGACATGGCCGTCGCACTACTGCCCAACGAACTCACCCAACAACTGCTCCCGGGTGGTCGGAACCATCCCCACCGCCGCGCCCGTGATGGTGTGGCAACCGACGACGGTTGGACTGTAATCATGCGGTCGTGCCCGTTCAGCGCCTGCGGGCCTTCACCAGCCGAGCCATCGAGCGTGGGGTGGCCCCAAGTGCTGGTGGCGTCCGCGACGTGACCGGAGGGCCTACCGGTCGTCGCGCTCGCGGGCCTTGCGGAGCTGCTCGCGCACCTCGTCCTCGTCCCACCGCAGGTGCCCGCCCGCCGTGATGAACGTCGGCGTGATGATCCCGGCTCGGTGCCAGTTCCGGACTGTGGACGGCGCGACGCCGAGGCGCTGGGCAAGCTCGCCGGTCGTCAGCATCCGCACACAATGATCGTAGTAACTCGTTGTGGCGGATAGTGGTCACTTTGCGTGTTCGGAACGAAGTGTTTGAACGGCACGTGTTGCGCGTTCGGAACGTTCGGCGTAGACACGTCCCGGTGACCGGCAGTGGGTGGGACAGCGGGAGCTGTAGCTCCGAGGACGAGTGGGCGCGGTTCGTGCGCGAGTTGGGCGAGGCGCCGCAGATGGTCGAGCGCCTGCTGGCCGTGCATGTTGCTGACGCGTCGGGTCTGTGCACGGCGTGCACGACCCCGGGCCGTGGCACGGGGAGCCTGCTCTGGCCGTGTTCACTGCACCAGCTCGCGGGCGCGGCGCGCGCTCACCGTCTGACGCGGCGCGACGTCCCGCCTGCCGAGTGAGGGCCGCACGCTGACTCTCAGGGCGAGCTGTGCGGGCCGTTGCCGTGCTGTGGTGGTTGTCCTAACGAGCCAGCATGCGAACCGCGACGTGCTGGTCAGCGGGCCAGAAATCACGATCAGCGCCGTGGCAAGCCGGGCATCCGGCCGGTGAGCGTCCGCCCGAAGGATGACGCCCCCGGGGCGGCCTCGAAGCGCTGGCAATGAGGGCGCGCAGTGATGGCGACGGCGTGGTCGGTACGGGGCACGCGCCGTGCGGATCGGTTGTGCCGCGCGAGTCGCTACCGGCGCCCCAGGCTGCGTAGGGTCGCCGCAGTAGATCTTGATACGCGGCCGTGGTCGCGCGGTAACCTAGCCATGAATCGCCCCGCGAGCGGCAAGGCTCATCTGGGGACGCGGCCCGAGAGGGGCTCGGACATGGGCGATCGTGTCGGAATCGGTGCGCTGATCCACGACCTCCGTCGCGCGCACAGTTGGTCGCAGTCTCAGCTCGCCGACAGGCTGTGCCGTCATGCCGATCACGCGACGGTCACCCGCGAGGACATCTCGCGATGGGAGAACGGGCATCGCTGCCCGGGTGCCTTTTGGCTCACACACCTGGCCGCCGTCCTCGAAGTCCCCCACGCGGTGATGCAGACTGCTGACGTGGAGCGCCGCACCTTCCTCACCGCAACCGCTGCCACCGTGATAGCCCCGATGGTGTCCTCGGACCTGGTCCTGCATGGGTTCACCGCTGCGCTGCGGGGCCGGTATCCCGACCTCGACGACTGGGAAGCACGCACTGACGCCTACGGTCGCGACTACATGTCCGCCGGTGCCGCCGAGATCCAGCGCCGCCTCTCCGGCGACCTGCTGGTGCTCCAGCAGCAGATGGAAACCCCTGGCGCCTGGCAGGTAGCGGCCAAGCTTGCCACCCTCTACGGCAAGACCATCCCCGGCTCCGACGGCGCGGCGGCGATCCACTGGTACCGCACGGCCGCTGAGGCGGCCGATCGCTCTGGCAACAACGACACCCGGGTGTGGGTACGTGGCCGGGCCGCCATCGCGTTGGGCTACGAGGGCGCGAGCCTTCCGGTTGCGCAACGGTTCGCCGACGAAGCCATGGCGATCTCCGACCGCCCGTCGCTGGGTCGACTCAACGCGGTCATGGGAGGCGCACACGCCGCCGTGCTGAGAGGTGACCGCTCCACCGCTCTTACCCTGCTGAACGAGGGCCGCCGCCTGCACGACCGGATCGGCTCACATGAGCAGACCTCCGACTACGCCGTGCCTGCATGGCGGATGGGTGTGTTCACCTCGCTACTGGCCGCCCGGCTCGGGGATGAGTCGGCCGCGATGGCGGCGCAGGACACGGCGCTGTCCACCTTGCCCGACAGCCTGCCGCGCTTCCGTACGCACCTGGAACTGCACCGTGGGCTGATGCTCGCACGGTCCGGCGACACCGCAGGCGGCCTGGCCTACGCCGAGAACGCGATGTCCCAGCTCCCGTCCGAAAAGCACTCGCTGACATTGCGGCTGCTCGTTTCGGAGATCGCCGCCGCCGCTTGACATCGGGGTAGGTGGCTACCCCTGTGGCCACCCCTGACCACACAGTGCATCCGTAGCGTTTCGCGGTGTGATCGCCCGGATAGTAGGCAGCTCGCGACGCCGCGGACGTCACCGCGCCAACAACACCGACGCCGACCTGTCGAACTTCTATGCCCAGGTACGCGTCGAGTCACCATTCGAGGCCGCAACGCACCCCCCCGTGGCCTCATCGTCGAGCGGCTCACAACTGTCTACGGTCGTTACCGAACAGTTCGACAGCGGCTGCGCGCACGTCGTTCTGGATGACGAGATCGCCACCTTGAGCGGGAACGGAAAGGTCCGCACCCTCTACGGGTGGACGATTGTTCCGCCACCGATGTCGGCCCCCGTCGGATCGACGTGTCCGGCCTGTCCGTCCCGGAACGACCACCAAAGCCGAGTCTCCGTAAGACGAATTGGTCATGCGCGTGCCTCTTTCCGCTGGCAACCGGAGATGAGCCGAGCGCGATGAGCGAGAACCCTCCCGACCCAGTACGATGACTGCCGAATTAGAGTTCGCCAGAGTTCGCCATGGCCTGTTACGGGAAATACGTCGATGTCGCCTGCTGGCCGGACTTGGTCAGACCGATCTGGCAATCACTGTTGGCTACTCACGGGAGTACGTGTCGCGCTCCGAGCGCCAACGCAAAGGAGTGCCCTCATTTGCGTTGATACAGGCCCTCGACACGGTGTTGCGCGCGAACGGAACACTCGTAGCCCTACGCGATCGCGCGTTGACGGAGCATCATGCCCGGCGCAAGCGGGGCCCCCTGGCCCATCCGAACACAACAGCAAGCAACAATCATTACCCTAGATTCACCGACACCGTAGAGAAGTCCGACGACTTCAGATACGACCATTTCATGCAGCTCGCCGGATTCACCCTGACTGGCATACTTCCGCCCAGCGTCCCCGTTTATCATTGGGTCGGACGTGGTCATATTATAGTCGGCCGCGACCTCGCGCCACTGCATACAGGCTCCTGTTGGAGACACCGACAGGTAGGAAAACAGATCGAAGGGCCCCGCACATGACCGCAATCCTCGACACTCCCGCTGAGCAGAATTACCGTTTCACCGACGAACCGTTTGCTGGGTACAGCGCACAGTTCCCGCTGTCCCGGGGCGCGATTGCTTCAAGCCCGGACGAGGCACCGTCACCCGTAGGCGTGCGCCCGTGGGGCCTGCGGCGGATGGCCCCGATACCGTTTCAGGGGCCGCCATGCCCGGTCGGTGCCTACGACCCGGTACGCCAGGTCCGCATAGACGACGAGGGCCGACCGCTGATCGACATGGCGGAACCGACGGCCCCCACCACCGGCAGCGCGGACGGCTCCGAAGGGGACCCGTCCGAGGATTATCACAACGACTGACCATGTCGATACTCATCTTGGCCGACGAGCGGGACCCGAGCGCCGACACGATGGCGCTCGCCCTCCACGACCGCGGAGCCACGGTGCACCGGCTGAACACCGCCTGGTTTCCCACGCAGCTGAGCGTGTGCGCTCAGCTGCGGGGGGGCCGGTGGATCGGTTATCTGCGCACTGAACACCACGTGGTCGACCTGGAGGCGATCCACGCTGTCTGGTATCGCTCGCCGAAGGCCTACCGCTTCCCGCCCGGGCTGAACACCGCCGAGCACGAGCACGCGAAAGTCGAGGCCAAGTACGGGTTCGGCGGCGTGCTGATGTCCCTCCCCGCGCTGTGGGTCAACCATCCAGCACGCCTGGCAGACTCCGCCTACAAGCCCCACCAGCTCGCCGCTGCGGCCCGATCCGGTTTACAGGTGCCCGACACGTTGATCACCAACTGCCCGGAGTCTGTCGCCAACTTCACCTCCGCGGGAAAGACGGTCAACAAGATGCTCGGCGCAGTGTCCATCGTGGAGGGTGGGGTGCGGAAGTTCGCCCACACCCGCGCGATCGGTGACGCCGATCTGGCCGATCTTCGCGGCGTCGACGCTAC
The DNA here is from genome assembly GCA_026785945.1 of Pseudonocardia sp. Classification (GTDB taxonomy): domain Bacteria; phylum Actinomycetota; class Actinomycetes; order Mycobacteriales; family Pseudonocardiaceae; genus Pseudonocardia. The sequence continues at coordinate 4,101 of JAJAZD010000158.1, read as the reverse complement.
CGCTCACCAGTTCCAGCGGTGGGTACCGAAGGCGTACGAAGCTCGCCTCTTCGTTGTCGGCGGGGACATCACGGCCGCCGCGATCTACGCGCACACAGAAGCGGCCCACATCGACTGGCGGACCGGATACGGCAGCAACACCTACGAAATCATCGAGCCCCCCGCCGAGGTCATCGACAGCGTCCGTAAACTCATGACAGAAATGAGCCTGATCTACGGCGCGCTCGACTTCGTGATTGGCTCGGACGAATCCTGGACATTCTTGGAAATCAACGCGGGCGGCCAGTACGGGTGGATTGAACAAGAGACTGGCGCTCCGCTCACCGCCCAACTCGCCGACCTCCTCATGAGAGGCCCTTCATGACCACGACCGCGCCCGAGTGGGCCACCTACGCAGGTCTTCTCGCCGATCTACTGAGAGAACGCGGCGACATCGAGACGCCGGAATGGCATGACGCCGTCGAGCACGTGCCACGCCACGCCTTCGTCCAGCGCGCTTACGAGCAGGACCCCACCGGCCTGTGGACGAGCTGGGAGGCCGATGCACATTGGGACCGCGTCTACGCCCCGAAAACCCTTGTCACCGCCCTGGACAGCCGACGCGGCTACCCCGAGCCCGCGTCGTCGAGCACAAATCCTGAGCTGATGGTGCGAATGCTCGAAATGCTCGATCTCCGCGATAGTCACCGTGTCCTGGAGATCGGCACCGGCACCGGCTACAACGCCGCACTGCTGTCACGCCGCCTCGGGGATACCCGAGTGTTCTCCGTCGACATCGACCCGGAACTCGTCGCGCTGGCCGGGCAGCGACTGCGCACCGCGGGCTACCGGCCCACCCTTGCCGCTGTCGACGGCCAGGACGGGTTGCCCGAGCACGCACCGTACGACCGGATCATCGCGACCTGCTCCGCCCCGGCCGTCCCCCTGTCCTGGGCGGAGCAACTGGCCCCCGGCGGCAGTGTCCTCGTCGACCTCAAACTCGCCATCAGCGCCGGGAACCTGGTGCACCTGAACCGACGCGCGGACGGCACCTTGGAGGGCCGGTTCGCCACTCGGTGGGCGTCGTTCATGGCGATGCGCCACCACGGCGACCTCCCGGTCTCAGCGCCCCGCGTCGAGCAGGCCGAGGACGGCCGCAGCCGAGCCACGGCCGCGCCGGTCCCACCGTGGGGCACACCGGTGGTGTGGTTTCTCGCGCACGCCGCCGGTCTTCCCCGCGGAGTGGAGTTCGGCGCTCTGCTCGATCCCGAAAGCCGCACGCCCTACGCCGCCAGCCTGACCGGCCCCGACGGCTCCTGGGCCCGCGTCAGCCTCTCCGACCACACCGTGACCGAAGCCGGGAACACGTCGCTGTGGGAGCCGGTCGAACGGGCCTACCGCGTCTGGGTCGACACCGACCGGCCCGGCTGGGACCGCCTAGGGCTGACCGTTGATGCCGACGGGCACAACACGGTCTGGCTCGACGAGCCCGACGGCGAGCACACCTGGCTACTTCCGGCCGACGACACGCCGATGAGGGCATGACGCCGAGCCCCTCCCCCCGGCAACGACCGGACGACGAGTTCGGGCTGCCCCCGCCCGATCACACGCTCACGACACAAGGCCGCGCCCACCACCGGCGGCCCCTGGTCGGCCCACCAGGTCATCCGAGCCCTGGCCAACCGCGTCTACCTCGGCGAGCTCAGTTTCCGCGACAACACCGTCACCGACACCCACCCGCCCCTGATCGCCCCCGAGATGTGGACACAAGCCCAGCCCGTGCTCGCCGCCCGAGGCGAGTCCGCCGCCCACCGCGCCGCGTCCGGCTCCGACCACCACCTCACCGGCCTGCTGCGCTGCCCCCAATGCGGCAAAGCCACTCGGCACCCGCGCCACCGGCCGCACCCGCACCTACCGCTACTACACCTGCTTCGCCCGCGCCCGCTACGGCACCGACCACTGCAACGCCTCACGCCTCAACGAACTCACCGCCACCCTCGACAACCAGCCGACCGCACCCGACCCCGTCACCCTCACCGAGGTCGCCGACCACCTCGCCGACATCATCAACACCGGCAGCCCGAACCAGCGCAAAGCCCTCGTCGAGGCCCTCATCGCGCGGGTCACCATCACCGCACCCGACCGGCTCGTCCCCGTCTTCCGGATCCCCCAACCCGGACATGACAACGGGGCCGCACCCGCTCAACCAGCAGGAACGGCCCCATCATCGCCAGTTCGCACACCGACTAATTTGGTGGGGCAGCAGGGAATCGAACCCTGGTCCGTCGAGGGTCCGCGAGCGGCCTTCCTCGTCGTCGACATCGTCCTGCCCCTGGTGCTGCGGTCAGCGGATCGGGCCGCGCTCCGCCGCCCGGTCCACCAGATCGGCGAGCGCGGTCGACGCTGCGTCGTCCAGGTCGCGCCGCGCCCGGTCGTATCGGGCGGTCGTGTCCGGGCGGGCGGGCGTGGCCAAGTTGCACCTGGACATCGCGGAGCGGGGCGCCCGCGTCGGGCGCGAGCGTGGCCGCGGTGTGGCGCAGCACGTGCGGCGAGATCCGGACCGCGATCCCGGCATGCGATGCGAGCGTCGAGAGGTAGTAGTCCGCCTGCTGCCAGGTCATCCGCGCCCGACCGGGGGTGTTCAGGAGCAGCGGCCCCTGCCGGCCGCGGATGTAGTCGCGGAGCGCACGGTCCGCGGCCTCGGGCACGACGAGCCGCTGCCGCTTCCCGCCCTTGCGGGTGACCAGTAGGACCCGGTGGCCGCGTTCCGACGACAGGTCGCCCGTCTCGGCCTTGACTGCCTCGCTGACCCGCATCCCGGTCCCGAGCAGGAGCAGCACGAGCGCCCGTAGGCGGACACCGCTGGCGGTCGCCGCGTCGAGCAGTCGGTCGGTCTCGGCGCGGGACAACTCGGGCGTCATGCTCTCGTTCGACACCTTCGGGCGGTCGACGTGGTCCATCGGGTTGATCAGCGCGGCACCGGTGCGCGTGGCGTAGCTGTAGAACGAGCTGACCGTCGTCAGCTTCCGGGCGACCGTGACCGGCGCCAGCGACGTCCGGCCCGCGACCCGGCCGCGGTGCTCGGCCGTCTCCAGCCATCGGCGGTAGCCGTCGAGGTGGACCTGCTCGGCGGACAGCACGTCGATGTCCCACTCGTCGGCCCGGTCGAAGAACGTGCCGATGTCGCGGCGGTAGGCGGCCTGCGTGTTCTCGCTGTGCTTCGACAGGAGCCACCTCGCCGCGACCCGGTCACGAACGGCCGGTCGCCGTTCCGCGAGCGCGGTCGAGGGGCGCGGGCCGCCGTCGAAAACGATCTCCACGGAAGTCGATTCATCGTTCTGCATACTGCTGGTTATGTCAGGATCGGGCTCGCCACGTGATCCGGATCGTCTCCGGCGGCGGCACCCGGACGCCGCGCCCGCCCGAGAACAGACGAACGTCCATGGCCGCGGCGATGACCGTGCGCTGTTGGTCGACTCCGATCTCGCGCCACCGGGCGGCGACGTCGCCCGACTCCAGTAGGGCCGCCAGTGCCGACCGCTCGCCCGTGGTGGACATCTGCGCCTCAATGGAGCCGAGCTGGGACGTCAGCTCCGTGTTCATCACCATGAACTGGTGGGGGGTGATCACGCGCTGGGCCCACTCCCGCGCGATCGTCTCCATCTCGCCCCGGATCCGCCCCGCCTCGGACGCCAGCGACGCACTCGGATCGTCCTCCGCGTTCGCCAGGATCGCCGCCACGCCGGGGCGGCGGAGGTAGCCCGGGTAGTGCTCGCCGGTGTCGGGGTCCGTGGCCCCGAAGATCAGGGCGTCCTCGACGGCCTTCTCGACCGGCTCGGCTCGCCGTGTGACGTGCTTCCCGGTGGGGCAGCGGTAGACCGGGGGAGTCGGAGGTGTCGTTCTCGATGAACACCTCGACGACGTCCCACCCGCGGCGGTCGGCCAGTGCGCGGCACTGCTCGCACTGCCGGTCTACGTCGAGTTCGTCGCGGCGGGGGCGGCGGTCCTCGGAGCGGGCGTCGGCCTGGTGGCGGGCCGGCGCTGGGCCCGGACGCCCGCGATCGTCACGCAGCTGTTGCTGCTGCCGGTGGTGTACTCGTTGATCGGTCCGTCACGCCAGCT
>JAJAZD010000157.1 GCA_026785945.1 Pseudonocardia sp. | reverse complement strand
CGGGCGGGGGCCCCCCCCCCCCCCGGGGCACCCGCGGCGCCTAACGGGCCCCGCGTGGCCGCGCCCCCGGGGGCCGGGGCGGGGCCGCCCCCCGCCGGGGGCCCCCCCGCGACCGGTGCAGCCGTACCCCCGAGCAACGCACCCGCCTCGTCGAGGAACTCGGCCGTGAGATCACGCAGGTGCCCGCCCGTCATGCCGGCGGGGGAGGCGCCGTCCCAGATCGACACGAGTGCCCCGACCAGGCCCCGGCCGTCGGCGAAGACCGACGGCCAGCCCTTGGCCGCCTTCGCGTCGGTGCTCAGGCGAGCCCACTTCGCCCACGCCGGCAACGCGAAGGATGTCGACCTGGCGCCCAGCCGCTCGACGCAGTCGGCGATCCCGGAGAGGACGGCCGCGCGCAGCGTCGCCTCCGGGACGTCACCCTCGGGCGCCGGCGCGATCATCAGGTTCTTGTAGGACCCGACGCGGGCACGGGCGGCGTCGAACTGGGCGGCGGGCACGGTCAGGGGGGCGAGGCCGCGGTCGTCCACCGCGTAGGCGCCGTCCGCCAGCCCGTGGGCGACCACGGGATGCCCGCCCATCCCGTCGAGTGCCGAGGGCAGGTGCCAGTAGCCGGCGACGTACCGGTCGGGCCAGACGAGCGCGGGACGTCCGGCGTCGAGCGTCGCGGCGAGGGTCCGGGCTGCCCCGACCGCGCCACCGGTACGGTGCACCTCCGCTGGCACGCCCAAACGTTCCAACGCCGCGAGGACTGCGCCGTCGGCGTACTGCCACCGCGAGGAGAACCCGAGTACCACCGGGCGGCTGCCGTCGTGCTCGAACTCCCACAGGATGTATCCCGCTCCCGGCCCGCCCGCGAGACCGAACATCAAGGGCTCGGTGAGCTCGGCCCCAGCGGCGAGGACCCCGTGATGGGCGAGGACGTGGGCCAGGGAGGCCGAGACGGGGTGGGCGCCGCCCCGGAGCCGGTAGCCCGCATGGACCGCGGCGGGGGGCGTACCCACGAACTGGCGGAGTGCGGTCGTGTAGCTCTCCCCCGTCCGGGCCATCCGTGCTCGTACTCGGACCTTGAGCTGCTTACGACTGGTCATGATCATGCTTTCCACGGCCGGACGGCGGCACCCGCGCCCACGCCCGGCGCACCGCCCCGGCCGGTCCGCAGTGATCGGTCGGAGATCCGCACCGAGGCTCTCGAAGTCCCCTCCGCCTCCGCGGTGCCGGGCCGCGTGGGTACCCGGTATGGAGGTCCGGCGCTGGTGATCGCCGCTGCGAAGTCTGCCATAAAGTGCTGCGGGTGCCCATCGATCCCGCGAACCTCCCGCCCCTGTCGACCGTCGAGCAGTTGGCCGACCGGATGGGCATCGAATTCCTCACGCTGACGCTCGAGGAGGTCGTCGGCCGCATGCCCGTGACGGGCAACCGGCAGCCGTTCGGACTGCTGCACGGCGGCGCGAGCGCGGTGCTCGCGGAGACACTGGGCTCGACGCTCTCTGCCCTGCACGCACTGCCCGAACGGTTTCCCGTGGGCCTGGAACTCGCCTGTACCCATCACCGCGCGGCCACCGACGGCTTCGTCACCGGTGTGGCGCGACCCCTCCACGTGGGCCGCAGCACGTCGACGTCGGAGATCGTGATCACCGACGCCGACGGCCGCCGCACCTGCACCGCGAAGCTGACGTGCCTGCACCGCGACACGCCGCCCTGATCCCAGGACCCCGACACGCGCGCACGCAAACCCCGACACGCGCGCATCGAGAGCCCGACTCGCGGGTGGGGTCAGCTTGCTACGCCCTCGCCCAGGTAGGCCTCCTGCACGCGGGGGTCGGCCAGGAGTTCCCGGCCCGTTCCCGAGAGCGTGGTGCGGCCCAGGTCGATGACGTACGCGCGATCGGACAATGCGAGGGCCGACAGGGCGTTCTGCTCGACGAGGAGCACCGTCGTGCCCTGCTGCTGCAGGTCACGCACCGTCGAGAAGATCTTCTGCGTCATGATCGGGGAGAGCCCCATAGACGGCTCGTCGAGCATGAGCAGCTTCGGCCGCGACATCAGCGAGCGTCCGATCGCCAGCATCTGCTGCTCGCCGCCGGAGAACAGGCCCGCCTTGTTGCGCCGTCGCTCCCCCAGCACCGGGAACAGGTCGAAGATCCGGTCCAGGTCGGACACGATGCCGGCCTCGTCCTTGCGGGTGTAGGCCCCCAGGCGCAGGTTCTCCTCCACCGTCATCCGCGCGAAGAGCCGACGGCCCTCCGGGCTGTGCGCGACGCCCCGGCCGAGGATCTCGTGCGCCGGGAGCTTGTGGATCGGCACGCCGCCCAGGAGCACCTCCCCCGACACCGGACGGAGGAGCCCGGAGATCGTGCGCAGCGTGGTCGTCTTGCCCGCGCCGTTGCTGCCGATCAGACTGACGATCTGCCCCTCCTCCACCGTGAAGGAGACGTCACGCACGGCCTGGATGGCTCCGTAGGCCACCGTCAGGTCCCGGACCTCGAGGAATGTCGACGAGCCGGTCACCGGGTCTCCTCCGCAGCATGGATCTGGGCGTCGACCTCGTCGGGCGGCGCACCCAGGTAGGCCTCGACGACCCGCGGGTCGCCGCGCACCTCGTCGGGCGTGCCCTCGACGAGCAGCTCGCCCTGCACCAGCACCAGCACCCGGTCGCACAGGGTGAAGATGAACTTCGTGTCGTGCTCGATGACCACCACGGAGATGCCCAGGTCGCGGATGGCGAAGATCAGCTGGCGGGTGGCCTCGGTCTCCTGGGCGTTCATGCCGGCGGTCGGCTCGTCGAGCAGCAGCACCGACGGCTCCGTCGCCAGCGCCCGCGCGATCTCCAGTCGCCGCTGGTCGCCGTAGGGGAGGTTGCGGGCCAGCTCGTCGGAGAACTTCGTGAGCCCGACGAACGCCAGGAGCTTCGCGGTGTGCTCGGCGGCGTCGGCCTCGCTGCGCCGGAACCCCGGCCCGTGCAGCAGCGACGAGAGCGGGTTCTGCTTCATCCGCACGTGCCGGCCGACGAGCACGTTCTCCTCGGCGGTCATGCTCGGGAAGAGCCGGATGTTCTGGAACGTGCGCGCGACACCCTGCTGGGTGACCCTGGCCGGGTCCACCGGCAGTGTGATGCCCCGCAACCCGACCTGGCCGGCCGTGGGTGCGTAGAGCCCGGTCAGGCAGTTGAACAGCGTGGTCTTGCCCGCGCCGTTGGGCCCGATCAGGCCGATGATCTCTCCTTCGGACAGGCCGAAGGAGACGTCGTTGAGCGCCGTCAGGCCACCGAACTGCATGGTCACGCCCGTGGCTTCGAGAATGGCGTTCACGATGCTGCCGCCTTCGCTGCGGTGCCGGGGGTCGGGGGGACGCCGGAGTCCGGGGCCAGCTCGGCGCGGCGGTGCGAGTCGGGCACCAGACCCTGCGGCCGGAACCGCATGATCAGGATCAGCGCGATGCCGAAGAGAAGCAGGCGGTAGTCGGCGAACTCGCGCAGCTTCTCGGGCAGCACGAACAGGATCGACGCCCCGAGTACCGCACCGGGAATGGTGCCCATGCCGCCGAGGATCACAGCGGCCAGCAGCGTGACCGACTCGAGGAACTTGAAGCTCTCGTAGGACACCGTCCCGGTCTTGTGGGCGAAGAACGCGCCCGCGAAACCGGCGATCGTCGCACCGATCATGAACGCCAGGATCTTGACGGGCCCGGTGCGGATGCCCATCGCCCGCGCCGCGTCCTCGTCCTCCCGGATAGCGATCCACGCCCGGCCCAGCCGGGAGTTCTTCAGGTTGCCGAACACCAGCATCACCGCGGCGACGATCAGCACGATCAGCACGTAGTACAGGGCACCCCGGGGCAGCTCCACGCTGCCGATGATCAGCTCGTCGTTGAAGTCGTTGCCGAACGCCGACACCGGGGGGATGCCGGGGATGGCGTTGGACCCACCGGTGAACCCGCCGATGTTGTTCTGCGAGCTGCGCACGAAGATCTCACCGAACGCGAGTGTCACGATGGCGAGATAGTCACCGCGCACCCGCAGCGTCGGGGAACCGACGACGGCACCGAAGGTCCCCGCCACCACCGCGGAGATCACCATGACGAGCGGGAACGGCACCTCGATGTCGAACTGGGCGGCGGCCGCACCGGAGAGGTTCGCCGCGACGAAGGCACCGATACCGAGGAACGCGACGTAGCCGAGGTCCAGCAGGCCCGCCAGCCCGACGACGATGTTGAGCCCGATGGCCGTGGCGGCGTAGACGCCGATGTTGGCCGCGACCGTCATCCAGTACTCGGTACCGGCCTGCGTCAGGGGCAGCGCGAGCGCGACGAACAGCAGGACGACCACGCTGAACAGCCGGTGCCGCTCGGACACCGCCGCGATCCAGGTGAGCAGGCCCGAGGCCTGCAGTGCCGCGAGCAGCCCGCCGACGGCGCCGAGGAAGGACAGGAAGACCGCGCCGGAGTACACGTTGGCCGCGGTGCCCTGTCCGCCGCTGGTCAGCACGGCAGCCACGAGCAGCAGCAGGAGCACGTAGGTGACGAGGAGGATCGCCCACTCCACATACCGGTTCGAACGCCACGCCCAGACGGGCTTGTCCTCGCGGCGGCGCGCCGAGCCGCCTAGGACGATCAGCGCACCGCCGACCAGTGCGACGATCGGTCCGAACGCCACCGCGCCGTCCGCGGCGGTGATCGTGCCCAACCCGCCGCCCTCGGCGACGAGGTACAGCGTGTTGGCCAGCGTCACCGCCACCACGCCCCAGCCGAGGCCCTGCAGCATTCGGCCGCGTGCCGGGACCGTGACCAGGGACAGCACGATCGCCGCGATCCCGAACAGCACCAGGTGCAGCCGGAAGCCGGTCACCGCGAGGGGCGCGGTGAAGAACTCGAGCGTCGCCTTCTCCGGGTACGGGCCCTCGTTCAGCACGAACGTGGCCCACGGCAGGAGCGCGCCGATCAGGGTCAGGGCCCCGCCCGCGATCTGCAGCGCCGAGGCGTAGGGCGCGACCGGCGCCAGCCGGCCGCGGGGCTCGGGCGTCGGCGCGGGCGCCTTCTCCAGGGTCGTGGTCATGCCCGCACCCTCTCCGTCTCGCCGAAGAAGCCCTGCGGCCGGAACACCAGCACGGCGATGAGCACCACGAAGATCCAGACGTAGTCGTAGGCCGTGCCGCCGGGCAGGTACTGCCCGCCGAGGGCCTTGATCAGCCCGATCGAGAGGCCGCCGGCGACCGCGCCCTTGATGCTGCCGATCCCGCCGAGGACCGCGGCGGTGAACGCGAAGATGCCGTTCTGGAAGCCGATGTCGATGTTGATGAAGCCGAGGTCGGCACCGTAGAGGATGCCGGCGACACCGGCGAGGGTCGCGCCGAGTACGAACGTCAGCACGATGACGCGGTCGGGGTCGATGCCCATCAGGCGCGCGACGTCCCGGTCCTGTGACGTGGCGCGCATCGCCCGGCCCATCCGCGAGTTGTTGACGAACGAGTTCAGGGCGAACGCGAGCACCAGCGACACGACGATGATCAGCAGCCCCGTCCAGCGCAGCGGGACGGTGCCCCCGGGCACGGGGATCGCCCAGGTGCCCTGCACGAACACCTTGGGGAACGGAAGCGCGGCGGTGGCGCCCGGGTAGAAGACCCGCACGCCCTCCTGCAAGGCCACCGAGACGCCTAGCGCGGTGATCAGCGGCGCGAGGCGCGGGGCGTTGCGCAGCGGCCGGTACGCGAAGCGCTCCATGATCAGCGCGACGCCCACCGAGACACCGGCCCCGGCGAGGAGCAGCAACGGCAGCGCGAGGTACCACTGCTGCTGAACGAAGGTGGGGAGCAGGTAGGTGAACATCGCCAACCCGCCGTAGGCGCCGATCATGAAGATCTCGCCGTGGGCAAAGTTGATCAACTGGATGATCCCGTAGACCATCGTGTAGCCCAGTGCGATCAACCCGATCAACGAGCCGAGCACCAAACCGTTCACGATCTGGGACAGCAGGGTGGGCAGCAAAGGTGGGGTCCCTCCACGCGCGCCGGGGGCGGGGTGTCTCCCCGCCCCCGGCGTGTCGAACCGTGTGCGTCGAACTTGATGTCCGTCGAACTTGGACGTACCAGCGGTTGGATCAGCCCTCGAAGGCGCCCGTGGAGCCCTCGATGGGCGCGAACGAGTCGCCCTCGACGGTGTAGACGGTGAGCACCTTGTTGGTGGTGTCGCCGAACTCGTCGAACGAGATCGAGCCACCCGCGCCCTCGATGTCGGTCTCCTGCACCGCCTTCACGATGTCGGCCCGCTTCTCCTCGGTGTAGTCACCGTCGGCGAGCGCCGTGGTGAGCGCACCGATGATCACGTTGGTCGAGTCGTAGGTGAAGGCTCCGTACGCGCTGTAGGGCTCGGTGTAGCCCGCCGCCGCGTAGTCATCGATGAACTTCTTCGCGCTGGGCAGGGACTCCGCCGGGGCACCGATGTTGGTGGCGAGGTCACCCACCCGTCCGCCGAGAGCGACGAACTGCGCGTCGACGATGCCGTCGCCACCCATCAGCGGGATGGCCAGGCCGGCCGCGGCGAGCTGCGCCGAGAGCGGTCCGGCCACCGGGTACTCGCCGCCGTAGTAGACGGCGTCGGGGTTGAGCGCACGGATCGCGGTGATCACGCCGGAGAAGTCGGTGTCCTTCTCCCCGACCTTCTCCCGCGCGACGACCTGCGCGCCCAACGCGGTGGCCCGCGTGGCGAACTGCTCCGCGAGGCCCGCGCCGTAGGTCTTGCCGTCGTCGATCACGGCGATCGACTTCTTGCCGGCCGTGGTGACCAGGTAGTCCGCGGCGAAGGGGCCCTGGACGAGGTCCGTGGTGGCCACCCGGAAGTAGCTGTCGAACGGCCGCACCGGCGCGGTGGCCGCGGCCTCACCGAGGGTCAGCGCCGGACCGGTGTTCGCCGGCGAGATCTGGACGATGTCCCGTCCGTTCAGGATCGGCTGAACGGTCTGCGACGTCGAGGAGTTCAGCGTGCCCACCACACCTACGACCTGGGGGTCGGAGGACAGCTTGGTGGCCGCCTGGCCGGCGACCTGCGGGGTCGCCTGGTCGTCCTCGGGCTGGAAGGCCAGCTTGTAGCCCGGGACCGAGCAGGCCTCGTTGGCCTGGTCGACCGCGAGCTGCGCCGAGTTGCGCATGCCCAGGCCCAGCGCGGAGAGGCTGCCGGACAGCGGCGCGACCATGCCGATGATCAACGTTCCCTTGCCCGTGTCGCAGGCCCCGGCAGCGGCGCCGCCGGCGGCAGGCTCCTCTTCCCGGTTCGTGCCGCACGCCGTGAGCCCGAGAGCTCCGGCGAGAATAGCGGCGGTGACGATCGTCCGCCTCCGAGTCATGCTGTTGTCCTTCCGTACCACGCGTGTAGCAGGGCGAACCCGATTACGCCCGAACCCTCTCGCCTGTCGAGAGCGTCGGGGACGTTAGGCGAACCCTCGCCGCGCCGTCAGCATTCGGCCCTCTCCTTTACCGGACCGCAATGCGACCACTGCGCAGCGTGATCGACATGACAGCGGAGGGTGAGATCAAGAGGCGGGTGCGGCGAGTCCGTCGACGACGGCCTCCGCCACGGCCTTCATCGTGGTGCGGCGGTCCATCGCCGTGCGCTGGATCCAGCGGAACGCGTCGGGCTCGGACATGTTCTGGCGCGCCATGAGCAGCCCCTTGGCGCGGTCGACGACCTTGCGGGTCTCCAGGCGCTCGGTGAGCGTGGCGACCTCGTCCTCGAGTGCGCGCTTCTCCGCGAACCGGGACACGGCGAGCTCGATGGCGGGCACCAGCTCGTGGCGCGCGAACGGCTTGACCAGGTACGCCATCGCCCCCGCGTCCCGCGCCTGCTCGATGAGGTCCCGTTGACTGAAGGCCGTGAGCATGACGACGGGCGCGATCCGCTCCTCGACGATGAACCCCGCGGCCGCGATGCCGTCGAGCTTGGGCATCTTCACGTCCATGATCACGAGGTCGGGGCGCAGCTCGCGGGCCAGCGCCACGGCCTGCTCGCCGTCACCGGCCTCCCCGGCCACGACGTAGCCCTCCTCGGTCAGCATCTCGGTCAGATCGAGCCGGATGAGGGCCTCGTCCTCCACGACCAGGACACGTAGTCCGGGCGCCGGACCGACGTCGGGCGCACTGTCCTCGGACACCTGCTGGGTCACCGGGCAACTCCTTCTACCGGACGGGTGGCGGAAGCTGCCAGGGTAGCGGTCGGTCACCCTCACGGTCGCCGCGCGGATCCCGGAACCGGCAGGGCTGCCACGCACGCACGGCGGTCCCGGGATATTGTGCGCTCTGGCGGACATGCCCCCGTAGCCCAACGGCAGAGGCGACGGATTCAAGTCCCGTTCAGTGTGCGTTCGAATCGCACCGGGGGCACGCACAGCATCTGCACGTCCGGCTGCGGCCGTCCTCGGCTGCGTTCACCCCGGGGTCATCCCGTCATGTCGAGGCCACCGTTGACGGCGATGACGCTGCCCGTGATGTAGCCGGCGTCGTCGTCGACGAGGAACTGCACGGCCCGGGCGATCTCCGAGGCCTGGCCGAGCCTGCCGACCGGCACCCCGACGAGCAGCTTGTCGAGCACGTCGGCCGGTATCGCGGCCACCATCTCCGTCTCGATGTATCCCGGGGACACGCAGTTGACGGTGATGCCCTTGCGGGCGACCTCCTGGGCCAGGCTCTTGGTCAGCCCGACCAGCCCGGCCTTGGACGACGCGTAGTTGGCCTGCCCGACCGAACCCGTCTGGCCGATCACCGAGCTGATGTTGACGATCCGCCCGAACTTCGCCGCGAGCATGTGGTCCAGCACGGACTTGGTCATGTAGAACGCGCCGGACAGGTTGATCCGCAGCACGGAGTGCCAGTCGTCGACCGACATCCTGCGGACCGTCTTGTCGACGGTGATGCCGGCGTTGTTGACCAGGTAGTCGACGCGGCCGTGCCGGGCGATCACCTCGTCCACCACCCGGGCGCAGTCCGCGGGCTCGCCCACGTTGCCCTGGTGCACCGAGACCGACGCCCCCTCGGCGCCCAGCTTGCCGGCGAGCTCCTCGGCGGCCTTGCCGTTGGAGCTGTACCCGGCGGCGACGTGCACGCCCGCGCGGGCGAGGACGGTGGTGATGGCGGCCCCGATGCCGCGGGCACCGCCGGTGACGATCGCGACCCGCTGCTCGGGGTGGGTGTCGGTGATGTCGGTCGCTGAGGTCTGGGTCATCGTGGTCCTCCGGTGGTGGGAATCGGGCGCGGGCCTCGTTCAGCTGCCGAACGCGGCACGGACGTCGTCGCTGCTGGTGGGGGTCACGGGCGCGGGTGCGGTGTACCCGGCGCCCGCGCCCAGCACCACCTCGGGCGCCATGATCGACGGGTCGAGGGTCAAGACCACGTAACCGCCCACCGCGCCGGCTCCGAAACCCGGGGTGAAGACCCTCGTCGGGCCGGTGATCGCCTTGTCCCGCACGGCGTCGAACAGCGCGATGGGGATCGAGGCGGCGGACACGTTGCCCATGGTCTCGATGTTGAAGTAGAGCTGGTCGGCCGACAGCCCGGCCTTCGCCGCGAGCTGCAGGATCATCGTCTTGTTGGCCTGGTGCGGCACGATCAGCTCGATCGACTCCAGCAGCGAACGGCCCGGTTCGTCGGGGTCCGGCAGGTCGCCGAGCTCGTCGAGCATCTGCGCCAGATAGCGCGCGACCAGCGCCTTCACCTCCGGGCCGTACACGGTGATGTCGTTGTCGAAGTCCCGGTTCGGCCAGATGATCGAGTTGACCTGGGTGGCCGGGCCGCTCGCGTAGGTCTGCACGATCTCGACGTCCCCACGCTCCCCCTCGGGTGCGGGGGCGACGACCAGAGCGGCCGCGCCGTCCCCGAAGATCATGCGGGACGTCCGCACACCGCCGATCTTGTCCGAGAACTTCTCGACGCACACCAGCAGCACCGGCCGGTCGACCTCCTGCAGCTGACGCACCGCCTCGGCCAGGCCGTAGGGCAGCCCGGCGCACGCGGCGATGATGTCGGCCGAGCAGTGGGTCTGCAGCATCCCCAGCTCGCCGGAGAGCCATGTGGACAGCGACGGGATCAGCCGGTTGCTCGTGCAGGTGGCGACGAGGACGGCACCGATCTCGTCGGGCGTGCGGCCGGAGTGGGCCAGGGCCGCGACGGCGGCCTCCAGGGCGATGTCGGAGATGTCGCGACCGGTGTAGCGCCGCTGCTCGATGCCCGTCTTGGTGCTGATCTCCTCGGCACTCATCGGCGACCACGAGAAGCCCGCGTTGCGCACGACGTCGGCGTTGTCGCAGACGTACTCGCCGCGGACGACGGCCAGCGCCTCGATCCTGGGCTGCACGCGGAAGGCGTCGCGCACCCACACCGGCGGGTAGGGCCGGACGGGTTGGTGGGCCTGCGCGGGCCGCCGCGCCGGGCGGAGTGGTCCGCGCCCGCTCCGCACCCGGTCGAGGAAGGCCATGACCTCGCGGTTGCGCGGGTGGAACGCGACCACGAAGTCGTCGTCGCCGATCTCCGAGGCGGGCCGCAGCTCCGTGCGCTCGCGGTCCCACGGGTACTGGTTGTGCAACACCATCGCCCATCGCGACAGGGCCTCGAGCTCGGGTACGGCGTCGTCGGCGTCGACGATGTCCTGCAGGCTGAACACGGGGTAGTCCGGGTCGTGCGAGGGCACGACGAACGTGCACGCGTCGGGCGTCGCCAGGAACTCCGCCACCGTCGGCTTGACCGCGGGCAGCTCGGTCGCGTGGTGGCGCCGGTGCCGGAACACGTCGAACAGCCGCGCGAAGACCGCGTCCTCGGTGGCGGCGTCGAAGGTGGCCGGCAGTTCGCGGTAGGCGCGTTCGACCGCGGCGACCTTGCGCTCCCCGTCGATCCACGGGGTGAGTACCGGGAGGAAGACGTCGTCGCGGCTGCGT
This sequence comes from Pseudonocardia sp., assembly GCA_026785945.1. Lineage (GTDB taxonomy): Bacteria > Actinomycetota > Actinomycetes > Mycobacteriales > Pseudonocardiaceae > Pseudonocardia. The sequence goes on along the minus strand of JAJAZD010000157.1, from coordinate 10,393 downwards.
GGGACGTCGCGCCAGCGGGTGGGGCGCTTGTCGAACATGGTCATCGAGTACCGGTTGACCCAGAAGAGATTCTGGCCGAGGTCGCGCAGCAGTTCGAACCGGCCGGGGTACGCGCCCGACTCGATCCGCTCCAGTATGTCGGTACCGGTCGGGGCCTTCGCCTCGAAATCGCGCCCGATCACGGCCGTGAACTGCTCGAGCGTATCCATCACGGAGAAATCGAGCTCACCGAGGAATGTTTCCGGAAACACGAGCCGGCCATGGTTGTTGACCACGAACGGTTTCATCGTCGACCTCCTTGGTGGCGCGTCGACAAATGGTTCCGCGCCCGTGTTGCAGGTTAGACGGCCCGTCCGGCGTTGGAAAGAGCACGTCCGAGAACGAGCTGTGATCATCACGTGACCTGCCCCCACCCGAGGCGCACCCGCCACCGCGGCGGCGCAGACGCGACCCGCCGGGCAGGGCACCCCACGTCGTACGTGGCCGCCACCGCCCTTCCCCGTCCGCTCGGCGTCGGGATGGACACCAGCGCCGCCCGCGCATGATCGAGCAGCGCTGGTGTCCATCTCACGGTGGCGGGGTCAGTGCAATTACCGTGGGACAAGGAGGCTCACCGAAGTGTTGCCCGTCCGGGCGGTGCGGACGGCAGGCGTGACGCACGAGTGAACGAAGGAACATCACATGTCTCGTCGCCATCGCCCGTATCGCGTGCTCCGTTCTCAGCGGTCCGAATCGCGGTGCGCCGCGCTCCGAGCACCATCGAGCGATCCGCGCCTCATTGTTCTCGACTCGGCCGACGACAATGATTTCCCACTGGAGGGAGCAGGAACCGGGCCGAGCCGTCGCCGGGGCTCAGGCCGCGCCCGCGTGGGCGGGGCGGCGGAACTCGCCGGCGGCTGCGCCCGCGACGAACGCCGCCCACTCCCCGGCCGTGAAGTGCAGTGCGGTGCCGTCGGCGGCGGTGACGGTGCGCCCGTCCCGTGGCGCGCAGGTGATCCGGAGGGCGGCGGGGGACGGGGCCGAGCCGAGCGCCGTGGCGACGAAGGAATCCCAGTCGGGCCCGGCGAGGCGGATCACCGGGCCGGTGCCGCGCTGCTTGGAGTCGGCGACCAGCACGGTGCCCCCGTCGAACCGGACCTGGACGCAACTGTTGCCGTCGTTGCTGAAGCTGGAGGTGAACCACACCCCGGTCTCGCGGCGTGCGGCAGGGTTCTCGGGCATCTATAACTCCTTCTCGGTGCGGCGGATCACCGCCCGGCTGTCCTCGGCGCTGAGCGCGACCCGCTGGCCGTCCTCGAAGGCCACAGCGTAGTCGCGGACCACGGGCGGGCGGTCGATCAGCTCGGCGTAGCTGACACTCTCCTGGTACAGCAGCGGCGGGAGCCGCGGGCTGGGGAACTCGAAGAGGTGGAACGTCCCGACGCCCAGCGTGCCGAACCGCCCGATACTGAAGGGCACCACCCGGACATCGACCGTGTCGGGATGGCGCTCGACCATCTCGACCAGGTGCCGCAGCTGCCGGCCCAGCACCGCCCGGCCGCCGACCTCCTGGTGCAGCGCCCCCTCGCTCATCACCACGCTGAGCCGCAGCGGATCATCGCCGTCGAGGCGCTGCTGGCGCAGCATCCGCGCCGCCATCCGCGGCCGCATGTCGGCGGAGCGGAAGATCGCGCTGCCGCCGCCGAGCGCGTGCGCGTACTCCTCGGTCTGCAGCAGGCCGTAGATCAGCAGGCTCTCGTGCGCCCGCACCGTCTCGGCGCCGTGCTCCAGGCCGAACATGCGCAGCACCGTCGGGTCGAGGATGCCCGAGTACTCCTGCCACCAGCCGCGCCGGTTGACCTCCTCGCGCAGCGCCCGCAGCTCGTCGGCCTCCTCCGGGTCGACCTGGTAGGCCTTGAGCAGCAGCTCCAGCTTCTCCGACCCGATGCGAGTGTTGCCGCGCTCGACGTCGGAGATGTAGCCCTGCGTGCACCGGGCGTGCTTCGCCGCCCTGGTACTGGTGAGACCGGCGAGGTCGCGGCGCTCCCGCAACCGCACCCCGAGCTCCCAAGCGGCGACGACCGGAGATGCCGAGCCCATGATGCTCCTTTCTGTGCCGATATCGATGCGGTACGATCTCAACGAACGCTGGGCACCATACCGGTCGACGGAGGCTAGTGCGTGGACATCGATCAGGACACGACCGAGACGGTGCTGCTGCCGGCGCACCGCACCGCGCTGCGGGCCGAGTCGCTACCCCCGCACCTGCCTGTGGCGGCGATACGGCTGCACCGTGAGGTGCGCCGCCGCATGCACGAGCTGGAGCTGGCCGCCGACCACGGGCGCGACCCGTGGCTCGCCCGGGAGCTGCGCCGGGCCACCGCCGGCCTGCGCGAGCTGCTCGCCGGGCACCTCCCGCTCCACGGCACGCGCTGTCCGCTGTGCCGGACCCGCTGGGGCCGCGCGGCCCCCTGGCCGTGCCACGTCTGGCGCACCACGCACGACCTGCTGGACACCTGAGCCCGGGTCGGAGCACGACAGGCGCGGCGCCGGGCCGGCGCCTACGGTCGGCTCCGTGCCGGACCCCTTCCCGCCCTGGTTCTTCGACCGGGCCGACCCCTCCCCCGACCCGGTCTTCTACGGCCCGCCGCGCCTGGTCACCCACATCGACGACCGCGCGATCGCCGCCGTCGGCGCGCTCTACACCGAGCTCGACGTGGACGGCGAGGTGCTCGACCTCATGTCGTCGTGGATCTCCCACTTCGAGCGCCCGCCGCGCAGGCTCGTCGGGCTGGGGATGAACGCCGCCGAGCTGGCCGCCAACCCGATGATGGCCGAGCACGTGGTGCACGACCTGAACACCGACCCCGTGCTCCCGTTCGCCGATGCGAGCTTCGACGGCGTCGTCTGCTGCGTGTCGGTCGACTACCTCGTCGAGCCGGTGGCGGTGTTCCGCGAGGTCGCGCGGGTGCTCCGACCCGGAGGCCGGTTCGTCACCACGTTCTCCAACCGCTGCTTCCCCACCAAGGCCATCCGCGGCTGGGTCGCCACCGACGACGGCCAGCACCTGCAGATCGTCAGCGCCTACTTCGCCCTCGCCGGCGGTTTCGGCGAGGTCACCGGCCTGCGCCGGACCCCGCCCGGTCCCGGCGACCCCCTCTACGCGGTCTGGGCCGCGCGCACCTGAGACATCCGCGATCGGCAGCAGGAGCCGCGTGCCGTCGAGTGCCGTCCGTCAGCTGCCGCCGGGGTTGAGGGTGACCTGCTCCGGGGTGTAGTCGGCGCCCGCCACGTCCACGCCGTCCGCGTCCAGCAGTTCGAGGGCCCGCGTCACGTAGTCGTTGCTGTACGCCATCGCGTCGGGGTCCTTGGTCAGTACCGTCTGGCCGTCGGCGTTGACGGCGGTGCGGGCGACCTGCACGGTGCGGGCCCACGCCGCCTCGTCGATGGTGCCGGCACCGGCGGCCGGCGCGGGCCAGATCAGCTTGTTCACCTCGTTGACCTGCCACAGCTGGTGGCTCGCCCCGAGCGTCGACCCGGCGGCGACGACGATGTCGCGGCACGACTCGACGTTGTCCCGGCAGTACGCCCAGCCCTTGAGCGACGCCGCGATGAACTTGACCGTCGTGTCCTGGTAGGCGGGGTCGGCGAGCCGTTCGGTGTTGGCCCAGATCGCGTCCTGGAGCATCGCGGTGCCCGCCTCCTCCCAGTTGATCACCGAGAAGTCCGCCGGCTGGTAGAGCTGCCCGGTGGCGGGGTTCGTCGCCTCGAGGACCTGCGCGTACTCGTTGTAGGACATGGCCTGCGCGGCGTCGATCTCACCGGAGAGCAGGGCCTGCATGTCGAACTGCTGCTGCACGAGCGTGACGTCGGCGGCGGGGGTCAGCCCGGCCCCCGTCATGCCCGCGAACAGCTCGAACTCGTTGCCGAAGCCCCAGTTGCCGACCTTCTTCCCGGCGAGGTCGGCCGCACTCGCGATCCCGGAGCCGGCGAACGACACCTGGTAGGTGCCCGAGCGCTGGAACACCTGGGCGACGTCGGTGATGCCCGCGCCCTGCTCGCGGGAGGCGAGGGCCTTGGGCACCCACGCGATCGCGTAGTCGGCCTGGCCCTGGGCGAGGACCGTCTGCGGGACGATGTCGACGCCGCCCTCCTTGATCTCCACCTCCAGTCCCTGCTCGGCATAGAACCCCTGGTCGACGGCGGCGAAGTAGCCGGCGAACTGGCCCTGCGTGAACCACTGCAGCTGAAGCGTGACCTTCTGGGGAGCCCCGTCGGCGGCCGGGGCGTCGGCGGCCGGGGTGACCGAGCAGGCGGTGACGGCGAGGGCCGCCGCTGCCGCGAGGGCGAGAAGGGATCTGTTCACGTGTCCTCCGGGGTGTCAGGTGGTACGGCCGCGGGTGAGCAGGCGCTCGGCGAGCAGCCCGGCCAGGTGGAACAGCAGCCCCAGCGCGATCGAGGCGGCGACGAAGGCCCACGCGCGGGCGTAGGCGGTGTTGGCTGCCGCGGAGGAGATGCGGCTGCCGAGGCCGTTCTGGAGCCCCCCGAAGTACTCCGCGACGACGGCGGCGATGACCGCGGCCGGCGCGGCGAGCCGCAGCCCGGTCATGACGAACGGCACGGCGCCGGGCAGCCGGACGAACCGCGCGTGCTGCCACGGCGTCGCCGCGAGCGACGACATCAGCTCCGCGTGCACCGGCTGCACCTGGCGAAGCCCCCGCGCCGTCGAGACGAACACGGGCACCACCACCACGAGGGTGACGACGAGCCGGCGCGGGATCTCCGTGGTGGAGCCGAACATCGTCGTGAAGACCGGTGCGAGCGCGACGATCGGCACGGCGCTCGCGGCGAGGACCACCGGTGTCAGCACGTCGGACACCAGCCGCGACCCGGCAGCCAGCAGCGCCAGCACGACCCCGAGCACGAACCCGGCGACGAGCCCGACCAGCGCGTTGCCGCCGGTCACCGCGGCCGTCGAGACGAGGACGTCGAACTGCGCGCCGATCTGGGCCGCGATCGCGGTCGGTGCCGGGAGCAGGAACGCCGGGACACCCGCCACGACGACCAGCACCTCCCACGCGGCGAGCACGGCGATGCCGAACGCGACGGGCGGGAGCACCCGCGACGCCGTCATCCGTGGCCCTTGCGCAGCGCCTCGCGCACGGCGGTGATCGCGGCGAAGAACGTGCCGGACTCGCGGACGTCCTCGATGTCGTCCGGGGCGAGGTCGGTGGGGTCGTCGGTGGGGTCGCCCCCACCCGGACGCCGGCCACCGACGATGTCGGTGATCCGGCCGGGCCGCGGGGACATGACCACGACCCGGTCCGAGAGAACGACGGCCTCGGGGATCGAGTGGGTCACGAACAGCACGGCCGCGCCGGTCTCACGGGCGATGCGCAGCAGCTCGGCCTGCATCCGCTCGCGCGTCATCTCGTCGAGCGCGCCGAAGGGCTCGTCCATGAGCAGCAACCGCGGGCTCGGCGCGAGCGCACGGGCGATCGCGACGCGCTGCTGCATCCCACCCGACAGCTCACTCGGGCGCGACCCGGCGAACTCCGTGAGCCCGACGAGCTCCAGCAGCTCCGCCGCCCTCGCCCGGCGTCGCGCCTTCGACATCCCGTGCACGTGCAGCGGCAGCTCGACGTTCTCCGTGACCGTGCGCCACTCCAGCAACCCGGCCTGCTGGAACGCGATGCCGTACTCCTGGTCCAGCCGTGCCTGCCGCGGAGCCTTTCCCCCGACCGCGACGGTGCCCGCCGACGGCTGCTCCAGGTCGGCCACCACCCGCAGCAGGGTCGACTTGCCGCAGCCCGACGGGCCGATGAGCGAGACGAACTCACCCGAGTCGACCGTCAGCTCGATGCCGTCGAGCGCGTGGACCTCGCCGAACCGCTTGTCGACGCCGTGCAGGGAGACCGCGCTCATCGCACGCTCCCGCGGTACCGGCGCAGCCCTACGTCGAGCGCGCCCACCGCCGCGGCGGCGACCAGCCCGAGCACCGCCGCGCCGAGGATCGCCGCGTACATGCGCGACGGATCGCCGGTGGCCGACTGCGCGTAGGAGATGATCAGCCGCCCGATGCCCCCGGTGGTGCCGGTGGAGATCTCGGCGACGATGGCGCCGACGACGGCCGCGGCGGCCGCAAGCCGCACCGCGGGCAGCAGGTGCGGCACCGCGGCGGGCAGTCGCAACCGGACGAGTGTGGTCCACCAGCCCGCCGCCATGGCGCGGAACAGCTCGACGTCGGCGCGGGCGGGCGAGGTGAGCCCGCGCAGCATCCCGACCGCGACGGGGAAGAACGCGAGATAGGACGAGATCACCATGACACTGGCCCACGGCTGCCATGCCCACCCGGCGATGGCGATCTTGCCGCCCCAGCCCGCGACGAGCGGGGCGATCGCGATGAGCGGCACGGTCTGCGACGCCACCACGTAGGGCAGCACCGCCCGCTCGACGAGCCCGACGCGGTGCATCACCAGCGCGAGCACCACACCGAGCAGGCCGCCCAGTACCAGTCCGCCGAGCGCGAGTCCCAGGGTGAACAGCGCGCCCGACGCCACCGCGACGCCGACGGGGCGGGCCGCGGCGGCGCCCGCCACCTCCGGGTCGCCCAGGCGCGCGAGCACGGTCCACACGTGCGGCATCGCGGCGTCGTCGGTGCGGGGCAGGACACGGGTGCCGCCGACGCTGACCCCGTCGGCCGGGACGAGGAGCTTGACCAGCTCCCACAGCGCGACGAGCAGTGCGAAGCCCGCGACGGCGGCCAGAGGCGTGCGGCTCCTCATCTGCGGGCTCCTGACGTCGACCTCGCGCCGGGAGGCCGCCCGGGCGAGAAGACGATCCTGCGAGCCGCAGATGACACCGACGTTACCATCACGTTCCACCCCTGCGCGGTGATCACGACCGGGCGACTGTTCGACGATCTTCCCCCGTGGCCCTCGGGCCCGATGATCAGCGGCTTCACCTGGGCGGATCACCTCGGGAGGCGGCGCCACAGCGCTCGGGGGGTGTGCCGGAGCACGGCGAACAGCGGCTGCAGCACCGCGGGCACCCAGACCTCGCCACGTCCGGCACGCAGCGCCCGCACCGTCGCGGCCGCCACCTGGTCCGGAGTCGAGGACAGGGGGGCCGGGCTCATGCCCTCGGTCATCGTGCCGATCACGAAACCGGGGCGGACCAGCAGCAACCGCGCGCCGCTGCCGTGCAGGGCGTCGGCGAGACCGCTCGCGAAACCGTCCAGCCCGGCCTTCGCCGACCCGTAGACGTAGTTCGCGCGGCGGACGCGCGCCCCCGCGACCGAGGAGAACACGACCACCGTGCCGCGCCCCTGGGCGCGCAGGATCGCGGCGAGGTGCGTCAGCACGGCGACGTGGGCGACGTAGTCGGTGTGCACGATCGCGACGGCATGGTCGGGATCGCGCTCCGCGCGAGCCTGGTCGCCCAGTATCCCGAACGCGACGACCACCACGTCGAGCCGCCCGTGCCGTCGCACCACCTCGTCCAGCACGGGGCGGTGCGACGCGAGATCGTCGGCGTCGAACTCGACCCGGTCGACGGCGACCGCGCCCGCCTCCCGCACCGATCGCTGCTGCGCGTCGAGCCCGGCGCTGCGCCGGGCGGCCAGCACCACGGTCGAGCCCGGCGCGAGCCTGCGCGCCACCGCCAGCCCGATCTCGCTGCGACCTCCGAGCACCAGCACCGTTCCCGCCACGGCGGCAGCCTGACACACGTCGGCGACGACACCCGTCCACCGTCGGGCGCGTGCGGGCCGCGTCGTCACCGGCCGCCATCGAGTTCGACGCCGCGCGGATCGCCGGCACACGTCCCGACGGCACGTTGACCGACGGCACCGTGCGGGTGGAGCGCTTCCGCCGCTGACGGGTGTGCACAATCGGGCCATGCGCGCCGCCGTCCTCGGCTCCCCCGTCGCCCACTCCCTCTCGCCCGTGCTGCACACCGCCGCCTACCGCGCGCTCTGCCTGGACGGCTGGCGATACGACCGGCACGAGTGTGACGAGGCGTCGCTGCCCGGTTTCGTCGCCGGGCTCGGACCCGAATGGGCGGGGTTGTCGCTGACGATGCCGCTCAAGCGGGTGGCCCTGCACGTGGCCGACGAGATCTCCCCGCTCGCCGCCGCCATCGGCGCCGCGAACACGCTCGTCCTGTCCGGCGGCCACCGGACCGCGGAGAACACCGACGCCACCGGGATCGTGACGGCGCTGCGGGACGCCGGCGTCTCGGGTGGGCGCGCCGTCGTGCTCGGCGCCGGCGGTACCGCACAGGCGTGCCTCGCCGCGCTGCGCGAGCTGGGGTTCGGCGGCTCGCCCGACGCCTCGGCGGGCGACGGCCGGGGTGGCGGCGAGATCGAGGTCCTGGTCCGCGATCCCGGACGGGCCGGTGACCTGCGGGCGGCCGCCGACCGCATCGGGATCTCGCCGACGGTCACCTCCTCGCTCGCCGACCCGGCCCGCGCGGCGGAGTCGATGCGCGACGCCGCCGTCGTCGTCTCGACGCTGCCCCGAGGTGCCGCCGATGGGTTGACCGGCCCCGGAGCGGGCACCGTGTTGCTGGACGTGGTCTACGCGCCGTGGCCCACCCCGTTCGCCGCCACGGCCGCGGCTTCCGGCGCGCGGGTCGTCGGCGGGCTGGAGATGTTGCTGCACCAGGCCGTCGCCCAGGTCGAGCTGATGACCGGGCGGCCGGGGCCGGTGGCGGAGATGCGCGCGGCGCTCGATGCCGCGGTGGCCGCGCGCGGATGAGCCGGCGGGGCCACGATGGAGCCGTGGCGCCCGAGAAGGCCTGTGTGGTGTGCGGTCGGCGGATCGAGTGGCGCAAGAAGTGGGAGCGCGACTGGGACCAGGTCCGCTACTGCAGCACCGGCTGCCGACGGCGGGGGGTCACCGACGTGGACCGGCAGCTGGAGGCGATGATCACCGAACTGCTCGACGCGCGGGCCGCCGACGCGACGATCTGCCCGTCCGAGGCCGCGCGCAGGGTCGACCCCGAAGGGTGGCGCGAGCTGATGGAACCGGCACGCAGGGCGGCTCGGCGCCTCGTCGAGGCGGGTTCGGCGCAGATCGTGCAGGCCGGGCGCGTGGTGGACCCCTCCACCGCGAAGGGCCTGATCCGGATCCGCCGCATCCCCTGAACGACCGTCACCCCTGCGCGCGGCTCAGCCGGGCAGGCGGTGCACGGAGACCACATAGTCACCGCCGCCGTATGGCGCACTCCCCCACGTCGCGAACCGCTCCTCGGCCCGCAGGCCCGCCGCCGCGCACCAGGCGTCGTACTCGCCGAGGGTGGGCCAGCCGTCCTGGAGCTGGAACCCCGCGATCAACCGGCCCCCCGGCACCAGGTGCCGGGCGCAGGCCACGACCGCGGCGGCCCGCCGCTCCGCCGCGACGTACGGGACGACGTTGCCGGCGAGCGCGACGATGTCGAAGCGCTCCGGACGGTCCAGGTCCGCGAGGTCGCAGTGCTGCCACTCCAGCTCCGGGGCCTTCGCCCGCACGGCCGCGATCATGTCGGGATCCGCGTCGACACCCACCACCGCGACGCCGCGCACGGTCAGCTCGATGCCGAGCCTCCCCGTGCCGCACCCGCCGTCGAGCACCGTCGCGGGCCCGTACCCGCAGACGAGATCGGCCTCGCCGTGCGGGTTCTCCCCGGCCTCCGCCATCTGTTGCCAGCGCTCGTCGTAGCCGTCGAGGTCGACCTGCTCGCGCCAACGCGACCAGTCGTCGGGAAGGACCACGGCGCCAGGCTAGGGCGTTCCGGCCAGGAGCTGGAATGGGTGTCCCGCGTGATCGCGTTGCAGGTGTCATGCAGGTCGAGATCTGGTCCGATGTCGTGTGTCCGTGGTGTGCGATCGGCAAGCGCCGGTTCAGTCACGCCCTCGCGCGGTTCACCCACCGCGAACAGGTGCAGGTGCGGTGGCGCAGTTTCGAGCTCGACCCCACGGCGCCGCGGGAACGCGACGGGTCGCTGCAGGATCACCTCGCCGGGAAGTACGGCACGTCGCCGGAGCAGGCGCTGGTGATGATCCGGCAGATGACCGACACCGCCGCCACCGAGGGATGGGAGTTCCACCTCGAACAGTCCCGCGGCGGCAACACCGTCGACGCCCACCGGCTCCTCCACCTCGCCGCCGACCGCGGCGTGCAGGACGCCATGAAGGAACGCCTGCTCAGGGCCTATCTCACCGACGGGGAGCGCATCGGCGACCCCGAGACCCTGGTGCGGGTCGCCGCCGGGGCGGGGCTGAACCACGACGAGGCCCGCGAGGTGCTCGCCTCCGACCGCTACACCGATGCCGTGCGCGCCGACGAGCGCCAGGCGCGCGCCTACGGCATCAGCGGGGTCCCGTTCTTCGTCGTCGACCAGAAGTACGGGGTGTCGGGCGCACAGCCCGCCG
>JAJAZD010000156.1 GCA_026785945.1 Pseudonocardia sp. | reverse complement strand
GGGACGGGACCGGACACCCCGGCCATTCAGTCCCTGCGACGACAGGCGCACCGCGGCAGCGCATCCTTGTCCGATGACCGGCGTCGTGACAGCGAGGCCGCGACACGCCCTCATACGATCTTCACGGAATCAACCATCTAGTGGGAGCCGGTCCGGCGGGGCCGGACGCGACCGCGACCGGCCCGACCCTCAGGACGGCGCGATGGCGAGGCGCAGGTCGGTGATGCTCTGCGCGGTACGCCCGTCCGAGGTCCAGGCCCTGGAGCCGGGCCGGGACACCGTGACGGTGAAGCGCGGGCCGGTCTCCCACGTGGTGGCCTCCGCGGTGCGCGCCCGCGTGGTCTCGACGAGCGCGCGCCGTGGTGCGGGCGCGGAATTGCCGCAGGTCGAGCACGGCCACCCCGTTCGCCCCCAGGACCCGGACGGACTCCCGGTCGCTGCCCACCTGGTCGACCACGAGCGCAGTGTCCTCGTCCAGGGCGTAGACGCGGTCGTGGCGGGTGTCGGACGCCAGCCGGATCGCGCGGCCCTCACAGCCGTTCGTCCCGGTGTGGGTGTCGATCAGCCCGGACGACAGGGAGCCGAACCCGCCTTCCGGGAGGTAGTCCAGGGTGGTGGGTTCGTCGAAGTACCCCGGCGCGCTGCCGTCGCGCAGGCCCTCGTAGGACTCGCCGCCGGTGACCATGTCGCGGCCTGCGGCGATCTGCGCACCAGCACTGGTTCCGGAGACCACCGCCCCGGCCGCGAGCTTCGCGCGGATCGCGGCCAGCACCTTGGAGTCGGTGTGCTGCTCGCCGTGCAGCAGGGTGGTGACGTAGCGGAACTGGTCGCCGCCACCGAAGAAGAAGCCGGTCATCGACTCGACCTGCGCGACGACGGCGTCGGAGTCCGCGTCGGCGATGTGGTCGAGGTCGACCGGGATCCACTGGGCGTCCGCGGCGCCGTGACGTTCGAGGAGCCCGGAGTAGTAGGCGCCGTGACACTCGGGGTTGGAGCACTTCTCCGGGTCGGCGGCATCGGGGTCCTGGCTGGCGGGGATCGAGGCGGCGGTGATCACACCGATGCGGGCCCGGGGGCCGCCGGCCCTACCGATGATCTCGTCGTAGACCTGGTCGTTGTCCGCTGCCAGCGCACCGCCGACCAGTACGAGGGCGCCGCCCGCCGCCGGCGCGGCGACGGCGGGAACGGCGGTCAGGGCGGCGGCCACGGCGAGAGCAGCGGTCGACGCGGCGCGGACCGCGCTACGGGTGGGTCGGTGCACGGGAACCCCTCCTGGTGAGTCAGGACGGCTTGATCGCAACCCGTCGCAGCGGTACCGAGAACGGCGATCAGCGAGGCCAGCAGGGCGACGCGCGGTGCGACGGTGGAGACGTCGAGCCACTTCTCGGGGGTGTGGTCGGCCCCGCCGACGGGCCCGAGACCGTCGAGGGTGGGCGTCCCGGCTCCGGAGATGATGTTGGCGTCGCCGACCCCGCCGGTCGCGACGGCGTCGAACGACAGGCCGAGCGGCGCGGCGGCCCCGGCGGCGTGGGCGAACAGGACGCGGCTCGGCGGGCTGTCCTCCATCGGCGGGCACAGGTCCAGCCGGCGCACGTCCACCCGGGTGCCCGCGACGGTCGGTAGTGCGGCGAGGGCCTCGATGGCGGCCATGGTCGCGGACATCCCCGCGGTGGTCGGGGAGCGCACCTCCATGCGCGGTTCCGCCCGGGGACAGACGATGTTGCTGCGCGTCCCGGCCCGGACGGTTCCGACGTTGACCGTCACCCCGTCACACCGGCCGCCCAGCCCCTGCGGCGCGATGAGCAGGTGGGCCGCGGCCAGTGCGGCGTTCGCCCCGCGCTCGGGCTCGATGCCCGCGTGGGCTACCAGGGCACCATCAAAGACTCGCACTTCGTCACCCGCGACCGGATGGACCGCACGATGGCCTTCGTCGCCCGCGCGATCGCCGACGGTGCCACCACCGACGGCCGCGCCTGGGGCGTCGGGGTGGACGACGGCGGCTCGATCCACACCGACCGCTCGGGCATCGGCATCGGCACCGTCGCCGGAGCGGACGCCTACGTCGTGCTGGGCGACCACGAGCCGGAGCGGGCGGAGCGCGGCAAGCCCCTGACGTTCTCCGGCTACAAGATCTGGGAGCTCGCCCCCAGCGCGACCTTCGACTTCCGCAACCGCCCCACCTGTGGCTACTACCTGCGCAGCGTCACCGACGGCACTCCCGACGCCGACCTCCACGGCGGGTCCACCGCCGCGCCCTGCCCCACCACGGGGTGACGCCCGTGCCCCGCCCCGTGCGGCCCGCTCCGCCGTGGGCCGTCGGGGCGCCGATGGGAACCGGATCGTTGCGCCCACGGTCGGCGACACGCCGTCCGTCGCAATAGGGTGTCCGGGTGGATCGCGAGGAGAAACTGACCCAGACCCTCAACCGGGAGGACCTGACCCACGAGGTCGATCCCAGCCCGCCCGACCCCGCGACGGTCGAACGGGTGCTCGGGGGAGCACACCACGATCCGCACTCGGTTCTCGGAGCCCACCCGCACCCTGACGGAACGGTCGTCCGGGTCCTGCGCCCGCACGCCGACGAGGTCCATGTCGTCCTCTCCGGCGGAGAGGGACACCCGTTGGTCAAGGTGCACGACGCCGGGCTGTTCTCCGGGGTCGTACCGGGACCGCCCGCGGACTACCGGCTGGCCGTGCGCTACGACGAGCGCATCGACATCGTCGACGACCCCTACCGCTGGCTACCCACGCTCGGCGAGGTCGACCTGCACCTCATCGGCGAGGGACGCCACGAACGGCTGTGGGACGTGCTCGGTGCGCACGTACGCCGCTACGACACCCCCGCCGGTGCCGTCACCGGAACCAGCTTCGCCGTGTGGGCTCCCACCGCACAGGGGGTGCGCGTCACCGGCGACTTCGACGGCTGGAGCGGGGAGGCCCATCCCCTGCGCGTGCTCGGCAGCTCCGGGGTGTGGGAGCTGTTCGTCCCCGGCATCGAACCGGGTACGCGCTACAAGTTCCGCATCCTCGGTCAGGACGGCCGCTGGCGCGACAAGGCCGACCCGATGGCCTTCGCCACCGAGATCCCGCCGGCCACCGCGTCCGTCGTCGACGTGTCCGGCTACGAGTGGTCCGACCAGGACTGGATGACGGCGCGGGCGCAGCGCCAGGCGCACGCCCAGCCGATGAGCGTCTACGAGATGCACCTCGGGTCCTGGCGTCAGGGCCTGAGCTACCGCGAGATCGCCCACCAGCTCGTCGAGCACCTCGACGCCACCGGGTTCACCCACGTCGAGCTGCTGCCCGTGGCCGAGCACCCGTTCGGCGGCTCCTGGGGCTACCAGGTCACCTCCTACTTCGCACCGACCGCGCGCTTCGGGCGTCCCGACGACTTCCGCTACTTCGTCGACCACCTGCACCAGCACGGCTACGGCGTGATCGTCGACTGGGTCCCCGCGCACTTCCCGCGCGACGAGTGGGCGCTCGCCAAGTTCGACGGCAGCCCGCTCTACGAGCACGCCGACCCCCGCCGCGGTGAGCAGCCCGACTGGGGCACGCTCGTGTTCGACTTCGGACGCACCGAGGTGCGCAACTTCCTCGTCGCCAACGCCCTGTACTGGGTGGAGGAGTTCCACGTCGACGGGCTCCGGGTCGACGCGGTGGCGAGCATGCTCTACCTCGACTACTCCCGCCCCGAGGGCCAGTGGCTGCCCAACGTCCACGGCGGCCGGGAGAACCTCGACGCGGTGGCGTTCCTGCAGGAGATGAACGCGACGGTCTACCGCAACCACCCGGGTGTGATCACGATTGCCGAGGAGTCGACGGCCTGGGCGGGTGTCTCGCGTCCGACCCACCTGGGCGGCCTGGGCTTCGGGTTCAAGTGGAACATGGGGTGGATGCACGACACGCTCGACTACGTCGGCCGTGACCCCGTCTACCGCGGCTACCACCACAACCAGCTGACGTTCTCGCTGATGTACGCGTTCACCGAGAACTTCGTGCTGCCGATCAGCCACGACGAGGTCGTGCACGGCAAGGGCTCCCTGTGGACGCGGATGCCCGGCGACGCCTGGAACAAGGCCGCGGGCGTGCGCGCGCTGCTGGCGTTCATGTGGGCGCACCCGGGCAAGCAGCTGCTGTTCCAGGGCAGCGAGTTCGGTCAGGAGCGCGAGTGGTCGGAGTCACGGTCGCTGGACTGGCACCTGCTGGAGGACCCGCTGCACGCGGGCATCACCAGCCTGGTCGGTGACCTCAACCGCGCCTACCGGGCGAACACCGCGCTGTGGACGAAGGACACCACGCCCGACGGCTTCTCGTGGATCGACGCCAACGACGCGTCGGGCAACGTCCTGAGCTTCCTGCGGCACGGTGTCGACGCCGACGGGAAGGCCACGGTCATGGCCTGCATCGCCAACTTCTCCGGCACGCCCAAGCCGGATTACCGCGTCGGGCTGCCCTTCGCGGGGCGCTGGCGAGAGGTGCTCAACACCGACGCCGAGATCTACGGCGGCTCGGGGGTGGGCAACTTCGGGGCGGTCGACGCCGACCAGACGGTGTGGCACGGGCGGCCGGCCTCGGCGATCCTGCAGCTGCCGCCGTCCGGAGTGCTGTGGCTGACCCCGGAGCCCTTCGACGGGGTGGTGGGGGGGCGCGCCCCCCCCGCCCGGGCCCCCCCGGCGCGCGGGGCGCCCGCCGGCGGGGGGGCGCCCGCCGGCGCCCCCCCCCCCCCCGCCGCCCCCGCCGGCGCCGCCCGCCCCCGGCCCCCCCCCCCCCCGGGCCCCGGGGGGCCGCCGGCGCCGGCCCCCGCCCACGCCCAGGGCGCGCG
>JAJAZD010000155.1 GCA_026785945.1 Pseudonocardia sp. | reverse complement strand
CCAGCAGCTCCTTGATCATCGAGGCGAGTTGGTTGCGTTCGATGGTGAAGATCCGTTGTCCGCGGGCACGCTGCCGGGATCGTGGGCTCAACCACGAGGTGGTGACGAGGTAGCCGTGCGTCGCGGTGGGCTTCTCGGTCATCGCTCCCATGAGCGCCTGGATCTCCTTGGGCGAGACGGCGCCCTTGAACCGTTTCGCCTGCACGATGCACTCGACGGGCATGTGTGGGTCGGACTTGGTGGCGACGGCGTCGATGCCGTCGTCCCGGCAGGACTCGGTCCGCCAGGTGTCGTAGCCCATCTTGGCGAAGAGGTCCCGGACGAGGCGTTCGAACTCGTAGGGGTTCATCGCCAGCAGGTCCATCCGGTGGTCGAGCTTGGCGAGTGCTTCCGGACCGTGCGCGATGCGGTACTTGGCGATGTCGAAGTTCACGATCGGCTCGATGTGCTCGAGGTCGTGGGGATGTGGCGACATCTCGGCCCCGAGCTTGCGCAGGCAAGCCTTCGGGTCGAGCTTCGGGTGCTGCAGCTCCAGGTTCTCGAACGTCGCGCGGTCGGCGGACACCGTGATGAGGCAGGGATGGTCCGGGCGACCGGTTGCCGGGTCGGTCGTGCGGACGTGGCCGTTCACGGACACCGCGTCGACGAGATCGCCGGTCGTTGCACGGAAGCACGCGTCGAGCACGGCCAGGATGAGTTGCGCGACCATGCCGGCGTAGATGTCCGCGGCGGCCGCGGCGCGTCGGGGTGTCGGCTCGACCGTCTTGCGTACGGCGACGTACTTCCAGCCGCCGTCGGGCGGGACGATGTCGGTGTCGGGAATGTCGATCTCCAGGATGAGTTCCCGGCCGGCCGCTTCGTAGGTCGCGCGGCCGCCGTCGATGAGACCGCGCAGCGCATTGGCGGCATGCAACACCTTTCCGGCGAACGTGCTGATGGCCTCGGGCGCGCCTGCGTTCACCGCAGCGGCGAGGTCGTCCCACTCCGCCTGGTGGGTGTGGCGTCTCCGGTCGGCCCGGGCGTCGTGCTCCCGCAGGAGCTCCGCGAGGCCGTGCTGGAGCATGCGGTCGTGCCGGGCGAGGGCCTCGTCGAGTTCGGCTCTGGCAGTGACGAGAGATCGTTCATGTCGTCGGCGGCCGAACAGCCCAGGCGGGCCAGGGGCGTACTGCGACCACTCCGGACGGGGTGGGGCCGGGACATCGTCGGGGGACGGTGGTGCGATCTCGGGTACCGCACCCCGGAACCACCGCAGGTCGCGCCGGGGCTCGGCGGCGGCCGCTCGCAGCAGCCCGGTCAGTCTGCCCACTTCGGCCGCGGTCTCGGCAGCGAACGATTCCGCGGCGGCTTCTTGTTCGGCCCGCAGCGCGCGAGTCCGCTCAGCCCGTTCGGTGCGGTTCTCGATGGCGGCAACCTGCTGCGCTTGCTCGGCGTGCTGCTGGAGCACCCGTTTCCTACGCGCCTGTACCCGATCCCGCACCCGCTTCCGATCCGTCGCGCGGGCGGCCATCTCGTCCCAGGTCGATCCCACCGTCTCACCCCCCCGCGATCAGCCCATCACGAAGGGCGGCGACGACGACACCGCTGGATCGGTGACGCGCTCGGGTCCCCACTGCCGCCGTGGCCGGCGACCTCTTCGTCCCGAAGCAACGTGGGCGGGGCGTTGACCAGAAGCTTTCTGTAGCTCAGAGCCGGTCTGGCGTCCGTGGACATCCACCAGGATCGGCCGTCGGATGGGCTGATTGTCACTCACTTAGGTACTCAGTTGTCGATCTTCGATCGTGGAGGATCGGCGGCGCTGGACCGACGCCAGGTGATGCCGCGATATCCGCCGACCAGCCAGTCGTGGACGCGGTGGTTCTCCGAGATCGGGTCGTTCGACCGCGGTGCGACGATGTCGGCGTACGCCTGCTGCAGGTACACCCCGGGGACGTCAGGGTTGAGCCGGCGCAGCGCGTCGAGCAGGCGCGGTGCGAGCACGAGATCATCCCAGCTCTGCCGCTCACCGCTGCCCGGCGCGATCGACGACCCGGGCACCGGCGTCCACCCCCGCTCGCCGAGGACCTCCAGGGCGTAGTTCTCCCAGTCGGCCTCGGACATGCCTGCGTTCTTCATCGCGGACCTCCTGATCGGTGTGGACCGACGGTAGGCAGACGACAGCGGTCAGCAGGTGCCGATCACTGATAAGGGTGGGTATCAGACCGGATCGTCGTCATGTGGGGCGAGTTCGGCTTCGATGTCGGCGATGCTGGGCAAGCTCGACGCGAGCTCGGCGGGGAGGTCGGTGGTGATCGCGGTCGCCCACTCCGCGACGCCGATCGGGGTGGTGTGGTTGCGCACGGCGTACTCGGCCACCACGTCGTTCTTCGTCCTGCACAGCAGCAACCCGATGGTCGGCTCGTCACCGGGTCCGGCGAGCAGGTCGTCGACCGCCGCCTGGTACATGCTGAGCTGACCCAGGAACGCCGGGTCGAACTTCACGGCCTTCAATTCGATGACGACGTAGCGGTGCAGGGGCACGTGGTAGAAGAGCAGGTCGCAGAAGAACTCGTCGCCGCCCAGTTCGAGCCGGACCTGGTTCCCCACGAACGCGAAGCCCCGACCGAGTTCGAGGAGGAACTCCCGCACGTGTTCGATGAGGCCCTGCTCGATGTCCCGTTCGGTGCGGGTGCGGGCGGTGGACAGGAAGTCGAACAGGTACGGGTCGCGGGTGGCCTGCTGGGCGAGGTCGGAGTCGGGCTCGGGCAGGGTCTGCCGGAAGTTGCTGATCGCCTTCCCGGAGCGTTCATGCAGGCGCCGCTCGATCTGAAGCGCGAGGACGTCACGGCTCCAGCCCTCGTCGAGCGCTGCTGCGGCGTACCATAGCCGCAGCTCAGGGCGGTCCAGCTTCTCGATC
Source organism: Pseudonocardia sp. (assembly GCA_026785945.1). Lineage (GTDB taxonomy): Bacteria > Actinomycetota > Actinomycetes > Mycobacteriales > Pseudonocardiaceae > Pseudonocardia. Next base: position 4,269 of record JAJAZD010000155.1, on the reverse strand, counting down.
AGGGCGATCTGGTGGTACCACGGCAGTCGCGCAAGCGACCCTTGCACAACCTCCCAGTCGGGCCAGGCCGCCGCGAACGCCCGCATGTACTTGAGGTTGCGCGGCGAGTGGCCGCGGGCGTCGGGGAAGCGTTCCCGCAGGTCGGCCGACAGCCGGTCGATCACCTTCGTGCCGTAGCCCTCCTCGTGCTGGCGCGCGAGGATCGCCCGGCCGATCGCCCAGTAGGCGGCCAGCAACTCGGTGTTCGCGGCCGCGACGGCCCGCCGGTGCCCCGTCGACACGTGCTGGGTGACCGAGGCCAGCAGCTCCGGGTACCAGCCGGGGAGGACCGACGCCGGTGGCGTTCCGCCGACCGCCCCCCCGGCCCCGCGGGGCCCCGGGCTACCGGGGCGGGGGGCCCGGGCCCCGCCGGCCCGGGTCCCGGCGGGGCCGCACCGCCGCGGGGGGCGGGCCGCGCCCCCCCACCGCGGGATCGGGACGCTCCACCACACCACCGCCTCCACCTGCTTCTCCGCGTCCATCACCCGCAGGCGGCCGGACATGAGATGAAGGTGGAGGTTATCGCGGAGGCCCGCCAGGCACGCGTCCTCAGGGGGCAGCTGCTCGACGGACCGCACGACGATCGCGCCGCCCCGTCGGGCTACGACTCCGGTGGGGGCGGCGCTGCCTGTGGTGGTCGCTGCGCCTGCTCCGCGTGCCAGCGCAGGGCGCACGGCCATGTCCCGGACGGCGTTCCGTAGCCGGGTGCGGTGCAACCCCTGCACCGCCCGTGATGGTCGGGGACGTGCAGCTCCAGCAGTCGCGCCACGGCGTCGGGCCGACACCGGAGGAAGGTGACCAACTCGTTCACCGTCGGCCGTCCCGTCGCGGCCGGAGGTCCAGCCCGGAGCGCCGGGTTCGCGTCGCCCGGTGCCGACCTCGACGACGTGCCCAGCAGCGGGCGAGGACATGGCGGACGCAGGTGAGCACGCCGTCGATCACATCGGTTGCGCGGTCCTCCGCCCACGGCATCCGGGCCGCAGTTCGGTCGCAGACGGGCCGCACAGCCATCTCCGGGCGTCGTACGCTCGGACTCATGCCCACTCGACGCGATGCGCTCGTCAGCGCCCGGTGTGCGGCCGGCGTTTCCCAGGAGGAACTGGCGCGCACGGTCGGGGTTGACCGGGCCACGGTCCAGCGGTGGGAGCGCGGCGTCACGGCACCACAGCCGCAGCACCGGCGCGAGTTGGCCGATGCGCTCCGCGTCACGATCGGCGAGGTCGACCACCTGCTCGGCGGCACCGTCACGTCGTCACGGCCGATGCCCGCCGGCACGGACGAGATCGACGCTCTGGAACTCGTCCGCCGCGCCACGGCCAGCGACGTCACGACCCCGACACTCGACCTGCTCGACGGCGCCGTCGATGACCTCGCGTCGAGCTACGCCACCACGGCACCGGCCGTCCTGCTCGACCGCGTCCGGGCCCATCTGGGCTACGTCGGCGCCCTGCTCGACGGCTGGGCCACGCTGTCGCAGCGCCGCCGTGTCATGGTGTCGGGAGCGTGGCTGTCGCTGCTGGCCGGGACGCTGCACGTCGATCTGGAGCAGCAGGCCCCGGCCGTCGCGCGGTTGCGGGCCGCCGACCACCTCGCCCGGGAGGCCGGACACGACGCGATCCGGGCGTGGGTGCTGGAGACGCGGGCATGGCAGGTGCTCACCCTCGGCGAGTTCGGGGAAGCGGCGCAGCTGTCACAGGGTGCCCAGCGGCTCGCCCCTGCTGGGTCGTCGATCGCGATTCAGGCCACGGCGCAGGAAGGTCGCGCACACGCCCGACTGGGCGATGCCAGGGCGACGACCCGAACAGTGCGGAAGGTCAACAAGATGGCCTGCCCGCTCTCGACACCGAACCGACCCGAACACCACTACCGGTACGACCCGGCGAAGGCGACGAGTTACACCGCCACCACCCTTTCGTGGATCGGCGACCCGGCGGCGGTCGACCACGCCCGCGAGGTGATCGCCCGACTCGAACCGGGTGACGGGCACGGCGGGCGGCCCCGGCGCCTGGCCGTGGCCCGTCTCGACCTCGCCCTGGCGTTGGTCGGTCAGGGCGAGGTCGGGGAAGCGGTCGACTCGGCGCTCACCGCCATCACGAGCGGCTACGTCGCACCGTCCAACCGGTGGCGGGCCCGCGAGGCCATCACCGCCGTCCAGCAGGCGGGCACGCGCGAGGTCGGGACGCTGCGCGACGCCTACGCCGCTATGACTGCCGGGTCGTAGACGACTGGGTGCGCGCCCGGATGATCGGCGCGCAAGGCATGCCCTCGAACGCCCACCGCGGGATCGGGCCGCTCCGCTACACCACCGCCTCCAGTAAACCTTCAGCCCGTTTTGAAGGGCAGGCGTGATCGCCGGTCGGCCAGGTGTGGCTCCGGTGTGTGGTGTGTAGGCCGCGGTCAGGTGGGGGTCAGGTGGCCTCGACCTCGGCGACCGACAACGCGGTGCCGGCTACTTGGCGATGTGGTGGCCGTCGAGGTCGTAGCGGCGCCGGGTGGTCTCCCACAGCCAGGCGTTGACCGCCTCGGCGAGCTCGCTGCGGGACATGCCCTGGCCCGGTGTGACCGGGGAGAGGCAGCGCTCACGCGCCGCGCGCAGGCGGCGGTTCGGCTCCGCCATGCGGCGATCTCCCTCCCGTTGTGTCCGGGGAGTGTAGGTCGGCGCGCCGGGGTCGGGGTGGGTTGCCCTGACCTGCCCCGTGCTGCCCGGCCGGCTGGCCTGCCCGGCCACCCAGACGCCACCTGACAGTCCAGCGCATGGAGCCGGCTACCGTTCTCCTCGGGGCGGCCGTAGCAGTCGTTGCGGTGGTCGCCGCTGTTGCTGCCGCGGTCACGTGTGGTTGTCAGCGCCGTCGCCACGGGAGGCACCGTCGCCGACGGCGCGGGAACGGAACGAGTATCGAACTCCGCCCGCGCAGGTCGACGACCACGCAACGTCGGGGGCGTGAACAGCGACGATCCAGCGGCGGACGATCTGCTCGTCGTGGCTGACCACGTTGTCGCCACGCGGTGGCCACGTTTCCGACCATCGCCGCGGTCCGGGAGCGGTTGATGGTCCCGGCGCCGTGCACGACGACCACGAGTTGCCACCCGGTGATCACGATCCCCACTATCGAGGGCCAGACGTCGAGACCGGCAACGGCAGTGAAACCGCCGCGACCACGTCTCCATCCATTCACCGACCACGTTGCCGGACACCTCGCGGTCGACGCTCGCGACGGCACGTGGAGGAGGCGGTGATGAGCGACATTGCAAGGGTCGGCCGAGGGTCGGCTGTCCGCAGGCGACCGGCTCTACCGGGTTTGATCCCGGCGTCGGCGATCACGGACTACATCGCGCTCCTGATGCGGGAAGCCGATGACGGCGCGACGTAGCCGCGGCGACGGCGGCCTGTCCTGGGACGAAGGTCGGCAGCGGTGGGTCGCCGCGGTGACCGTCGGCTACACCCCGTCTGGTCGGCGGATCGTGCGGCGCGGCGCCGGGCGGACGAAGACCCAGGCCCGCGCGAAGCTCAAGGAGATCCTGCGGGATCACGACGACGGCGTCGCCATCCCCTCCCGCGCTGACACCGTCGCCCAGGCCGTCGAGGACTGGCTCCCCCACGGCCTCGGCGGCCGGGACGTCAGCACGCTCGAGGCTTGCCGGAGCCTCGCCAGACAGCACGTGATCCCGGCCCCGGGGTGCGCGGAAGTTGCAGGAGCTGTCCGCGGAGGACGTCGACCGCTGGCTCGCGGCCGAGGCGCGGACGTTGAGCACCAGCACGGTGGCGCGGATCAAGTCGATCCTGGCCAGGGCGATCTCCCGGGCGCAGGCGCGAGACAAGGTCAAGCGCAACGTCGTCCAGCTGTGCGAGACCCCGACCGGGCAGGCGGGTCGCCAGTCGAAGGCACTGACTCTCGACCAGGCGCAGGCGCTGCTCGACGAGGCGCAGGGTTCGACAACGGGCGCGTACGTCACCGTCTCGCTGCTCACCGGCGCCCGCACCGAGGAGCTGCGGCCGCTCACCTGGAGCCATGTCGATCTCGACGGCGATCTCGCCGCGGATCCGCCGGTGCTGCCGCACCTGATGGTGTGGCGCTCGGTCCGCTCCGGCGGCGACACCACGACCACACGATCCCGCCGCACCCTGGCCCCACCACAACGCGTGGTCGACGCCCCGCGCGAACAGCGCGGCCGGCAGGTGGAGACGCGCCGGCAGGCGGGAGAGCGGTGGTTCGACAACGACCTCGTGTT
>JAJAZD010000154.1 GCA_026785945.1 Pseudonocardia sp. | reverse complement strand
GGGGCGGGGGGGGGGGGTGGGGGGCGCCCCGCGGCGACATTGTGCGGGGGGTTGGCGGTCGCCCCCCCCCTGTTCTCTACACCCCCCGCGTCCGGGTGGGGGCCCGGCCGCCCGCCCGCGCCGTCCCCGTGGCGGCGCTCCACGATGGCGTGCACCGGCATCGAGTTCTGCAAGCTGGCGATCGTCGAGACCAAGGAGCGGGCGATCCGGCTGGTCGAGGAGCTGGAGAAGCGCCTCGTCGACGTCGCGCCGGACGTGCCGATCTCCATCCACCTCAACGGCTGCCCCAACGCGTGCGCCCGCACGCAGGTGGCGGACATCGGGCTGAAGGGCCAGATCGTCACCGACGCCGACGGGCATCAGGTCGAGGGGTTCCAGGTGCACCTGGGCGGCGGTCTCGGGCTCGACGCCGGGTTCGGGCGCAAGCTGCGCGGGCTCAAGGTCACCAGCGCCGAGCTGGGCGACTACGTCGACCGCGTCGTGCGCCGGTTCGTCGCGGGGCGCCACGACGGCGAGCGGTTCGCGCAGTGGGTGCTGCGGGCCGAAGAAGTTGATCTCAAGTGAGCGAGAGGGCCGTGCCGTTCTACTGCCCGTACTGCGGCGAGGAGGATCTTCGGCCCGCCGAGGCGTCCCACGGTGCGTGGTACTGCCCGGACTGCCTGCGCACGTTCTCACTGAAGATGGTCGGCATCGGAATCCCGGAGGTCTCCCGATGAGCGTCGTGGCAGAAACCGACCTGAGAGTCGTCGCCGAACGTAGCGCGGCCGAGCTCGGCCCGGACGCGACGGCGCCCGAGCTGCTCGTGTGGGCGGCGGAGACGTTCGGGGGCGGGCTGATCGTCGCGTCCAACATGCAGGACGCGGTGCTCGTCGACCTCGCCGCACGGGCGAGACCCGGCGTGGACGTGCTGTTCCTGGAGACGGGCTACCACTTCGCCGAGACGATCGGGACGCGCGACGCCGTCGCGTCGGTGTACGACGTGACGATCGTGGACGCCACCGCCGAGCACACGGTCGCCGAGCAGGACTCCCTGCTGGGCAAGGACCTGTTCGCCCGGGAGCCCGACCGGTGCTGCGCGCTGCGCAAGGTGGCGCCGCTGCAGAACACGCTCGCCCGGTACGACGCGTGGGTCACCGGGGTCCGCCGGGTGGAGGCCCCGACCAGGGCGGACACCCCGCTGGTCACGTTCGACGAGAAGTTCGGGCTGGTGAAGATCAACCCGATCGCCGCGTGGAGCGACGAGGACATGGACGCCTACATCGCCGAGCACGCGATCCTGGTCAACCCGCTGGTGGGCGCGGGCTACCTGTCGATCGGCTGCGCGCCGTGCACGGCGAAGCCTGCTCCCGGGGCCGACCCGCGGTCGGGCCGGTGGGCCGGCACGGCCAAGGTCGAGTGCGGGCTCCACGCCTCGTGACCACCCTCGCGATGGACGCCCTGGACGTGCTCGAGTCCGAGTCGATCCACATCTTCCGGGAGGTGGCCGGGGAGTTCGACCGGCCGGTGATCCTGTTCTCCGGGGGCAAGGACTCCACGCTGCTGGTGCATCTCGCCGTCAAGGCATTCGCACCCGCGCCGGTGCCGTTCCCGCTGCTGCACGTCGACACCGGGCACAACTACGCCGAGGTCATCGAGTTCCGCGACCGGATCGTGGATCGGCTCGGGCTGCGGCTGCAGGTGGCGCACGTCCAGGACTGGATCGACGACGGCCGCCTCGCCGAGCGCCCCGACGGCACCCGCAACCCGCTGCAGACCGTCCCGTTGCTCGACTCCATCGTCGATCACAGGTTCGACGCCGTGTTCGGCGGCGGGCGCCGCGACGAGGAGCGCGCGCGGGCCAAGGAGCGGATCCTCTCCCTGCGCGACGCGTTCGGCCGCTGGGACCCCCGCAGCCAGCGCCCCGAGCTGTGGAACCTCTACAACGGCCGGCACGCCCCCGGCGAGCACGTCCGGGTGTTCCCGATCTCGAACTGGACCGAGCTCGACGTCTGGCGCTACATCCGGCGGGAGGACATCGAGCTGCCGTCGATCTACTACAGCCACCGGCGCGAGGTGTTCCGGCGCGACGGGATGTGGCTGGCGGAGGGCCCGTGGGGCGGGCCGCGGGGCGCGGAGTCCCTCGAGTCGCGCACCGTGCGGTACCGGACGGTCGGCGACGGGTCGTGCACCGGCGCCGTCGAGTCCACCGCGTCGACGATCGACGAGATCATCGCCGAGGTCACGGCGTCCCGGTTGACCGAGCGCGGGGCCACCCGTGCCGACGACCGGCTGTCGGAGGCCGCCATGGAGGACCGGAAGCGCGAGGGCTACTTCTAGATGGTCAAGGATCTGTTGCGATTCGCCACGGCCGGGAGCGTGGACGACGGGAAGTCTACGCTGGTCGGACGCCTGCTCTACGACACGAAATCGGTCCTGGCCGACCAGATCGAGGCCGTGCGGCGCGCCTCGGTCGACAAAGGACTGTCCACGCCGGACCTCTCGCTGCTCGTCGACGGGCTGCGCGCCGAACGCGAGCAGGGCATCACGATCGACGTCGCCTACCGGTACTTCTCCACCCCGACGCGCGAGTTCGTGCTCGCCGATACCCCCGGGCACGTCCAGTACACGCGCAACACCGTCACCGGCGCCTCCACGGCGGAGCTCGCCGTGTTGCTGGTGGACGCCCGCCACGGCGTCGTCTCCCAGACCCGCCGCCACGCCGCGGTGCTCGCGCTGCTGCGGGTGCCCCGGCTCGTGCTGGCCATCAACAAGATCGACCTCGTGGGCTACGACGAGGCCGTGCTCACCGCCATCGGCAAGGACTTCGCCGGGCTCGCCCGCACGCTGGGCTTCACCGACGACGCCGTGGTCACGATCCCGGTGTCGGCGCTGGTGGGCGACAACGTCGTCGACCGCTCGGAGCACACCCCCTGGTACGACGGCCCGACACTGCTCGGACACCTGGAGTCGGTGCCGGTCACCGGTCCCGAGATCGGGGCGCCGTTCCGGATGCCGGTGCAGTACGTGATCCGGCCCCGCACGGACGCGCGGCACGACTACCGGGGCTACGCCGGCCAGGTGGCCGCAGGCACCGTCGCGCCCGGCGACGAGGTCGTGGTGCTCCCCGCCGGGAGACACACCACGGTCGCGTCCGTGCGGACGGCCGACGGTCCCCTCGACGCCGCGGGCGCCGGGCGCAGCGTGACGGTGCTGCTCGCCGACGACATCGACATCTCCCGCGGCGACGTACTGGCCGGCGCCACCGCGCCGCCGCGCGTGACCGACGAGCTGGACGCCATGCTCTGCTGGCTGGCCGAGAAGCCCCTGCGGCCCGGGGCGCGGCTGCTGCTCAAGCACGGCAGCCGCACCACGCAGGTCATCGTGGGCTCGCTGGGCGAGCGACTCGACACCGATTCGGTGTCCTATGTGGATGCCCCGGCCCAGCTCGCCGTCAACGACATCGCCCGGGTGTCGCTGCGCACGGCCGACCCGCTGCCGGTGGACGACTACGCCGACATCCGCGCCACCGGCGCCTTCCTGCTCATCGACCCCCCGACCGGCAACACCCTGGCCGCCGGCCTGGTCGGCTCCCCCCTCACCCTCACCCCCTGACCCCACTCCCGCGAGTCGGGGTCTCCACGCGCGCGAGTCGGGGTCTCCGCGCGCGCGAGTCGGGGTCTCCGCGCGTCGCGCCGGCTCCGGACCGGAGACGTTGGTCACCCTGCTCGGCTGTGTCCCGACGCAGGCACCTGAGCTGCACACCTGCAGAGGTCCGGACATTCTTCGACGATCCCGTACGCCGGACATGTGGTTGTCCTGGACCGATCCGGGACGCACGATGGTGTCGTGATCTCGACGCCGCTGCACCCGCAGCCCGGTCGCGCCGGAGCCCGGCGCACCGCATCGTCGATGTCGGGGCTCGACCTCGAACGCTTCTGGCCGTCGCGCCGCGGCCACGCGTTCGACGAGTTCTGTCGCTGACCCTGCGCACCACCCGCCGACCCGCGTTCCCGCGCGCCACTCAGCGTCCCGTGCCGCTGCGGCGAACCCTCCCCAGAACGGAACTGCCCCGATGCGCAGGCCACGAGCCCTCGTGCTGATCGCCACCGTCGTCGTACTACTCACAGCCACTGCTTGCTCACGCGCGGAATCCACCGAGCCACAGGCCGCGGCACCCGTCGCCGGCGGCGTCGCCGAGGAGGTGCGGCTCGGGTACTTCCCCAACGTCACGCACGCCCCGGCCATCATCGGCGTGGAGCAGGGCCTGTTCAGCGCCGAGCTGGGCGCCACGACCCTGACCCCGCAGACGTTCAACGCCGGCGGCGACGCCGTGAACGCACTTCTCGGCGGTTCGCTCGACGTCACCTACATCGGTTCCGGCCCGGCGATCAACGCCTTCGCGAAGTCCGAGGGCGCGGTCCGCGTCATCGCCGGAGCCACCGACGGTGGTGCCCAGCTCGTCGTGAGGCCCGGGATCACCAGCCCCGAGCAGCTCGAGGGGGCGACGATCGCCACCCCGCAGCTGGGCAACACCCAGGACATCGCGCTCAAGAAGTGGCTGCGCGACAACGGGCTGACCGCGGGCGACGGACCCGAGGACGTCACGATCGCGAACCTGGAGAACCCCCGCACGCTCGACGCCTTCCGCGAAGGCAGCGTCGACGGCGGCTGGCTGCCCGAACCGTGGAGCTCGCGCCTCGTGCTCGACGCCGGCGCGAGCGTGCTGCTCGACGAGCGCACGCTCTGGCCGGACGGGAGGTTCCCGACCACCGTCGTCCTGGTCCGCGCCGAGTTCCTCCAGCAGTACCCCGAGACGGTGCGGGCGCTGCTGCGCGGCCACCTCGCCGCACTCGACGTGGCCACCGGTGACGCCGCGCAGGCCAGGACGGCCGTGAACGCCGGGCTCGAGAAGCTCACCGGCAACCCGCTGGCCCAGCCCGTGATCGACCGAGCCTTCGAGAACATCACCCTGGCACCCGATCCCCTCGCCTCGACGTGGCGCCGGCTCGCGCAGGACAGCGCCACGGCGGGCGTCACCGAACAACCCACCGAGCTGGCGGGCTTCGTCGACGTCGGCCCGCTCAACGCCGAGCTCGTCGCGGCCGGCAAGCCTGCCGTCGACACCGCAGCACTCGACCAGCCAGGAGGCAGCTCATGACCGCCGTGATCGACACCGCTGCGACCAACACCCCTGCGACCAACACCCCTGCGACCGACACCGATGTGATCGACCGCCGCCCCATCAGCACGAGGACCGCCGTCGAACTGCGGGGGGTGGGCAAGGTGTTCGGCCGCGGCGCCGACGGTGTGACCGCCCTGACCGGCGTCGACCTGCGGGTCGAGCCGGGCGAGTTCGTCGTCCTGCTCGGCGCCTCGGGCTGCGGCAAGACGACCCTGCTCAACCTCGTCGCCGGGCTCGACCGGCCCGGCGCCGGCACCGTCACGGTGCACAGCGGCCGCCCGGCGGTCATGTTCCAGGAACCGGCTCTGCTGCCCTGGCTCGACGCCGGACGCAACGTCGAGCTGCCGTTGCGCCTGTCGGGGATGGGCCGCGCGGCCCGGCGCGAGCGGGCGGGCGAGCTGCTCGACCTGGTCCGCCTCGGGGGGCAGGCGCGCAAGCGGCCGCACGAGCTCTCGGGCGGCATGCGTCAGCGGGTCGCTCTCGCGCGGGCCATCGCGGCCACCTCGAGCGGGGCCGGCTCCGACTCCGGTGGCGGGCTCCTGCTGATGGACGAGCCGTTCGCCGCACTGGACGCCATCACGCGCGACTTCCTGCAGGGCGAACTGCAGCGCATCTGGCGGACCACCGGCACGGCCGTGCTGTTCGTGACCCACGACGTCCGGGAGGCCGTACGGCTCGGGCAGCGCGTGGTGCTGCTGTCCTCGCGGCCGGGCACTGTGGTCCGTGAATGGGACGTCGCCGATGACACCGACCGCGCGCAGCTCACCGACGAGATCACCGCCCGGCTGCGCGAGGTGATCTCGACGCATGCGCGCGCCTGACGTCGTCGAGGCGCACCCCGACGTCAACTCCGACTCCGACGCCGTCGGGGCGGGTCTGGACGCGCTGGACACCCCCACCGCGGAGCGCACACCGCTCCCCCGCCGTCTGCTGGCGCTCGGCCTCCCGCCGCTGGTGGCCTTCGCGCTGTTCCTCACCGTCTGGCAGGTGGTCTGGGCCTCGGCGGTGTACCCCGAGTTCAAGCTGCCGGCGCCGATCGCGGTGTGGGAGGAGTTCGTCGCCATCGTGGCGGACGGCAGCATCTGGGGGATCGCCTGGACGTCGGTGCACCGCGCGGTGCTCGGGTTCGCCGCGTCGGTGGTGATCGCGACCCCGCTGGGGCTCGTGGTCGCGAAGGTGCCGGTGGTGCGGGCCGCCATCGGGCCGCTGCTGGCCGGGATGCAGAGCCTCCCGTCCGTCGCCTGGGTGCCGGCGGCCGTGCTGTGGTTCGGGCTGACCGACACCACCATCTATTTCGTCGTGCTGCTGGGTGCCGTCCCCTCGATCGCCAACGGACTGGTCTCCGGTATCGACCAGGTGCCGCCGATCCTGCCGCGCGTCGGGCAGGTGATGGGGGCCAACCGGTTCGACTCGGCGCGGCTGATCCTGCTGCCCGCCGCGCTGCCGGGTTACCTCGCCGGCACGAAGCAGGGCTGGGCGTTCTCCTGGCGGTCCCTGATGGCGGCAGAGATCATCGCGACGTCCCCGCAGCTCGGGATCGGGCTGGGCGCCTACCTCAAGCAGGGCAGCGACTTCAACAGCATGCCGGGGGTGATCGCGGCGATCTTCCTGATCCTCCTGGTCGGGGTGGGTATCGAGCTTCTCGCGTTCCGGCCGCTGGAGCGCCGGGTGCTGCGGGCCCGGGGGTTGGCGGCGACGTGACGCCCGGGTCGCCCGGCGGTTCAGCTGACCGCAGGCACGGAACTCTCCGACGGGGCGATCACGGCGCGCCGACGGCGTCCACGAGGTCGGCGAGCGCCGCGGAGACCGCTGCCAGGCCCGGCGTCGCGGCGCCGTCCCGCTCTCGCAGGTGGGTGTCGCGACGGAGCTCCAGCATGACCGAGAGCACGCGAGGGTCGGTGCGGTGGTGGGCGAGCGGCACGTAGGTCCCGGCGAACGGGGTGTTCACCGCGATCGTCCCGAGCGGGGTGAAGGCCGCCCGGGCCGCCTCGACCAGCCAGGGCGGCGTGTGTGCCCGGTCGGCGCCCAGGCAGACAGCCGGACGCGGGTCGTCGGCGCGGCGCTCGTAGGGCAGCGGTGCGCTCGGGTAGGAGTGGACGTCGAGCAGCACGGCCCGTCCCGTCGCGGCGAGCCGCTCGTCCACGAGCCGCGCCACGGCCGCACCCCACGGCAGGTAGTGCGCGGCGAGCAGCGCGTCCCGGTGTGCGGCGTCGTCGAGGCGGATCCGCTGCCCGAGCGTCCCGTGCGTGTAGACGGCGGCCATCCCGACGGCCGCCATCTCCTCCCGCCCGTCGGGGAACCGCTCGGGGTCGACCACGAACCGTGACACCCGGTTCAGGATCGTCCACGGTCGGACCCGCGCGCGGTCGGCTGCGGTGGTGGCGATCTCGTCGGTGCGGTGGTCGGTCAGCGCGGCGATCTCCACCGCGAGCTGGGCGTCGTCGAGCAGCAGGCGGGAACGCGTCCAGGCCGGCACCTCGGTGCCGGCGTGCGGGACGTGCAACAGGACGGGGCTGACGTCGTGGCCCGCGAGCGACGTGTACGCCGGACGCATCGACCCCACCACCCTTCGTGATCGCCGGTTCGGCGCGTCCCCCGGATACGGCCGGATTCCGCGCCCGTACGACGATCATGGACCGGAGCGGGCGGGCCCGGATACGGTCCCGGCATGACCGAGCTCGTGCACCTCGACGTGGCCGCGGGCGTCGCGACGATCACGCTGGACTCCCCCGCCAACCGCAATGCGCTGTCGCGGCAGTTGCGCGGAGAGCTGCTGGCCCGGCTCGACACGGCGCTGGCCGACGAGGCGGCCCGCGTGATCGTCCTGACCCACACCGCCGGGGTGTTCTGCGCCGGCATGGACCTGAAGGAGGCGCGCGGGGCGGTGGCGGGGGACAAGGGCGTGGGCGAGTTCCCCGCGATCCTTGCGCGGCTCTGGGACTCCCCCAAGCCCGTCGTCGCGAAGATCGCCGGCCCGGCTCGGGCGGGCGGGGTCGGGATGGTGGCGGCGTGCGACATCGCCGTCGCCGCCGACGACGCGACGTTCGCGTTCAGCGAGGTCCGGATCGGTGTCGTGCCGGCGGTCATCTCGGTGACCGTGCTGCCGCGGCTGGTGGCGCGCGCCGCGCACGAGCTGTTCCTCACCGGCGAGACGTTCGACGCGCCCCGGGCCGTCCAGATCGGACTCGTCAACTCGTCCGTGCCCGGTTTCGACCTCGACACCGAGGTCCGCCGCTACGTCGACATGCTGCGCCTGGGCGCCCCCGGCGCGCTCGCCGCGACGAAGGAGCTGCTGCGCGCGCCACGTCCGTCCACGATGGACGCACAGTTCGCCGCGATGCTGGAGCTCTCGGCAGATTCTTTCGCCGGCGAGGAGGGCCAGGAGGGCATGCGCGCCTTCGCCGAGAAGCGCCCGCCCGCCTGGACCGTCGCTCCCGACCGGTAGCTCACCGCGGGCGGCGGGCCCGCACCGGCGGTTAGCCTGGAACCGTGGAACTGCTGGCCGAGCCCCTCGACCGTGCTCTGGGCCTGCTCGCCGTGCGCCCGCTCGTCGCGCTCACCGGTGCCGGCCTGTCGACCGACTCCGGCATCCCCGACTACCGCGGTCCCGGCGCTCCCCGCCGGACCCCGATGACGTACCAGGAGTTCCTGTCCGGCGAACCCGCGCAGCGGCGCTACTGGGCCCGCAGCTACGTCGGCTGGTCCCGGATGGCGTTCGCCGAGCCCAACGACGGCCATCGCGCCTTCGTCGACCTGGAACGCCACGGTGCGCTGCTCGCGCTGATCACGCAGAACGTCGACGGCCTGCACACCGCCGCCGGCAGCCGCGCGGTGATCGACCTGCACGGCCGCATCGCGGACGCGATGTGCGTCAGGTGCCGCCGCCGCTCCCCCCGCGCGGATCTACAGCGCCGGCTCGACGCGCTGAACCCGGGATTCCTCGACGCGGCGGGCGCAGCCGTCGAGGCGGCACCGGACGGCGACGCCGAGCTCGACGCGGTGGGGGGCTTCCGGCTCGCGGGGTGTGCCGACTGCGGGGGCGCACTCAAGCCCGACGTCGTGTTCTTCGGCGAGAACGTGCCGCGCGACCGCGTCGCCCTCGCGTACGCGGCGGTGGACGCCCTGCTCGACCCCCCGGGAGCGCTGCTCGTCGCGGGTTCCTCGCTCACCGTGATGTCGGGGCTCAGGTTCGTCCGCCACGCCCACAAGCACGGCATTACGGTGGTGATCGTGAACAGGGGGACGACCCGGGGCGACGGGTTCGCCGAGGTGCTCGTCGACGCGGGCTGCTCGCAGGTGCTCACGGCCCTGGCCGGGCTGGTCGCCGGTACCGCGCCGTTCCGCGCGAGCGGCGCGTTCGGGCGATAGGTGAGCGAGAGTGCCGCTCGTACGGGCACGACCGCGCGACGCGATCCTCAGCGCTGCGTGCGGCGCGCGGCGACGTCGACCCCGCGGTCGATCCCTGCCGCCGCCACCCAGCACAGCGGCACCACCACAAGCACGGCCAGCACCACCTGGAACGGGAACGCGAGCTGGGTGAGCCAGAGTTCGAACGCGTCCCACCAGTCCGCCACCGCCCGCGCCACGTCCACGACAGTACAGTGCACGCAACGTGACTAGATTGACTGACATGTTCGCCGTGTACGCCGCAGCGCCCGATGCCGACGCCCCGCTCGACTCCCTCACCGTGGGCGAGCGCCCCGCTCCGGAGGCGCCCGACGGCTGGGTCGCCGTCACGGTCACCGCCGCGAGCCTCAACATGCACGATCTGTGGACGTTGCGCGGGGTCGGGATCAAACCCGACGCGTTCCCGATGATCCTCGGCTGCGACGGGGCCGGGCGACTCGAGGACGGCACCGAGGTCGTACTGCACTCGGTGATCGGCGACCCGGCGTGGCGGGGAGAGGAGACCCTCGACCCGAGACGCACCCTGCTCACCGAGCGCCACCAGGGCACGTTCGCCGAGACCGTGATCGTCCCGGCCCGCAACGCCGTCCCCAAGCCCGACGGTCTCACCGCCGCCCAGGCGTCGGTCATGGGCACCGCGTGGCTGACGGCCTACCGCATGCTGTTCGTCAAGTCGGGACTCCGGCCCGGTCAGACGATGTTGGTGCAGGGCGCGTCGGGCGGGGTGTCCACCGCGCTGGTGCAGCTCGGCCGCGCTGCCGGCATGAGGGTCTGGGTCACCGGACGCACCGAGGACAAGCGGGCGCTCGCGACCAGGCTCGGCGCCCACGCCACCTATCCCTCCGGTGAGCGCCTTCCCGAGCGCGTCGACGCGGTGTTCGAGACCGTCGGGGACGCGACCTGGTCGCACTCGATGCGCGCGCTGCGGCCCGGTGGCGTGATCGTGGTCTCCGGTGCGACGAGCGGTCCGAACCCGGGCGCGGACCTGCAGCGGTTGTTCTTCCTCCAGCTGCGCGTCATCGGCTCCACGATGGGCAGCCGCGACGAGCTCGCCGACCTCCTCACCTTCGTGGCCGGCGCCGGGATCACCCCGGAGATCGGGTTGGAGCTGCCGATGGCACGGGCCGAGGAGGGCTTCCGCGCGATGCTGGACGGCGACACGGCTGGCAAGATCGTCTTCACGCTCTGAGACCGTTCATCGCGCCCAATGAGCCATTAGACGGCCGTTCAGGATCCTGAGGAGCGCGGATGGGCCTCTCAGGACGTACAGTCGGCGACCGTGTCTGAGCCACCGAGTCGAATGGCGCCGGGTTCGGTCCACCCCCCGGCGCCGCGCGTGACAGGTCTGGTCGAGTTGCTCGACCGGTTGGACCGCGCGGTCGCCACCGCGCTGTCCCCGGTCACCTCGGCGGAAGGCGTCAGCCGGGACGGCTGGCGCGTGTTGTTGATGCTCGCGAGAGGGGGCGGGCGCAGTATGGGCGAGCTCGCCTCGCACACCGCTCTGCCCGCACCCACGGCCACCCGGGTCGTGGACCGGTTGGTCGCCTCGCGGCTCGCCTACCGCAACACCGATCCGGTCGACCGCCGCCGCGTCCTGGTCCACCTCGCCGCAGACGGGCGGGCGGTCGTCGAGCGCGTCTGCGGTCGCGTCGAGCGCAAGGCCGGTGCCGCCATCGGGGGGTCGCACACCCGCGAGCGGGCCCAGCTCGCGCAGCTCCTCGAAGCCCTCGCCGTGCAGGGTCTGCACCACTAGTCCCAAAGCCGTGTAGTTAGGCCATGGACGGTCGTGTCAAGGGCCGTCGTTGACGATCTTGATTGTGGTGGTGATTGCCTGGCTGGGTGCTCGTATCCGGCCGCGGGCCTTGTTGGCGGCGTAGACGGAGATGGCCCGTTTGACCACGCGGGGATTGCTGCGGGCGCGGCGTTGCGGCATGAGGCGATCGAGAACCTGGCCGCCGATCACGCCGACCAGATCGACAACGGCGTTCGCGGTGGCGGCGAGGACGCCGAGG
>JAJAZD010000153.1 GCA_026785945.1 Pseudonocardia sp. | reverse complement strand
GGCCGATGCCGGCGGCGACGCCCCCGACGCCCCGGGCGCGCTCGCGCTCATCGGCGACGCCCGCCACCGGCTCGCCGCGGCCGGCGACGTCGAGCTCACGGCCCTGGACGCGCGGCTGACCGAGGCCCTCGCGCTGCTCGGCGACGTCGGCACCGAGCTCACCGCCTACCTGGACCGGCTCGACGCCGACCCCGAGCGGCTCGCGTCGGTGCTGTCGCGGCAGGCCGAGCTGAAGGCGCTCACCCGCAAGTACGCGGCCGACATCGACGGGGTGCTGACCTGGGCGGGCGAGGCCCGGGAGCGGCTGGACAACCTCGACACCTCCGACGAGGCGCTGGCGGCACTGGCCGCCCGGCGTGACGGGCTGGCCGCCGAGCTGGCGGAACACGCGTCCGCGGTCACCTCCGTACGCGAGGAGGCCGCGGGCAGGCTGGCGGCCGACACCACCGCGGAACTGGGGGGTCTGGCCATGGCCGACGCCCGGCTGCTCGTCGTCGTGTCCCCGCGCGAGGCAGGGCCAGGCGCGTCGGACGCGTTGCGCGTGGGGCGGGCCGTGCTCGTCGCGGGCGCCGACGGCGTCGACGAGGTGGAGCTGCGGCTCGTCGCCCACGCCGGGGCGGGCCCGCAACCGCTGCACAAGGGGGCGTCGGGCGGCGAGCTGTCGCGGGTGATGCTGGCCCTGGAGGTCGCGCTGGCCGGGGCCGATCCCGTCCCCACCATGGTGTTCGACGAGGTGGACGCCGGTGTGGGCGGGCGCGCCGCGGTCGAGATCGGGCGCAGGCTGGCCCGGCTGGCCGCTCGCCACCAGGTGATCGTCGTGACCCATCTGCCACAGGTGGCGGCCTACGCCGACCGGCACCTGGTCGTGCACAAGTCGGGGGAGAACGGCACGACGCGCAGCCGCGTGCGCACCCTCGCCGAGGGCGACCGCATCGTCGAGCTCGCGCGCATGCTCGCCGGGCTCGACGACACCGATACCGGGCGCGCCCACGCGGAGGAGCTTCTCGGAGCGGCCCGAGCACACCGCGAGGCCGACCGGGCGGAGGGAGACGGCGGGCCGGCCCGCAAGCCGCGGAAGAGGGCGGCAGCGACCCGGTCCTGACCTGCCGTCCACCGGGACCGATCCTGCGCGTCCTGATGACGGCCCGGCGTGCCTGCCTCGCATCACCCGCCCCAGATGTCACAGTGCGGGTATGAAGCTGTCCGGCCTGCTGCACCGTTCTCAGCCCGATCTACCGGGTTTGACCGGCGTCGCGCGGGTCGACCGCCGCACCGACAGCCTGCTCCGCCGGGTGAAGGCCGGCGAGATCGTCGTGCTCGACCAGGTCGACCTCGACCGTGCCACCGCCGACGCACTCGTCGCCGCCGACGTCGCCGCGGTCGTCAACGCCTCGCCGTCGATCTCGGGCCGGTTCCCGAACCTGGGGCCCGAGGTGCTCGTCACGGCCGGGATCATCCTGCTCGACGGGGTCGGCGCCGACATCTTGCACACCGTCAAGGACGGCTCCCGGGTCCGGTTGCACGAGGGTGCGGTGCACCTGGGTGAGCGAGTGGTCGCCACCGGCGTCCAGCAGGACGCGGACTCCGTCGCCGACGCGCTCGTCGAGGCCAAGTCCGGGCTCACACACCAGCTGGAGGCGTTCGCCGCCAACACCACCGAGTTCATGCGCCGTGAGCGCGCGATGCTGCTCGACGGTGCGGGTGTGCCTCCCATCAGCGCCGAACTCGCTCACCGCCAGGTGCTCGTCGTCGCCGCCGGGTTCGACCACGCCGCCGAGCTGCGCAGCCTCAAGAACTACATCCGCGAGTACCGGCCGGTGATCGTCGGGGTCGGGGCGGGCGCCGACGAGCTGCTCGCCGCGGGGCACACGCCGCAGCTGATCGTCGGTGACCCGGCCGAGATCTCCATCGAGGCGCTGACCTGCGGTGCCGACATCGTGGTTCCCGCGTTCGCCGACGGGCACGCGCCCGGTCTGCACCGGGTGCAGGACCTCGGGGCCGGGGTGGTGACCTTCTCCAGCTCCGCCAACGCCGAGGATCTCGCTTTGCTGCTGGTCGCGCACCACGGTGCGGCACTCGTGGTCACGGTCGGGTTGTCCGCGAGCATGACGGAGTTCCTCGACCGCGGGCGTTCGGGCAGCAACGCGTCGACCTTCCTGACCCGGCTGCAGCTCGGCGGCAGACTCGTGGACGGCCGGGTGCTCGCGACGCTGTACCGCAGCCGGGTCTCGTTCGGCGCGGTCGTCCTCATGATCGTCGCGGCCCTCGTCGCCGTGGTGGCCGCCCTCCTGGTCTCCGACGCCGGCGACGCGGTGCTGGCGTGGCTCTCGCAGGGATGGCTCGGCATCATCGAGCAGATCGGCCGGCTGTGGTGATCTCACTGCGCTACCACGTGGTGTCGATCACCGCGGTGTTCCTGGCGCTCGCGGCCGGGGTCGTACTGGGCGCGAGCGGGGTGTCCGACCGGTTGCTGTCGGCCGTCACGATCGAGCGCGACGACCTCGGCGGGAGGGTCCAGGAGGTCACGGCGGAGCGCGACACGCTCGCGGCCGCGCAGCGGGCGTCGGACGAGTTCGCCGCGCGCATCGGCCCGGCGGCGGTCGCCGGAGCACTGCGGGGGCGGTCGGTGGTGCTGGTGACCTCGGGGGCCGACCCGGCGGACCGGGACGCCGTACTGGCGCTGCTGGGACCGGCCGGGGCGACCGTCACCGGGCAGGTCGGGCTGACCGCCGCCGTCGGCGACCCCGGCCGGGCCGACCAGCTGCGCGAGCTGACCGCGCAGTTGCTCCCCGGCGGCGCGCAGCTGCCCGCCGCGTCGGACACCGGCAGCCTCGCGGGTGGCCTGCTCGGCGGCGTGCTGCTCGCCTCGGACGGCGGCGTCACCCCGGAGCAGGCGCAGGCCGTTCTCACGGGTCTGGCCGCCGCTGGTTTCGTCACACCCGGCGACCCGCCCGCGCCGGCGGACCTGGTGCTGGTGCTCACGGGCGGCGCGCTGACCGGTATCGACGCCGCCGACTCCGCGGCCGTGGTCGCCCGGTTCACCGCACAGCTCGACCGCGTCGGCGGGGGCGCCGTCCTCGCGGGCCGGGCGGGGTCGGCGGAAGCGACCGGACCCGTCGGCGTGGCCCGTGCCGACCCGTCGATCGCGGCCGGGGTCTCGACAGTCGACGACGTCGGGACAGGCCCCGGACAGGTGTCTGCGGTGCTGGCCCTGCGCGAGCAGGTGGACGGCCGCGCGGGGCGGTACGGCACCGCGCTGACCGCGGCCGACGGCGCCACGCCCGCCGCGTGAGGGAGGGTTCCGACGACCCGCCGGGGTCGGGGGTCCCCGGGCGGTGCCGTCTATGTAGGCTGAAAACCCGTGCACCCTCGCGCGACGCGTCATCTGTTCGTCACCGGCGGGGTCGCATCCTCGCTGGGTAAGGGCCTGACGGCTTCGAGCCTCGGCCAACTCCTCACCTCCCGTGGTCTGCGGGTGATCATGCAGAAGCTGGATCCCTACCTGAACGTGGATCCGGGGACGATGAACCCCTTCCAGCACGGCGAGGTCTTCGTGACCGAGGACGGCGCCGAGACCGACCTCGACGTCGGCCACTACGAGCGGTTCCTCGACCGCAACCTGCACGGCCGGGCCAATGTGACCACCGGCCAGGTGTACTCCACCGTGATCGCCAAGGAACGACGCGGCGAGTACCTGGGCGACACCGTGCAGGTCATCCCGCACATCACCAACGAGATCAAGGACCGCATCCTCGAGATGGGGGGGCCCGACGCCGACGGCGTCACTCCCGACGTCGTGATCACCGAGGTCGGCGGCACGGTCGGAGACATCGAGTCCCTGCCGTTCCTGGAGGCCGTCCGCCAGGTCCGCCACGAGGTGGGCCGGGACAACTGCTTCTTCCTGCACGTCTCGCTGGTGCCCTACCTGGCCCCCGCCGGCGAGCTCAAGACGAAACCGACCCAGCACTCGGTGGCCGCGCTGCGCAACATCGGCATCCAGCCCGACGCGCTCGTCCTGCGGGCGGACCGCGAGATCCCCGTCGAGATGAAGCGCAAGATCAGCCTCATGTGCGACGTGGACACCGACGGCGTGGTCGCCGCGCCGGACGCGCCGTCGATCTACGACATCCCGCGCGTCCTGCACCGCGAGGGCCTCGACGCGTTCGTGGTGCGTCGCCTGTCGCTGCCCTTCCGCGACGTGGACTGGACGGTGTGGGGCGACCTGCTCGACCGTGTCCACCACCCGGACGAGACGGTGCGGATCGCGCTCGTCGGCAAGTACGTCGACCTGCCCGACGCCTACCTGTCGGTCACCGAGGCGCTGCGCGCCGGCGGGTTCGCCCACCGGGCGCGCGTCGAGATCGTGTGGGTGCAGTCCGACGAGTGCCGCAGCCCCGCCGGGGCCGCCGCGGCGCTCGACGGCGTGGACGGCGTGCTCGTTCCGGGTGGTTTCGGGGTGCGCGGCATCGAGGGCAAGTTGGGCGCCATCCGGCACGCCCGCGTCCGCGGCATCCCGGTGCTCGGGTTGTGCCTGGGAATGCAGTGCATGGTGATCGAGGTGGCGCGGGACCTGGCCGGGCTGGAGGACGCCAACTCGAGCGAGTTCGACGAGCGCACCCCCCACCCGGTGATCTCCACGATGGCCGACCAGCGCGACGTCGTCGCCGGGGAGCGCGACATGGGCGGCACCATGCGCCTGGGGGCCTACCCGGCCACGCTGGCGGCCGGCACGGTCATCGCCGCGGCCTACGGGACCCGGGAGGTCTCCGAGCGTCACCGGCACCGCTACGAGGTCAACAACGCCTACCGGGGGCGGCTGGAGGACGCGGGACTGGTCATCGGCGGGACGTCACCGGACGCCTCGCTCGTGGAGTTCGTGGAGCTCCCCGCGTCGGTGCATCCGTTCTTCGTCGGCACGCAGGCCCATCCGGAGCTCAAGAGCCGCCCGACGCGGCCCCACCCCTTGTTCGCCGCGTTCGTCGAGGCGGCGCTGCACCACCGCGCCCAGGACCGGTTGCCGGTGGAGCCGCCCGCGCGGGAGCGTTCCGCGGCCGCCGTCACCGGGGCGGCGCCGTGAGTACCCCGGGACACGACCTCCCGGGACACGACTTCCCGGTGGCGTCCACCAAGGACATCCACATCGGACGGGTCATGGCGCTGCGTGCCGACGAGGTGGTGATGCCGGGTGGCCGGGTCGCGGTGCGCGAGGTGCTGGAGCACCCTGGCGCGGTGGCGATCGCGGCGTTGGACGCCGACGACCGGCTGATGATGATCCACCAGTACCGCCATCCCGTGCGGCGGCGGCTGTGGGAGCTGCCCGCCGGCCTGCTCGACGTCGCCGGGGAGGATCCCGCGCAGACCGCCGGGCGGGAGCTGGCCGAGGAGGCCGGGTTGACCGCGGACGAGTGGTCTGTGCTGCTCGACGTGGTGCCCTCGCCGGGCTTCTCCGACGAGTCGGTGCGGGTCTACCTCGCCCGCGGGGTGACCGAGGTGGGACGGCCGGATCTCGGCGACGACGAGGAGGCCGACCTCGTCACACGGTGGGTGCCGCTGCCGGACGCGGTGCGGATGGCGCTCGAGGGCACGATCGTCAACGCCGTGACGGTCGCCGCGGTACTGGCCGCACACGCCCTGGCCGCGCATCCCCAGTCTGCGAACCCCCAGCCCGGCGCCTCGACGGCCGCGCGCCCCGTAGGGGCGGGGTGGCAGGATCGACCGACCCGCTTCGCCGACCGGGGGCGGTAGGGCGGCCCCTCGCCGCCGGTAACGGCGGACGGGCGGTTCGGGGGTTTAGGCTCGGACTTCGTGACCGGTATGCGATTCGGACTGTTCGTTCCCCAGGGCTGGCGACTCGACCTCGTCGGCATCGACCCCGCCGACCAGTGGACGACGATGAAGGGCATCGCGCAGCACGCCGACGCGGGCCCGTGGGCGTCGATCTGGGTCTACGACCACTTCCACACGGTGCCCGTGCCCACCGACGAGGCCACCCACGAGGCCTGGACGCTGATGTCGGCGTTCGGGGCCGTCACCGAGCGGGTGCGGCTGGGCCAGATGTGCACGTGCATGGGCTACCGCAACCCGGCCCACCTCGCGAAGGTGGCCGCCACCTGCGACATCATCTCCGGCGGCCGCGTCGAGATGGGTATCGGCGCGGGATGGTACGAGCACGAGTGGCGGGCCTACGGCTACGGCTTCCCGGCCGCGCCGGACCGGCTCGGGATGCTCGACGAGGGCGTCCAGATCATGCGGCAGGCCTGGACGCAGGGCCGCGCGACCCTGGACGGCACGCACTTCCAGGTGGACGGAGCGATCGTGGCGCCGCGGCCGCTGCAGTCCGGCGGCATCCCGCTGTGGATTGCCGGCGGCGGCGAGAAGGTGACGCTCAAGATCGCGGCGAAGTACGCGCAGTACACCAACTTCGACGGCACCATCGAGGGCTTCACCCGTAAGTCCGAGCTGCTCAGGGGCCATTGCGACACGGTCGGCACCGACTTCGACGCGATCGTCCGGTCGGCGAACTACAACGTGGTGGTCGCCGCCACCGAGGCCGAGGCCGAGCAGCGGTTGGAGTCGGTCAGGTCGAGGCTGGCGCCCTTCGTCAAGCCCGAGGTGCTCGACGGCCATGCGCAGTCCTTCCGCGACTCGCTGTTCGGCACGCCCGAGCAGGTCGTGGAGAAGCTCGCCGCGGCCCGCGAACTGGGCATGACCTACGCGATCCTGAACTTCCCGGAGGCAGCGTACGACCGCTCGGGCATCGAGCTCGTCGAGCGCGAGGTGATCCCTGCCCTCGCCTGAGGCGGTGGTGGAGGCGTTCCTCCACCACCTCACCGTCGAGCGGGGGAGCGCGGCCAACACCGTGGCTGCCTACAGCACCGACCTGCGTCGCTACCTGGTGGACCTCGCCGCCCGGGGCATCGACGACCTCGGCGCGGCGGGCGAAGGTGACGTCGCCGGTTTCGTGGTCGCGCTGCGCAGCGGCCCCACCCCGCTGGCCGCGGCGTCGGCGGCCCGGGCGCTCGCCGCCGTGCGTGGGCTGCACCGCTTCGCCGCTCGCGACGGGCTGGTCGCCGACGACGCCGCCAGCGAGGTGGCTCCACCCGCGCTGCCGATCCGGCTCCCCAGGGCGCTGTCGGTGGACCAGGTCGAGCAGTTGCTCGACGGCTGCGTCGGCGACGGCGCCGTGGCGCTGCGCGACCGGGCTCTGCTGGAACTGCTGTACTCCACCGGAGCGCGGATCTCCGAAGCAGTAGGGCTCGACGTCGACGACCTCGACGCCGTCCACCGCACCGTGCTGCTGCGCGGCAAGGGCGGCAAGGACCGGATCGTGCCCGTCGGGCGCCCGGCGCTCGCGGCGGTCGACGCCTACCGGGTGCGGGCCCGTCCGACCCTTGCCGCCCGCGGCCGCGGGTGCTCGGCGCTCCTGCTCAACGCGCGCGGGGCGCGACTGTCCCGGCAGAGCGCGTGGCACGGGTTGCGGGCCGCGGCGCGGGCCGCAGGCCTCACCGCCGACGTGTCACCGCACACCCTGCGCCACTGCTTCGCCACGCACCTGCTGGCCGGGGGTGCCGACGTGCGTGTCGTCCAGGAGCTCCTCGGGCACGCCTCGGTCACCACGACCCAGATCTATACGCACGTCACCGTCGACACGCTGCGCGAGGTCTACGCCACGTCCCATCCGCGGGCGCGTGGATAGGTGACGCGCGAGACAGGAGGTGCGACCGTCGGTGACCGCCCGTCACCCGGTGTAGGGTCCTGCGGCAGCCGGCCGGTGTCGTGGGGCGCCCATCGGCCACATTCCGGCCGATCGGACGGTGGGCGCACGGCGGGGCGCGTTGCCGGGCGCCGCCCGCTCCTCCTACTCTGCGCGGATCGGCTCCGCCTGGGGCCGCTCGCGAGAGACCGGAGGCCGCATGCAGACGCCGCGGCCGCTCGCCCCCCGCCCGGAGACGCTCGTCGCCGATCCCGACGGCGACGACTCGCACGGCGCCGGACCCCTCGACGTGGGACCCCCCGGTACCGGACCCCCCGGCGACGTGGACGAGGTCGACAGGGCGGGCAGACACCGGCCGACGGTTCCGGTGCCGGCCCCGCTGAGCGAACACGGCCCGGCGCGGGTCATCGCGGTCGCGAACCAGAAGGGCGGCGTCGGCAAGACGACGTCGACCATCAACCTGGGTGCGGCGTTGGCCGAGTACGGGCGCAAGGTCCTCCTGGTCGACTTCGACCCGCAGGGTGCGCTGTCGGTCGGCCTCGGCGTGCCGGCCCACGAGCTGGAGACCACGATCTACAACCTGCTCATGGAGCGGGGGGTCGACATCGACGAGGTGATCCGCAAGACCTCGGTCGACGGCATGGACCTGCTGCCCAGCAACATCGACCTGTCGGCGGCCGAGGTGCAGCTGGTGACCGAGGTCGCCCGCGAGCAGGCCCTCGGCCGCGCGATCAAGCCGATCCTGGGCCGCTACGACATCGTGCTGATCGACTGCCAGCCGTCGCTGGGACTGCTCACGATCAACGCGCTCGCGTGTGCCGACCAGATCCTCATCCCGCTCGCGTGCGAGTTCTTCAGCCTCCGCGGTGTCGCCCTGCTGATGGACACCGTCGAGAAGGTGCAGGACCGTCTCAACCCCGACCTGAAGATCCTCGGCATCCTCGCGACGATGTTCGACCCGCGCACGCTCCACACCCGCGAGGTGCGCCAGCGTGTGATCGAGGCGTTCGGCGAGCTCGTGTTCGAGGCCGTCATCAACCGCACCATCCGGTTCCCGGAGACGACGGTCGCGGGCGAGCCGATCACGACCTGGGCGCCGACCTCGAACGGCGCCGAGGCGTACCGCCTTCTGGCCCGCGAGGTCATCGCCCGGTGAACGGGCCCGCGCAATGGGCCCGGTGACCCTGCTCGACGAGCAGCCGGCCGCCGCGCCGGACGGGCCGGTGTCCGAGCAGGGCTCGCCACCGCGGTTCACCGTCCGGCTGCACAACTTCACCGGTCCGTTCGACCTGTTGCTGCAGCTCATCGGCTCCCGCGAGCTGGACCTCACCGAGATGGCGCTGCACAGCGTCACCGACGATTTCATCGCGCACCTGAAGCTGCTCGGTGAGGACGCCGACCTCGACGAGACCACCCGGTTCCTCGTCGTCGCCGCCACGCTGCTCGACCTCAAGGCGGCGCGGCTGCTGCCCGACGCCGAGGTGGAGGACGTCGAGGACCTCGCCCTGTTGGAGGCGCGCGACCTGCTGTTCGCGCGCCTGCTGCAGTACCGCGCCTACAAGCAGGTGGCGGCGCTGTTCGTCGAGCTCGAGGCCGGGGCGATGCGCCGGTTCCCGCGCTCGGTGGCGCTGGAGGAGCGGTTCGCGGTGCTGCTGCCCGAGGTCCTGCTCGGCGTCGACCCCGCCACGTTCGCCGACCTCGCCGCCGCCGTGTTCCGGCCCAAACCGCCGCCGACGGTCGGGATCGACCACCTGCACGCCCCGAAGGTGTCGGTCGCCGAGCACGTCGACATCCTGGCGGCCCGGCTCGCCGAGCTGGGCGTCGCGACCTTCGCCGTGCTCACGGCCGACTGCGCGAGCCCACTCGAGGTCGTCGCCCGCTTCCTCGCGGTGCTTGAGCTCTACAGCCGGGCGAGCGTCGAGCTGGAGCAGCCGGAGGCGTTCGGCGAGCTGACCGTACGCTGGGCACCGCGCGGCGCATCCGCCGCGCACACCCCACGATCGTGAGTGACACCCCGCCCGTGAGCCCCACAGCCCCACCGATCGAATCCGATGCGCCCGTCCTGGACCCGTTGGTGCAGAACGCCGAGTTCGATGCCGCCCTCGAGGCGCTCCTGCTCGTCGTCGACGCCCCCACCGAGGACGAGGCGCTGGCCCTCGCGCTGGACCAGCCCGTCGCGCGGGTTCGGGCGGCCCTGGCCCGCCTGGCCGCGGGTTACACGGCGCAGGGCAGCGGCATCGACCTGCGCCGGGTCGGTGGCGGGTGGCGCTTCTACACCCGGGACGTCTACGCCCCCTACGTCGAGCGCCTGCTGCTCGACGGGCAGCGGGCCCGGCTCACGCGTGCGGCGCTGGAGACACTCGCCGTCGTCGCCTACCGCCAGCCGGTGACGCGGGCCCGGGTCGCGGCGGTGCGGGGCGTGAACTGCGACGGTGTGCTGCGGACCCTGCTGACCCGCGGGCTGGTGCACGAGGCGGGTGTGGATCCCGCCACGCACGGCACGCTGTTCTGCACGACCGGGCTGTTCCTGGAGCGGCTCGGGCTGTCGTCGGTGGAGGAGCTGCCGCCGCTGGCGCCGCTGCTGCCCGATGTGGACGCGATCGACGAGATGTGATGAGCGCGATGGATGCGATGAGCGGGACGACGGGAACCGGGGAGCGCCGCCCCGACGGTGTGCGACTGCAGAAGGTGCTGGCCCAGGCCGGTGTGGCGTCGCGGCGGGCGTCGGAGGAGATGATCGCCGAGGGCCGGGTCAGCGTGGACGGGAAGATCGTCCGCGAGATGGGGCGGCGGATCGACCCGGCGTCCGCGGTGGTGCACGTGGACGGCTCGCGGATCGTGCTGGGCGACGACCTCGTGCACCTGGCCCTGAACAAGCCGCGCGGGATCCTCTCGACGATGTCGGACGACCGCGCCCGCCCGTGCGTCGGCGACCTCGTCGTGGAGCGGGGCATCACCGAGGAACACTTCGAGGGGGGAGCGCGCAGCCGCCTGTTCCACGTCGGGCGGCTCGACGCCGAGACCGAGGGCCTGTTGCTGCTCACCAACGACGGAGACCTCGGCCACCGGCTGATGCACCCGTCCTACGAGATCGAGAAGACCTACCTGGCCGAGGTCCTCGGCCAGGTCCCCCGCGATCTGGGCAAGCGGCTGCGCGCGGGCGTCGAGCTCGACGACGGACCCGTGAAGGTCCACTCGTTCAAGCTCGTCGACTTCCACGCCGGCCGCTCGATGGTCGAGCTGGTCATCCACGAGGGTCGCAAGCACGTGGTGCGCAGGCTGTTCGACCAGGTCGGCTTCCCCGTCCAGCGTCTGGTGCGCACGGCTGTCGGCGAGGTACGCCTGGGCAACCAGCGGCCGGGTCGGTTCCGCGCCCTCAACCGCGCGGAGGTCGGCTCCCTGTACCGCTCGGTCGGCATGTAGCACCGGGCCGAGTGCCTGACACGGCACGGCGTCCGCGGACCTTCCTCGTCGGCGCAGGCGACGGCCGCCGCCGTCCCTGCGCAGCTCACCCGGCATGATGGACGCTGGCCCGCGGCAGTCGCGCGGCATAGCGGGGCCGTGGGGTCCCGGGTGGGGGGCGAGCGGTGGCGGGGCGGTTGCACGGTGTCGTGGCGATGGACGGGCCGTCGGGCACCGGGAAGTCGACCGTCTCCCGACGTCTGGCGACGGCCTGCGGTGCGGCCTACCTCGACACCGGTGCCATGTACCGCGCGTTGACGCTCGCCGTGCTGCGTGCGGGTGTCGATCCAACCGGGCCCGACGCCGTCGCGGTCGCCGTGGCCGCCGAGCTCGAGTCCGTGACCGATCCCGCAGCGCCGGCGATCCGCCTCGACGGCGAGGACGTCGAGGCCGAGATCCGCGGACCGGAGGTGACCGGCGCGGTCAGTGCCGTGTCGGCGCAGCCGGCCGTGCGCGAGGCCCTGGTGGCACGGCAGCGCGGGCTGATCGGTGCCGCCGAGTCCGGCGGCGGTGGCATCGTGGTCGAGGGCCGCGACATCGGCAGTGTCGTCGTGCCTCATGCCCCGCTGAAGGTCTACCTGACCGCGTCGGAGGAGGTTCGCGCCGCCCGCCGCGGAGCCCAGGACCGCAAGGCCGGACGGGCCGGCGACACCGTCACGGTGCTCGCCGACGTCCGGCGCCGGGACCGGCTGGACTCCTCCCGCAAGACCTCGCCGCTGCACGCGGCCGCCGACGCGGTCGTGCTCGACACCGACGCCCTCTCCGTGGACGACGTCCTGGACGCGCTGCTGTGCTTCGTCGTGGAGCGGGGCCTGGTGCGGTGAGCACGGACCTGCCCTCCGGCTCGTGGCCGTGGCTGCACGACCTGGCGCGGTGGGTCGGCAGCTGGCTGTTCCGTCCGGTCTACCGGGTCCGGGTGCATCACCGCGAACGGTTGCCGGCGACCGGGCCGGTGGTGCTGGTCGCCAACCACAGCGCGTTCGTCGACGGTCCGCTGCTGTTCGGACTACTCGGGCGTCGCACGGTGTTCCTGGTCAAGAAAGAGATGTTCGCGGGCGCGCCCGGCTGGGGTCTGCCCCGGATCGGGCAGCTCGCCGTCCGCCGGGGTGAGCCCGACCGCCGACCGCTCACCGCCGCCGTCGCGGTGCTGCGCGGTGGGGGACTGGTCGCGGTGTTCCCCGAGGGCACGCGCGGCACCGGTGAGGTGGCGGCGGCCCAGAAGGGGGCGGCGTGGCTCGCCCGTTCGTCCGGTGCGGTGGTCGTGCCGGTGGTGTGCCGGGGCACCCGCCGCCCGGACGGTGGCGGCCGCCGGTTCCGCCCGCACGTGGACGTGGTCGTGGGGGTGCCGGTCGGCATCCCCAGCGGCGGGGGCCGGGCGGGCCTGAGCGCCGCCACCGAGACCGTCCGTGCCGAGCTGGCCGGGATGGTCCGAGAACTCGATGAGGTACGGAGTAACAGGCAGTGAGTGACACCGAAGGCCCGCGCGTGGGGCCGAGCAACGACACCGAAGGCCCGCTTGCGGGGCCGAACAACGGCGCGGGAGGCCCGCTCGTGGGGCCGAGCAACGGCGCGGGAGGCCCGCTCGCGGGGTCGGGCGGCAGCGCCGACGATCGGGCGGCGATGGCCGAGCTGGGCATCGACCCCGCCGAGTACGTCGCCGTCGACGAGGACGGGGAGTTCGACGACGACGCGGTCGGCCTCGAGGGTGCGTTGCCCCCGACCCCGGTGCTCGCGGTGGTCGGACGCCCCAACGTCGGCAAGTCGACGCTGGTGAACCGGTTGATCGGGCGCCGTGAGGCCGTGGTGCAGGACATCCCCGGCGTCACGCGCGACCGCATCGCCTACGACGCGCTGTGGAACGGCCGCCGTTTCACCCTCGTGGACACGGGCGGTTGGGAGCCCGACGCCACCGGCTTGGCGGCCGCTGTCGCGGCGCAGGCCGAGATGGCCATGGCCACCGCCGACGCGATCCTGCTCGTCGTCGACGCCAGCGTCGGCGCCACCACCACCGACGAGGCCGTGGCGCGGGTGCTCCGCCGGTCCGACCGTCCGGTCCTCCTCGCGGCCACGAAGGTCGACGACGACAGGCTCACCTCCGACACGGCGGCCCTGTGGCGCCTCGGGCTCGGCGAGCCCCGCCCGGTCAGCGGTCTGCACGGCCGCGGCTCGGGTGACCTCCTCGACGCGATCCTCGACGCCCTCCCCACGAGCCCGCGTGACGCGTTCGGCTCGGGTGTGGGCGGTCCGCGCCGCGTCGCGCTCGTGGGCAAGCCCAACGTGGGCAAGTCGAGCCTGCTCAACCGGGTGTCCGGGGAGGTCCGCTCGGTCGTCCACGAGGTGGCCGGGACGACCGTCGACCCGGTGGACTCCCTGGTCGAGCTCGACGACGAGGTGTGGCGTTTCGTCGACACCGCGGGCCTGCGCAAGCGCGTCAAGATGGCCAGCGGGATGGAGTACTACGCGAGCCTGCGCACACAGGCCGCGATCGAGGCCGCCGAGGTGGCGGTCGTGCTGATCGACGCGGGCGAACCGATCGCCGAGCAGGACCAGCGGGTGATCAACATGGTCGTCGATGCGGGACGTGCGCTCGTCCTCGCGTTCAACAAGTGGGACCTCGTCGACGAGGACCGCAGGCTCGCCATGAAGCGCGAGCTGGAACGCGACCTCGGCCGCGTCCAGTGGGCCGAGACGGTCAACATCTCGGCGCTGACCGGCCGTTCGGTGTCGAGGATCGCCCCGTCGCTGCGCACGGCCCTGGCCTCGTGGGACCGCCGCATCCCCACGGGCAGGCTCAACGGGTGGCTGTCCGACGTGATCGCCGCGACGCCACCTCCGGTGCGCAGCGGCAAGCAGCCCAAGGTGCTCTTCGCGACCCAGGCGACCATCCGGCCGCCGACGTTCGTGCTGTTCAGCAGCGGCTTCCTGGAGGCCGGGTACCGGCGGTTCATCGAACGACGCCTGCGCGAGGAGTTCGGCTTCGTCGGATCGCCGGTACGCATCTCGGTGCGCGTGCGGGAGAAGCGGGGCCGCAAGACCTGACCCGTCGGCGCGTCAACGGCTCCACTGGACGATCGGCGCCGCCGGTCACCGACGCCGGGAAAGCAAGGCGGTGGCGCCCGCCGCCCGGCCTCACGACACTGCGAGGTGTCGCGACCGGCGGGAGACCGGCGGCGTCGGACAGCAGGTGCAGCTACCGGCGCGGTAGGGGGGAGCCACGACCGGTCCAGCGGAGTTCGCGGCCGGCCCGTGCGGTATGGTCGGCAGGCCCCTGCGGGGGAGGCCGGGACGTGGCGCAGCTTGGTAGCGCACTTGACTGGGGGTCAAGGGGTCGCAGGTTCGAATCCTGTCGTCCCGACGGTCGAAACGGGCGGTTCCTGTCGACGGGGGAACCGCCCGTTTTGCGTTGTGACCTGCGGAAACTGGCGAACAGGGCGACCTTCTGTTGATCTTTATGCGATCTTGCTCGGGATCATCGAACACGCTCGCGGACGCGGTTCTGGAGCAGAACTGGAGCACGGCATCGGAGCAGGCGAAATGGGGTCGCAGTCTGCTCCAGACTTCGGAGCCGGTTGACGGTGGTTGACGACCGTTCGGCGCACTTGGCGCAGGATGGCTGAACGCCGTTCTTGCCCGCCGATGATCAGCTCGGTTGGGGGCAAAGGGGTCTGCATGATCGATTCGGCC
>JAJAZD010000152.1 GCA_026785945.1 Pseudonocardia sp. | reverse complement strand
GCCACGGGCTGTGCCGCCGGCTCGGGTGCGGGCTCGGCGGGTGCCCCCGCCTGGGTCACTTCAGGCTGCGCCTTCTCGGGCTGCGCCTTCTCGACCGGCTGCGTCTCGACCGGCCGCGTCTCGACCGGCTGCGTCGATCCCCGCTGAGCCGCGACCGACTGTGCCGCCACGGCCTGAGCCGCTGCCGGGGCCTCGGCGGCCCGCATCGCGGGGACGGTCACGACTGCCGGGGCGGTGTCACCGTCGGTGGCAGCAGGAGCGCCAGCCGTACGCGTGACCCGGCCACGACGCCGACCGGCCGGGCGACCGTTGCGCCCGGCCTCGGCCGCCGGCTCGGCGACCGGACCGGGTGAGCTCGCCTGCTCGACGGCGATCTCCTCCACGGACCCGGCGGTGACGTCGTCGCCGGTCCGCTCTCCCGGTGTGACCGGCGCACCCACCTCGACCGAGGCGTCCGCGACGTCGGCGGGCACCTCCGCGGCGGCGTCGGCGTCACGCCCGTTGCGCCACTCGCTCCGGGGAGTAGTGCCCTGCGTGCCCCGGCCCGGCTCGTCGCGCGGGTCGGGACCGTTCCGGTCGTCGTCACGCCTGCTCCCGCGCCGCGACCTGCGGCCGGAGCCCTCCTCGGGCCGCACCGTGTCGCCCTTGTCGATAACCGGCTCGGCGGAGACGATCACGCCACGCCCGCGGCAGTGCTCGCACGGTGTGGAGAAGTGCTCCAGCAGCCCGCCGCCGACGCGCTTGCGCGTCATCTGCACCAGCCCCAGCGACGTCACCTCGGCCACCTGGTGGCGGGTGCGGTCGCGGGACAGGCATTCGGTGAGGCGCCGCAGGACGAGGTCACGGTTGGCTTCGAGCACCATGTCGATGAAGTCGATGACGATGATGCCGCCGATGTCGCGCAGCCGGAGCTGGCGGACGATCTCCTCCGCCGCCTCGAGGTTGTTGCGGGTGACCGTCTCCTCGAGGTTGCCGCCGGACCCGGTGAACTTGCCGGTGTTGACGTCGACGACGGTCATCGCCTCGGTCCGGTCGATCACCAGGGTGCCGCCCGAGGGCAGCCAGACCTTGCGGTCGAGTGCCTTGAGCAGCTGCTCGTCGATGCGATACTCCGTGAAGGCGTCGGTCGTACCCACGTGCCGGGTCATCCGGTCGGCGAGCTCGGGCGCCACGTGCCCGACGTAGTTGGACAGCGTGTCGAACGCGTCGTCGCCCTGGACGACGAGGCGCGAGAAGTCCTCGTTGAACTGGTCGCGGACGACCTTGATGAGGAGGTCGGGCTCCTCGTAGAGCAGCACCGGCGCCTTGGGCTTGTTCGGGCCGGTCTGCTTCGCCCTGGTCTCGACGACCTCCCACTGCGCCTGCAGGCGGCGGACGTCGCGCTCCAGCGCCTCGTGGCTCACACCCTCCGACGCGGTACGGATGATCACCCCGGCCTCGCTGGGAACGATTTCCTTGAGCATGTCCTTGAGCCGCTTGCGCTCGAGGTCGGGCAGCTTGCGGCTGATCCCCGCCGCGCCCCCGGACGGCACGTAGACCAGGAACCGGCCCGCGAGGCTGATCTGTGTGGTCAGCCTCGCCCCCTTGTGCCCGATCGGATCCTTGGTCACCTGCACGAGCACCGGATCACCGCTGCTCAGGGCCTGCTCGATACGCCGGGCCTTGCCACCGAGGCCGGCTGCGTCCCAGTCCACCTCACCGGCGTAGAGCACGGCGTTGCGCCCGCGGCCGATGTCGATGAACGCAGCCTCCATGCTGGGCAGCACGTTCTGCACGCGGCCGAGGTAGATGTTGCCCACCATCGACGGCGCAGTGCCGGAACCGCTGCCGTGGACGTCGGCGATGAAGTGCTCGACGAGGATCTCGTCCTCCAGCACCCCGATCTCGACGCGGTCGCCCCGCTCGCGCACGACCATCGTCCGGTCCACCGACTCGCGGCGGGCGAGGAACTCGGCCTCCGACAGGATCGGTACCCGGCGGCGGCCGGCGGCCCGGCGGGCGCGGCGACGCTGACGCTTCGCCTCCAGCCGGGTGGAGCCGCGGACACTCTGGACGCCGTCACCGTCGGTGTCCGGCTCCCGCTCGGCGCGTGGCTCCCGGGGCGCGCGGACGCGAGTGACCGTGCCGGGCGGGTCGTCGTCGTTGTTGTTGTCGGCGGTGTCGTCGCCCGATCCGCGGCGACGGCGGCGCCGGCGCCTGCGGCGGGAACTGCTCCCGTCCCCGTCGTCGGACTCCTCGTCCTCGCCGTCGGACCCGTCCGCCTCCTGGTCGGTCCCACGGTCGGTCCCGGAGTCGGTCCCGGAGTCGGTCACAGGGTCGGGCGTGGAGACGGACCGGCGGCCGGACACCTCGGTGCCGTCCACCCCGTCCGTCGCGCCGTCGGTCGGCCCGTCCTCGGTCCCCTCGTCGTCGCCGCCCTCGCCACCACGCCCACGCCCACGCCCACGGCGACCGCGACGACGGCGCCGCCGTGCGGCGCCGTCCTCGTCCGTGTCGTCCGGGTCGTCGGATCCAGCCGGCTCGTCAGTGGTGTCGGCGTCCGTGTCCTCCGACACATCCGCCTCGTCGGGGCGCTCGGTGGCGCGGCGGCCGGTGCGCCGGCGCCGGGCAGGCGACTCGTTCTCGGCGTCCGCAGTGGCGGCGGAGTCGGCGGTGTCGGAGTCGGCGGTGTCGGAGTCCGGGGTGTCGGCGACGTCGGCGTCGAAGTCGGCGGCGGCGGCCCGGCGGCTGGTGCGTGCCGGCCGGGTGGGCGGCTGGAACAGCGGCGTGGGGGGCGCGAACAGCGGGACGAGGGGAGCGCCCACCCGTGGGGCGGTCTCCCGCTTCGACGCAGCGGGCGCGGCGGACCACGGGTCCGTCTGTGCCGGTGCCGTGGCCGTGGACGTCGTCGCCCCACCGCCGGTGCTCTCGGCAGCAGGTGTCCCGGTGGCAGGTGTCCCGGTGGCAGGTGTCCCGGGGGCAGGTGTCCCGGGGACCTCGGCGCGGGGCGCGGCCGGCCCGGCGCCGCCGGTCAGCGCCGTGACGACCTGCTCGGCGGTCTTGCGGTCGATGCTGGACTGAGCACCGCGGGCCTCGACACCGAGATCGGCGAGGGCGGCGAGCACCTCCCGGCTGGTGCGCACGAGCAGCTTGGCCAGCGTGTGCACCCGCATCTTCTCGGGAAGCTCGTCCATGGTGGGTACGGTCGGTTTCCCGCCGGTGGTACCGGCGGGGGTCTCGCGGTTCGACATTCAGCTCCTCCGCCCCCGGGCGCCTCAACGAAGGCGGCCGCGCAGGGGCACGTGCAGTTCTCTCCGCGCGGTACGCGGCGAGCAATCCTGGTGTTCCACCCCGCCCCGGGGGCGGATCCGTGCGTCGACAGCGTGCCGGTGACCGGCTCGGGCGCCGGTGCGCCGGGACCGACCTGCCCACCTCACGCCCGGGTGGTCACCCGGTCGGAGCCGAGAGGGTCGGCCAGGTCACCTCGATGGTCGAGCAGTCCCTGCGCCATCCGGGTGGCCTTGGCGGGCACCGGCGGCACGAGGCCTGCGACAACGTCGAGTGCACCCAACACGTCATCGGGTCGTACGGCGGGTGTCGTCTGCCGTACGACCGTGGCCATTGTCGCACAGACCGGGGACGCGGCGGTGCCCGTCGAGGGTGAGACACCCGACGTGGCGGGATCGGTGCCGACCTCGGCGTGCACCAGAGCCGCCCGGACGTCGATCTGGCGACGGCCCGACGGGGTGAGCCGCTCGACGACCACCGACGTCTCGGCGAGCAGTGCGGCGACGGCCGTCCGCAGCAGCTCGGGGTCGACGCCGGGCAGCTCGGTGACCCAGCGGCTCGCGTCGATCCGCTCGGCCAGCGAGGCACCCTCGGCCACGGCGGCGGCGAGGATGTCGATCCCCTCGGGCAAGGCGGAGTCGAGGGCGATCGCGAGCTCGGCGGGATCCACCGGTCGGGTCAGGCCGATCTCCACGTACTCGGCCTCGCTCGCCGCACCGGTGGGCGCGGCGCCGATCCACGACAGGCGGGGATGCGGGCTGAACCCGTGGGAGTGGGCGACGGGTACCCCGGCCCGGCGGACGGCCCGCTCGAAGCTGCGGGCCACGTCGCGGTGGGAGAGGAACCGGAGCCTCCCGCGCTTGGCGAACCGCAACCGCACCCGCACCACCGTGGGAGCTGCGGGGTTGGCGGCCTCTCCGGGACGCACGCGTGCCATCCCCGCAGCCTACGAGCCGCGAGGGCCACCCACCCGCGGGGTTGTCCGGGGTCCGGCCCTGGTCACGCGGACGGGGCCGCCGTGGGGTCGAGGGCGAGGAGCGACTCGCCCGCGGGCGCGAAGCCCGCGCGCCGGTAGAACGCGCTGCTCCCCGGCGTCGGAGCGAGCAGCAGCCGGCGGTAGCGGCGGCTGCGGGCATGGTCGATCGCCGCGGCCAGCAGGGCGCCGGGCACCCCACGGTCGGCGAAGGACGCAAGGACGAACGCGTTGCCGACGTGCCCGATCCGACCTCCCCGCGCGCCCGGCCGCGGCATGTGGACGATCTCCACGACGTTCAGGGAGCCGACCGCGGTCAGCCCGCTGCGTTCCGATCCCACCTCGGCCAGCCAGAACGTGCGGCGCAGCATCTCCACGCGCCACCATTGGGCGAAGGCCGCCTCGAACCCCGGGTCCTCCACCGGAGCGCCGGCCCGCTCCTCCGACCACGTCCTCCGCAGCCGCGCGAGCGCGGTCACGTCGCGCTCGTCGGCCACGCGGATCGTCGCGCGCGGTCCGGCGCCGGTGCCCTCAGCCACCCGGGTCGACGCCGCCGTGCGCGGAGTCCGCGGGGCGGCTCGAGATCGGGTTCACCACGGCCAGCGGCAGGAGGGCCGTGCCGCTCGGACCCACCTCGATGTCGGTGCCGGTCGACGGGCAGACGCCGCAGTCGAAGCACGGCGTCCAGCGGCAGTCGTCCTGCTCCCGGCCGGCGAGGGCCTCCTGCCAGTCGTCCCAGAGCCACTCGCGTTCGAGGCCCGAGTCGAGGTGGTCCCACGGGAGGATCTCGGACTGCCCGCGCTCACGGGTCGTGTACCACTCCATCGAGACGCCCGACGGTTCCAGCTCGGCGGTCGCGGCGGCGGTCCAGCGCTCGTAGGAGAAGTGCTCGCTCCACCCGTCGAAGCGGCCGCCGTCGCGCCAGACCCGTTCGATGACGGCACCGACGCGGCGGTCGCCGCGGGCCAGCAGGCCCTCGATCAGGGACGGTTTGCCGTCGTGGTAGCGCATGCCGATGTTGCGGGCGAGCTTGCGGTCGCTGTTGACGGCGGCGCGGAGCTGGCGGAGGCGGTCGTCGACGACGTCGGGGTGGCACTGCGCGGCCCACTGGAACGGGGTGTGCGGCTTGGGCACGAACCCACCGATGGAGATGGTGCAGCGGACGTCGTTGCGCCCGGACGCCTCGCGCCCGGCGCGGATCACGCGGTGTGCCATGCCCGCGATCTCCAGGACGTCGGAGTCCTCCTCGGTGGGCAGCCCGCACATGAAGTACAGCTTGACCTGACGCCAGCCCTGGCCGAACGCCTCGGAGACGGTGCGGATGAGGTCCTCCTCCGACACCATCTTGTTGATCACCCGCCGGATCCGTTCCGACCCGCCCTCGGGGGCGAACGTGAGCCCGGAGCGGCGGCCGTTGCGGCTGATCTCCTTCGCCAGGTCGATGTTGAACGCGTCGACGCGGGTGCTCGGGAGCGACAGCGAGGTGTTGGTGCCCTCGTAGCGGTCGGCCAGGCCCTTGGTGATGTCCGCGATCTCGGAGTGGTCCGCCGAGGACAGCGACAGCAGACCCACCTCGTCGAACCCGGTCGCGCGCACCGAGGCGTCCACCATCTCGCCGATGCCCGCCAAGGTCCGCTCCCGCACCGGGCGGGTGATCATCCCGGCCTGGCAGAACCGGCAGCCGCGGGTGCAACCCCGGAAGATCTCGACGCTGGCGCGCTCGTGCACGGTCTCGGCCAGTGGCACCAGCGGCGCCTTGGGGTAGGGCCAGGAGTCCAGGTCGGTGGTGGTGCGCTTGGTGACGGTGCGCGGCACGCGCTCGTCGACGGGCTCGACCGCGGCGATCCCGCCGTCCTGCGCGTAGGTGACCGCGTACAGCGACGGCACGTAACAGCCCTCGGTGGCCGCCAGCCGCAGCAGGAGCTCACGGCGCCCACCCGGCCGGCCCTGGGCCTTCCACTCCCTGACGACGTCGGTGATGTCGCCGACGATCTCCTCGCCGTCGCCCAGCGCGGCCACGTCGACGAAGGCCGCGATCGGCTCCGGGTTGAACGCCGCGTGGCCCCCCGCGACGACGACCGGATGATCGACTCCTCGGTCGACCGCGTGCAGCGGGATGCCGGCGAGGTCGAGTGAGGTGAGCATGTTCGTGTAGCCCAACTCGGTGGAGAAGCTGATGCCGAGCAGGTCGAACGCGCCCAGCGGCCGGTGCCCGTCGACGGTGAACGCGGGGACGCCGTGCTCGCGCATCAGCGCCTCGAGATCGGGCCACACGGCGTAGCAGCGTTCGGCGAGGGTGTCGGGGCGCTCGTTGAGCACCTCGTACAGGATCTGGACGCCCTGGTTGGGCAGCCCGACCTCGTAGGCGTCGGGGTACATCAGCGCCCACCGGACGACCGCGGAATCCCAGTCCCCCAGCTGCGCGTTCAGCTCACCGCCGACGTACTGCACGGGCTTCGCCACGCGCGGCAGCAGGAGTTCGAGTTGGGGAAACACCGACAGGCTCACGCTGCACCACGGTAGCCCTGCCGGTGGACGCGGGCGCCCTGGGCGGCCTCGGCTCGCGGCCCGCCCGACGCGGTCGCGTGGGACCGGAGGCCGGTTGTCGCGAATGCCCACGTCACGCTCGTCCCGTCGGTACGGTCGGCGGACCGACCACGAGGACAGGCCCACGACCACGGCGCGGACGTCACCGATCGCCGTCCTGACGGCCACGCTCGGCGTGGTGGGCGCACTCGCGCCCCACCCGGCACCGGGGCAAGGGTCCCTGCTGATCACCGATCTCGGTGGTCGCCCGCCGCTCCTCGGCACGGCCTCAGGGGCCTACCGGATCGCCGGCGGGGACGTCGTGCGGATCGTGGCGGGCGCGATCTCCGGTGGTGTCGTGCGCGCCGACAGACGCGGCTGGATCCTACCCGACGGCCGGCTGCTCGCGCTCGACGCGGAGCGCGAGCTGGGCCCGGTGATCGACGCCGGCGACCGGCGCGGTGACCGCGCGACGCCGGTCGCGGTGCAGCTGGCGAAGGGCGTGGCGCCGTCCCGGCTGGCCCTGCCCGACGCGACCGTGGGTCTCGACCCGGCCGGGCGCGTCGTCGTGGTCAGCGGTGGCGTCGCGCTCGGCGTCGACGACGGGGGGACCGTAGCCGTCCTGGGCCAGGACGCGAGACTGCAGGCCGTGTCCGCCGTGCAGGGTGGGCTCGCCGTCGACGACTCCACCCGGCTGCGCGTCGACCTGCCCCGCTGATCAGAAGCCGTCCGGCGCGGTGGACCGGTGGGCCGTCAGCCCCACGCGGCCCGCCGCGGGTTCGCGGCCGTGGCCAGCCGGCGGTACGTGGCCGCGAGGATTGCGACGATCGCCACAGCTCCCGTGACCACGACGGCGGCGGGCGGGTTGTTCAGCGCGATCCCGGCCAGCGCCCACACCGTGGCAGCGGCATAGCCGATCACTGCCGTGCCCGAGAGCACCACCCACGCGACGATCGCCGCCGCGGCCAGCAGCACGACCACCGCGGCGATCACGGCCAGTGCGTTGTCCCCGGGCAGCCCG
Source organism: Pseudonocardia sp. (assembly GCA_026785945.1). Classification (GTDB taxonomy): domain Bacteria; phylum Actinomycetota; class Actinomycetes; order Mycobacteriales; family Pseudonocardiaceae; genus Pseudonocardia. Next base: position 13,364 of record JAJAZD010000152.1, on the reverse strand, counting down.
GCCCACACACCGGTCGCCGCGGTGCCGAGGACCGTCGCCAACGACACCCAGCCCGTGTAGAGCGCGACCGGTCCGCGGAAGGCGATCCGCTCGGTGAGGTCGACCGCCGGTTCCCGGCTGAGCCTGCCGAACACCACGGCCAGAGCCACCATGAGTGCGACGAGCAACAACTCCGCGACCGGCACCGCACGGGCGCCGAACGCGACGATCCAGGCGGGGTTGAGCACCGCGGACGCGGCCAGCCACCAGCCGGTGCGGCGGTGGACCTCGCGCGCCCGTTGCCGGGGAAGCAGCTGGTAGCCCGCGTAGACCAGGAACAGCAGGTAGATCGGGCCCCAGATCGTGAACGTCCAGCCGGCGGCGAGCAGCGGCGTGGCGTAGGAGTTCGCCACCACACCTTGGGACTCGCCGAAGGCCCCGCTCCCGCTCAGCCCGGCCACCGCAACCTGGGCGACCGCCAGCAGTGCGACCACCACACCCCGAACCAGATCCGCCAGTGTCGACCGATGCGAGGTGACCGTCATGGGGTACATCATCGACCCGTGCGGACGCGGCGGCTACCCCAGTCGCCCACCGGCCGAACCACCCGGTCAGCGGCGGTGACGACGCGCCTGCGGGCCCGGGTCGGTGTCTACCGGAGCAGGAGCGCGTCGAGGCGGCGGGCGGCGATCGTCACGCCGAACGCGATCATGATCAGGAAGTAGGTCAGGTTGGCGAGCATCCCGACATGCACCGCGCCCGTGGTGAGCCCACGCATCAGCTCGACCGCATGGTAGAGCGGCAGGCACTCCACCACGATCTGCAGCCATCGCGGGTACACCGAGAGCGGGTAGAAGGTCGTCGAGAACAGGAACATCGGCAGCGTCACGAGTGTGACCAGGTCGAAGTCCTGCCACGACCGCATGAACGACGTGGCCGCCATCCCGACCGCGGCGAACGCGAACGCCACCAGCAGCGCCGCCGGTAGCGCCAGCAGTGCCCACGGCGAGGTGAGCAGCCCGAACCCGGCCATGACGCTGAGGAACCCCAGCGCGTAGAGCCCGCCGCGGATCAATGCCCAGCCGATCTCGCCGAGCGCGACGTCGACCGTTCCCAGTGGGGTCGCCAGCATCGCGTCGTACAGCTTCGCGTACTTGAGCTTGAAGAACACGTTGAACGTCGAGTCGAACACCGCGCCGTTCATCGCGGACGCCGCGAGCAGGCCGGGGGCGATGAACGCGGCGTAGCTGATGGGGGTGCCGTCGGGGCCGGGGAGCACGCCGACCAGCGAACCGAGGCCTTGGCCCATCGCGACCAGGTAGAACACCGGTTCGAAGAACCCGGACACGAACGCCAGCCAGGTGCGGCGCGACACCGTGGCCGAGCGCAGCAGCAGCATCCGTGACCGTCCGGCGTAGCTGCCGGCGGGCATCAGCCACAGCAGCGGTGAGGGCCGGCTCGGGGCGTCGACCGTGGTGCCGATCGGGGTGCTCACCGGGCCAACCTCCGCCGGTAGGACCGCTGGACCAGAACGAGGCCCAGCGCGAGCAGCACCGCCAGGTAGGCGAGGTGGCCCAGGACCGGCAGAGGACGCCAGACGGCGAGTGCCGCGTCGCGGGCGAGCTCGGTGCCGTGCCACAGCGGTGAGATCCACGTGACCGGCTGGACCCAGCCCGGCAGCCGGTCGACCGGGAAGAACGTGCCGCTGAACAGCGTCATCGGGATGACGACGAACCGGAACAGACCGTTGAACGCCGCGCCCTCGTTCTCGACGGTCGCGGCGAACGCCATCACGAGAGCCGCGACCGCGGCTCCGGTGAGGGTGGCGGCCAGCAGCGACAGCGCGATGCCCGGGCCGGCGACGCCACCGAAAGCGGCGACGACCCCGACGAAGACCGCCCCGGAGACCCCCATCTTCGCCACCGTCCAGCTCAGATGGCCCAGCGCGACCTGCTCCGGCGAGAGCGGTCCGGCCGTCATGGCGTGGTAGATCCGCTGCCACTTGAATCCCGACAGCACCGGGTAGGTGGACTCGAACGCCGCACTCTGCACCGCCGACACGGCGAGCAGAGCGGGCGCGAGCCACACCAGGTAGTCGACGCCACCGGTGGCTTCCGCGGCGCGCCCCGTGCCGTCTATCAGCGCACCGAACCCCACCCCGAAGGCCACCAGGAACAGCAGCCCATCACTCGGCCAGGCTTCGGCCGGTGAGCCGGAGGAACACGTCCTCCAACGACGAGCGACGCACCAGCGCCGTCAGCGGCCGGTGCCCGGCGCGCGCCACCTCACGGTGGACGTGCTCGCCGTCGGCCGCGTAGAGCAGCAACCGGTCGGGGAGCTGCTCGACGCGCTCGGCCAGGTGAGCGAGGTCCGCGGCCGTGGGCGCCGACTCGGGTGTGAACCGCAGCTCCAGTACCTCCCGGGTGGAGTACCGCTCGATCAGACCGGCGGGGGAACCCTCGGCGACGATCACCCCGCCGTCCATGACGACGAGCCGATCGCAGAGCTGCTCCGCCTCGTCCATGTAGTGAGTGGTGATGATCTGGGTGACCCCCTCGCGCTTGAGCCGGTAGAGCCGCTCCCACAGCAGGTGGCGGGCCTGGGGGTCGAGCCCGGTGGTGGGCTCGTCCAGCAGCAGCAGTTCGGGGTCGTTGACCAGCGCCCTGGCGATCGTGAGCCGCCGTTTCATCCCTCCCGAGAGGGGCTCGACCGCATCGTCGGCACGCTCGGTGAGCTGGGCGAACTCCAGCAGCTCGACGGCCTTGGCGCGCACGTGGGCCCTCGACAGCCCGAAGTAGCGGCCGTAGATCTCCAGGTTCTGGCGGACCGTGAGCTCGGCGTCGAGGTTGTCCTGCTGCGGGACGACGCCGATGCGCGCCCGGATGCGCGGCCCGTCGACGCCAGGGTCCATACCCAGCACCTGCAGCGTGCCCTCCGAACGCGGCGACACACAGGCGATCATCCGCATCGTGGACGACTTGCCGGCGCCGTTGGGCCCCAGGAACCCGAACACCTCCCCCGGCGCGACCTCGACGTCGATGCCGCGCACCGCCTCGACATCCCGTAACGCTTGCGCAGCCCCCGCGCCTGGACCAGTCCGTCCCCCATGTGAGGCACGGTAACCGGCGGTACCGACGTTTCCGGTGGGCGTCACGCCGCGTGCGGGCGAAATCCTTACGTCCGGCGCGCTCGTGTGCGTGCGCCACCTACGGGTGACACCATCCGCCCATGAGCCCTCGCACGCGACCGCGCGCCGCGCGGTCCTGATCGTGTTGGCCGCGCTGGCTCTCGCGCTGTCGGCCTGCTCGTCCCCGCCGGGCACCGGGACGGCCGCGACGGGCACGCTGGACTTCGCCGCCGCCACCGTCGACGGCGGCCGACTCGACGCGGCCACACTGGCCGGCACCCCGGTGGTCCTCTGGTTCTGGGCCCCCTTCTGAACGACCTGTCGGGCCGAGGGGCCCGGCGTGGCGGCGGTCGCTGCCGAGTTCGAGGGGAAGATCCGGTTCCTGGGCGTCCCGGGCCGGGGCGAGATCGACGAGATGCGGGACTTCGTGTCCGACACCGGGATGGAGGAGCTGACGCACGTCGTGGACGAGGACGGGTCGCTGTGGCAGCGGTTCGGAGTGTTCGGCCAGCCGGCGTTCGCGTTCGTCGGCGCCGACGGGTCGTCGCGCACGTTCGCCGGCAGCATGGACTCCGAATCGCTGCGCCAGGCCGCCACAGAGCTCGTGGGGAGCTGATCCGTGGAACGGCTGGTTCGAGATCCGCGCGCTCACCGGCAGCGTGACGCGCGACCCGGTGGTGTCGGCCGCCGTCGGGGTGCAGGGGGCGATCTCGCGCTGGGTGGCCGGGCTCGGTCCGGGCGTGCTGCTCGCCGTGGCGGTGACGGTCGCGGTGGCCGGTGCGGTCGCGGTGACGACGTCGGTGGTGCGGCGTACCCGCGCGGCACCGTGACGGGCAGCCTGGATCTCCGGATAGACCTCATCGACGCGGCGCGGGCGGAGGACGAGCGGTTGCCCGCCGAAGGCACTGCTCACACGTTCGGGAACCAGAGCTTGATCTCCCGCGCAGCGGACTCGGGCGAGTCGGACCCGTGCACCAGGTTCGACTGGGTCTCCAGCGCGTAGTCGCCGCGGACGGTGCCCGGCGCCGCCTTCTCGACCGGGTCGGTGCCGCCGGCGAGCTGGCGCCACGCAGCGATCGCACGCGGGCCTTCGACCACGGCGGACAGCACGGGCCCCGAGGTGATGAACTCCAGCAGGGAGTCGAAGAAGGGCTTGCCGTCGTGCTCGGCGTAGTGCTGGGCGGCCAGCTCGCGGTCGATGGTACGCAGCTCGACGGCCACGATGTCGAGGCCCTTGCGCTCGATCCGGGCGAGGACCTCACCGGCCAGCTTGCGCGCGATGCCGTCGGGCTTGACGAGGACGAGGGTGCGTTCGGTCACGCGAGCAGCGTAGCGAGGTCCCCCGACGGTCTCAGGACAGGGCGGCCGCGCCGAACGACACGCTGAACCGCTCGCACCAGATGCTCACGCTGGTGAGCGCGGCGAGGTCGGCGTCGGCGGGGATCGGATAGTTCGAGCTGCCCACGTTGCCCTTCAGCTCCCCGAGATCCACGACGCGCCCGTCGTCGAAGACGTACCAGCCGTCGCGGCCGTCGACGACGGGTGCGTCGGTGAGCCAGACCTTGAGCAGCGGGCCGTCGCTGGTGTCCAGATCCGCCAGCCGCAGGACGCGCGAACCGTCGGCGAGCTGGAGGATCTGCGCGGTTCCGCTGCTCGCGTGCTCGTGGCTGATCAGCTCGCCGCGGGCGAGGACCACCGGCTCGGCCGGTGCCGCAGGCGCAGGCGGCTCGACGGCTGCGACCTGCCCGGGTGCGGCCGGTTCCGATGCGACCGGACCGGGTGCGACCGGACCGGGTGCGACCGGAGCCGAGGCGGGCAGCCCGGCGCTCGGCAGCGCCTCGTCCACCTGCTGGTCGACGAACAGCTTCCACGGCTGGAACAGCGCCAGCGCCACCGCGGCGAGCACGACACCGCCCGCGAGCGCGATCAGGACAGCAGGCCTGCGGAGCAGCGGGCGGGATGAGGTGGTAGGCACACCGCCATGATGATCGCTGCGCGGCGGCCGCGATCAGAGATCCGCTTACGAATCCGGAACCTGCTGGCTCGGCAGCTCACCGCGCGCCATCTTCTCGGCGACGTCGCGCTGGAACCACACCAACCCGGCCCAGACGAGCGCGAACACCACACCCATCACGCCGAGCGCGGGTACGAACACACCGCACGCGATCGTCGCAACCTGCAGGCCGAGGGCGAGCCCGAGGCCCCACCGGCGCCGCTGCAGACCGGACGCGACCACCATCAGCACCGCCACGCCGAGGATCGCCGCGACGCCCAGCGGCGTGGCGCCGTCGCCGAACTTCGGCAGTACCAGCAGCGCGAGCAGCACGACGATCGACTCGAGGATCAGCGTCACCGCGAACACCCCGCGGATCCCCTTCATCGGATCAGGCGCTGTCACGACGCCCCTCCGCAGGAGCGCACGTCGGCGGTCACGACGCCCCCTCCGCGGGAACGAGCACGTCGGCGGTCACGACGCCCCCTCCGCGGGAACGAGCACGTCGGCGGTCACGACGGCTCCTTCCCGTACATCGTCCGGGTCTCCCCCACCGTCACGACCGACCCGCTGACGACCACTCCGACGCCCGACTCGCCACCCTCCTCGGCCAGCTCCCGCGCCTGCTCGACGGCAGTGGCGAGCACCGGCTCGACGCTCACCCGGTCGGAGCCGAACACCTCCGTGGCGAGCGCACCGAGCTCGTCGGGGTCCATCGCCCGCGGCGAGGAGTTGGCCGTGATCACGACCTCGTGCAGCACCGGTTCGAGCTCGGCGAGTATCCCCCTGGCGTCCTTGCCGGTCATGATCCCGAGCACGCCGATCAGCCGGGTGAACCGGAACTCCGTGGTCAGAGCGGCGGCCAGTGCGCGTGCTCCGTGCGGGTTGTGCGCGGCGTCGGCCAGCACCGTGGGCATGCCCGGACCAGCGGCGAGCCGTTCCAACCTGCCCGGCGACGACACGCCCGCGAACGCCGCGCGGACCGCGCCGGGATCGATCGGGTGACTCGGACCGGCACCGATCAGCGCCTCCGCGGCCGCCAGGGCGAGTGCGGCGTTGGACGCCTGATGCTCCCCGTGGAGCGGCAGGAAGATGTCGTCGACGACGCCGCCGAGGCCCTGCAGCGTGATCCGCTGCCCGCCGACCGCGATCTCCCGCTCGGTGACGCCGAACTCCGCACCCTCGCGGGCGACCTGCGCCCCGACCTCGACGCAGCGCTCGAGCAGGACCTCCGCCACACCCTTGTCCTGGGCGGCGAGTACCGCCACGGCGCCCGCCTTGATGATCCCGGCCTTCTCGCGGGCGATCCCGAGCACGTCGAAACCGAGGAACTCCGCATGGTCGAGCCCGATGGGTGTGATCACCGCGACGGTCCCGTCGGCGACGTTGGTGGCGTCCCACCGCCCGCCGAGGCCCACCTCGACGATGCCGGCCTCGACCGGGGCGTCGGCGAAGGCGGCGAAGCCCATCGCGGTGAGCACCTCGAACTTCGACAGCCGGCCGTGCTTCGCGTCGACGATCCCCAAGAACGGCTCGACGTCGCGATAGATGTCGACGTAGCGCTCCGGCGTGACCGGCCGGTTGTCGAGGTTGATCCGCTCGGTGGCGCGCTGCAGGTGCGGGCTGGTGTAGCGCCCGGTCCGCAGGCCGACCTCGGTGAGAATCGCGTCGATCATCCGCGCGGTGGACGTCTTGCCGTTCGTGCCGGTCACGTGCACCACAGGGTAGCCACGGTGCGGCTCGCCGAGCACATCGACCAGCGCGGCGATCCGTTCGAGCGAGGGCTCCATGACCGTCTCGGGCCACCGCTGGTCCAGCACCGCCTCGACGGCGAGGAACTCGGCGTAGCTCGCGACCGTCGACGTCGCCGGGACGACGTCGGGGGTGTCGGCGCCGCGGATCGCGTCGAGGACGTGGGAGATCACGGCGTCCTCGGGGCTCGGGACCTCGCCCTCACCCTCCGGACCCGTCATGACGGGAGCGCGGCGAGCCTGGCCGCGACCCGCTCGATGTCGGCCGCCGCCGTCGCACGCCGGGCCCGGATGCCGTGGACGACGTCGGCCGGGGCCTTGTCGACGAACTTCGGGTTCCCGAGCTTCCGGTCGGCCTGGTCGAGCTCCTTCTGCGCGGCGGCCAGGTCGCGGCCCAGGCGGGCCCGCTCGGCCCCGACGTCGATCGCGCCGGACGTGTCGAGCTCGACGTGGACGGTGCCCGCGGCGAGGGCGACCTCCACCGTGGCGGTCGGGGCGAAGCCGGCCGAGGGGGCGTCGAGCCGGACCAGCGAGCCGATCGCGCCGGCGTGGCGGCCCAGCCCGGCCTCGTGCAGCCCGGTGAGGCGGGCCGCGACGCGGCGGCTGTCGGGCACCCGCTGCTCGGTGCGGAAGCGACGGATGTCGGTGACCAGTTTCTGCAGGTCGGTGACCCGGCGCGCCGCGGCCTCGTCGACGGGGGCGCCCGCGTCGACCGGCCACGGTGCGACGACGACCGACTCGCCACCCGTGAGTCCCTGCCACAGCGCCTCGGTGATGAACGGGGTGACCGGGTGCAGCATCCGCAACAGGGCGTCGAGGACGTGGCCGAGGACGCCGCGGGTCCCGTCGGCCGTCCCCGGCTCGGCCAGCTGGGGTTTGGCCAGCTCGATGTACCAGGAACAGAACTCGTTCCAGGCGAAGTGGTAGAGCCCCTCGATGGCCTTGGCGAACTGGTAGTCCTCCAGCAGCGCGTCGGTCTGCTGCTGGACCTCGCGCAGCCGTCCGAGGGTCCACGCGTCGGCGTCGGTGGGGTGCGCGGGCAGCGGCAGTGCGGGGGTGGCGCCGTTGGCCATCGCGAAACGCGTGGCGTTCCACAGCTTCGTGCCGAAGTTGCGCGAGGCCTGGACGGCGTCCTCACCGATCGGGACGTCGGTGCCCGGGTTCGCACCGCGGGCGAGCGTGAAGCGCACCGCGTCGGTGCCGTAGGCGTCCATCCAGACGATCGGGTCGACGGTGTTTCCCGCGGACTTCGACATCTTCTTGCCGGACTGGTCGCGGACCATTCCGTGCAGCGAGACGGTGGCGAAGGGCCGCCGGCCGTCCATCGCGTAGAGGCCGAACATCATCATCCGGGCGACCCAGAAGAAGAGGATGTCGTATCCGGTGACCAGCACGGACGTCGGATAGAACTTCTCCAGGTCCGGAGTGGACTCCGGCCAGCCCAGCGTGGAGAACGGCCACAGGGCCGAGGAGAACCAGGTGTCGAGGACGTCCTCGTCCTGCGTCCAGCCGGTGGGCGGCTCCTCGCCCGGGCCCAGGCAGACGACCTCGCCGGCGGGGCCGTACCACACCGGGATGCGGTGGCCCCACCAGAGCTGGCGGGAGATGCACCAGTCGTGCATGTTGTCGACCCAGCCGAACCAGCGCGGCTCCAGCTCCTTGGGGTGGACGGTGACGTCGCCGCTGCGGACCGCGTCGCCCGCGGCCTCCGCCAGCGGCCCGACCTTGACGAACCACTGCAGGGACAGCCGCGGCTCGATCGGCTCCTTCCTCCCGCGGGAGGAGTGGCCGACGCTGTGCAGGTAGGGGCGCTTCTCCGCGACGATCCGGCCCTGCGAACGCAGTGCCTCCCGGACGGCGACCCGCGCCTCGAACCGGTCCATGCCGTCGAACTCGGTGCCCGTGTCCGCGATCCGCCCGGACTCATCCATGATCGTCGGCATCGGGAGGTCGTGGCGGCGGCCGATCTCGAAGTCGTTGGGGTCGTGCGCCGGGGTGACCTTGACCGCGCCCGTGCCGAACTCCGGGTCGACGTGGGTGTCCGCCACGATCCTGATCATGCGTCCGGCCAGCGGGAGCTCGATCTCACGGCCGACGAGGTGGGCGTACCGCTCGTCGTCGGGATGGACCGCGACGGCTGTGTCACCCAGCATCGTCTCGACGCGGGTGGTGGCGACGACGAGTGCGTCGGGGCCGTCGCCGTAGCGGATGGAGACCAGTTCGCCCTCGACCTCGCGGTGCTCGACCTCGATGTCGGACAGGACGCTGCCCAGGTCCGGGGACCAGTTGACCATCCGCTCGGCGCGGTGGATCAGGCCGTCGTCGAAGAGGCGCTTGAAGATCGTACGGACGGCGCGGTTGGACCGGTCGTCCATCGTGAAGCGCTCGCGGGACCAGTCGACGCTCTCACCCAGGCGCCGCATCTGCGCGAGGATCGCGCCACCGTGCTCGGCCTTCCACGCCCAGGTGCGCTCGATGAACGCCTCACGGCCCAGCTCGCGACGGCTGGTGCCCTCCGCGGCGAGCGCCTTCTCGACCAACGTGTGGACGGCGATGCTGGCGTGGTCCATCCCGGGCAGCCAGAGCGTCTCGTAACCCTGCATGCGGCGACGCCGGACCAGTATGTCGATCAGCGTGTGCTCGAACGCGTGCCCGATGTGCAGGCTGCCGGTGACGTTCGGCGGCGGGAGGACGACGGAGAACGGCGGCTTGTCGCTCGCCGCGTCGGCGGTGAAGTAACCGGCCTCGACCCACCGCTCGTACATGCCGCCCTCTACCTCGCCCGGGTTCCACTGGGCGGGCAGGTCGGCAGTGCGCGGTGGGAGGGTGTCGGTCACCTCGCCAAGTCTACGAGCGCCCTCGCCGGGAACCACACCCACCCACCCGCGAGTCGGGGCCTGCGTGCGCGCGAGTCGGGGCCTGCGTGCGCGCGAGTCGGGGCGGCCCGACAGCACCCAGAGCGCGACTCGGGCGCACCCAGACCCCGACTCGCGGGTCTTGGGGTGGCTGTCAGGTGGGGAGGAGCAGGGCGTGGAGGCGGTCGAAGCCGAGGACCGGGCCGAGGCGTCGGCGCCGGATCAGGTCGAGGTCCAGGGGCCGGACCTGCCCGCTGGTCGGCTCGTAGACCCGCCAGCCGCCGCTGTGCAGGCCCAGCGCCATCACGTAGTGCCGCGGCACCAACGGCCCCACCAGCATCGGCACCGGACGGCCCGCCGTGAGGGCCGCGGCCGCGTCCGCGAGTGCGGCCGCCACGTCGGCAGTGGACACGTCGTCGACCAGTCGCACACGGTAGGGGCCCGCACCGGGCGCGTGGCGTCGCAGCCACGTGACCATTCCCCACGGTGAGGTGCCCAGAGCCTGCGGCCACAGACGCGTCGACTCGCGGTGCACCTGCCTCTGCCGCTGGTCGTAGCGCGCTCCGAATCCGATGGTCACCCCCGCCGAGGCGGTCGTCCGTGACGGGCCCGCGGTCGCGGCGCCGGCCACGCGTTCACCGTCGAGGCGCAGCGTCTCCGCCGGGTCGGCCCACGCCGAAAGCGCGACGAGCACGGCGCTGCCGCACGTCGTGCCGTCGACCTGGTCCAGCCGCGCACCACCGCGGCGCTGCTCGCCGATCCGGCCGGTCAGCAGCGGCCGCCGCCCTCCGGCGAGCGGCCGCACCCCGGCCACGGGCGCGACCGGCTTCCGGCCGCGCCCGATCAGCGTCTGCACCCTCCGCGCCATCCCGCACACCGTCCGCATTCCGCGATCCTCCTCCGGACCCGATGGTCACGCCACGCCGGTTGCACACCGCCGGGCGCGGGCTCGGCCTCGCCGACGGGCCGGAACCCGTCCCGTGGGCCGCTCCCGCGGGACGGGTCGAGGTGGATGCGCGCACCCGTCACCGCGCAGTGGACCCGGACGGGTCGCGACCTAGACCTGACTTGGCTCACTTTGGTGGTTCGGTTGTCGCCTTAGGCTTGTGACCTGCGGGTCTGCTGTTGACGTGGCTGGAATCTGCACACTATGGGGGCTCATCACAATGCAAGGTGTACTCGGCGTCACGGATATCAGCCGTGCTCTGATCCATGTGCGTCCCGACCTCTCGGTCGTGCAGCTCGCCCGCGGCCAGCTCGCTCCTGCAGTGTCTCTTCCAGCGCTGTCCACCGGGGGACCTTCGTCCCCTCACGGGCGCCGTGGTCAGCGGGTCCGCGGCAGGTCCGTCGGGCCGACGTGGACGGCGAGCCAGCGGCACAGGTCTCCTCCGGCGTCCCACGTCGACAGCAGCCAGCGCGCGGGATCGTGGCCGACGTCGTCGAGGCGATCCCAGGCCTCGATGCCCTTCCAGCGCAGCAGATCCGCGCGAAGGTGCTCAGGGTCCGTCCCACGGGGGACCCGCTTGAGCGGCTCGGGGTACCCGCTCTTGATGATGGCTCCGTCGCGCCGGGCTGCCCGCATCGCCGCGTCGAGGTCGGCGCCGGGCTCACCAGCTACGGCGGCACGCCACCGGCTCAGTTGGTCCGTGGCCAGGTAGGGAAGCCCGCTACTCGCCAGCAGACCGCGCTCATCGACCCGCAGGTAGCGCCCTGTGCCGTCTGATGCGACGCACAGGGCGCCGAGGAACGTCTTCAGCGGCCCCCGCCTGGGGGCCGAACCGGGTGTCGCGGTGCGGGCGGTAGACCCGCCATCCCTGCACGTCCTGACCGGCCTGCGCCAGCAACTGGAGGAACGGCTCACGGACGTGCATGCGGTACTCGTCCTTGTGTGCGACCCAGAACTCACGGGTGTTGTCCGCGGCGCATGCAGCGAACCACGCGGGCGCCCCTGCCAGACTATGACGCAACATGCGCCGAACCATATGTCCGGCACATCTTGTGTCGCAAGAGGAGGAACTCGTGGACCCGAGAGCCAGGCGAACCCGCGAATCGGTGCTCCGCGCCTCCCGGGAGCTGCTGCTCGAGGGTGGCCTCGACGTCATCACCCACGCGCAGGTCGCCACGCGTGCACAGGTGGGCCGGCGGACCATGTACCGGCACTGGCCGAGCCGCCATGACCTGCTCCACGACACGCTCGCCGGCGCCAGCTTCCCCACCATCAGACCGACCGGCGACCTCCGTGCGGACGTGCGCACCCACCTGGAGCAGCTCAGGGACGCACTGGTCCACGGCCCCCTCGCCGTGATCGTCCTGGCCCTGGGGGAACGCAGCGCCAGCGATCCCGACATCGCGTCCCTGCGCGCCCGCCTGGTCGAGGCCGGCTGCGCGCCGCTCAGAGAGCTGCTCGGGGCATCGCGGCAGCCTGGGGCTCCGGCGGTCGACACCCTGATCGCCGAGCTCGAGGGCCCGCTTTTCTACACCGTGTGCATCCAGGGCCGCGTACCCGACGAGGCCCTGATCGACGACCTCGTCGACCGCGTCCTCGCCAGCCACCCTGCTGACGGCCCGCTGCACCCCGGATTGTGATGAGTCACTAAGAGAGCATCTTCAAACTCAATCTTGGATTCGGGTTGATCACGACCGGGGAGTCGCGGGCGTGTCGGGGCCGGTCATGAGTGAACTCCTGGTATTCGGGCGGTGTCGAAGCCAGCCGAGTACCAGGAGTTCGTGTGTCATCCTCGCCGATCTGTACGTGTCTGTCATGCCCGGTCCACGATCAGGGCCCGGTCGTGTCGTGTCCGGTGTACCCGACCTCGTCGATCACCGACGCCCAGTGGGCGGTCCTCGAGCCGCTGCTGCCAGCGCCGGGTAACGCTGGGGGTCGGGGCGGACGCCCGGAGTCCCATCCCCGCCGACGGGTCCTGGACGCGATCTTCTACCTGGTCCGTGGGGGTATCGCCTGGGCGGCGCTGCCGCATGACTTCCCGCCGCATCAGACCGTGTACGGCATCTTCGGGCGCTGGGCCCGCTCGGGTGCATGGCAGGCGATCCACGACGGGCTCCGTGATCTCGTGCGGGTCCACGAGGGGCGCGACCCGCTGCCGACCGCGGCGATCATCGACTCCCAGTCGGTGCGCGGCGCGGACACCGTGCCCGCCGCGACCCGCGGCTACGACGCAGGCAAGAAGATCAACGGCCGGAAACGGGATATCGCGGTGGACACCGGCGGGCTGCTGCTCGCGGTCGTGGTCACCATCGCCGGGATCCAGGACCGCGACGCCGCCCACCGCTTGTTGACCGCGCTGCGCGGCCGGTTCTCCACGATCAGCCTGGTCTGGGCCGACGGCGGCTACGCCGGACGACTGGTCATCTGGGCCCGCAAGGTCCTGAACCTGACCGTCGAGGTGGTCAAACGCACCGACGACGTCAAGGGCTTCAAGGTCCTGCCACGCCGCTGGGTCGTCGAGCGCACGGTCGCCTGGATCAGCAAGTTCCGCCGCTGCGTGCGCGACTACGAGACACTCCCGGCCCACCGCGAGTCCATGGTCCACATCTCAATGATCATGACGATGTCACGCCGCCTGGCCTGCACCGGAGAGTGGTAGACGGAGTTTCAAACTGCTCTCTCAGACGCTGACGACCTCGACGAGATCATGGAG
>JAJAZD010000151.1 GCA_026785945.1 Pseudonocardia sp. | reverse complement strand
GGGGCGCCGCCCGGGGGTGCGCCCGGCGGGTCGGCCGCCGGGCTCACCGGCGCCGAGGCGGTCACGGCGCTGCGCACCGCCTACCGCGACGAGATCCTCGTGCTCGCCGCCGCCGACGTGGCCGCGGTCGGGGAGCCCGAACTTCCTGTGCCCGACGTGCACGACGTCGCCGCACGGCTCGCCGACCTGGCTGCGGCCGCGTTGCAGGCGGCACTGGCGGTCGCGCTCGCCGAGGTCGGGGAGAAGGCCGGCCGGCTCGCGGTGATCGCGTTGGGCAAGTGCGGCGGGCACGAGCTGAACTACGTGAGTGACGTGGACGTGGTCTTCGTCGCCGAGAACGCCGATCCGGCGACGACGAAGCTGGCGAGCCGGCTGATGCGCATCGCGGGCGAGGCGTGTTTCGACGTCGATGCCAACCTGCGGCCGGAGGGCCGCCACGGGGTTCTGGCCCGCACACTGGAAGGCCATGTGTCCTACTACGAGCGGTGGGCGAAGACCTGGGAGTTCCAGGCGTTGCTCAAAGCCCGCCCGGTCGCCGGTGACCCGGGACTGGGGCGGCAGTACGCCGACGCGGTGGCACCGCTGGTCTGGAGCGCAGCCGGGCGCGACGACTTCGTGCCCGACGTGCAGGCGATGCGCCGCCGCGTCGAGGAGCACATCCGGCCCGACCACGCTGCCCGCGAGCTCAAGCTCGGCCCGGGTGGCCTGCGCGACGTCGAGTTCGCGGTGCAGTTGCTGCAGCTCGTACACGGGCGCACGGACGAGGCGCTGAGGTCCCCGTGCACCCTCGACGCGCTGGCCGCGCTGTCCGACGGCGGGTACGTCGCACGGGAGGACGGCGCGAACCTCGCAGCGTCCTACCGGTTCCTGCGGCTGCTGGAGCACCGCCTGCAGTTGCAGCGGATGCGGCGCACGCACCTGCTGCCGCCGAGCGACGACACCGATGCCCTGCGATGGCTGGCGCGCGCGGCACGCCTGCGACCCGACGGACGGCGCGACGTCGTCGGCGTCCTCATCGCGGAGTGGACGCGCAACGTGCGGCGAGTGCGGCGACTGCACGAGAAGCTGTTCTACCGCCCGCTGCTGGCGGCGGTGTCGCGGCTGTCACCCGACTCGGCGCGGCTGTCCATGGAGGCGGCCGCGGCACGGCTGGGTGCGCTCGGCTGGGCGTCACCGGAGGGCGCACTCAACCATCTCCGGGCCCTGACGTCGGGGGTCTCCCGGGCGGCGTCGATCCAGCACACGCTACTTCCGGTGCTGCTCGGCGAGCTGGCCCGCAGCCCTGACCCGGATCGCGGCCTCCTCGCCTACCGTCGCGTCTCCGAAGCGCTCGCGACCACGCCCTGGTACCTGCGACTGCTGCGCGCCGAGGGTCTCGTCGCGCAGCGGCTCATGCTGCTGCTGGGGACCTCCGCGCTGGTTCCGGACCTGCTGGTGCGTGCCCCGGAGGTGCTGCGGCTCCTGGCCGCGCCCACCGCGGGACAGGCGGACGAGCTGGGGCGCGACCCGGCGGAGGTCGCGTCGTCGCTGCGCACCACGGTGGCCCGCCAGCTCGACCCGGACACCGCCGCGTCGACCGCGCGGTCGCTGCGCCGCCACGAGATCCTCCGGGTGGCGTGTGCCGACCTGCTCGGCGTGCTGTCCACCGAGCAGGTGTGTGCGGCGCTGAGCTCGGTGTGGGTGGCGGTGCTCGAGGCGACGCTGGCGTCCGTGGAGTGGGCGCTCGGGCGTGGTGTCGGCGCCGCTCCCGCACGGGTCGCCGTCATCGGGATGGGACGGCTGGGGGGGGCGGAGCTGGGCTACGCCAGCGACGCCGACGTGCTGTTCGTGTGTGAACCGGCCGAGGGGGCCGACGACCGCGACGCCGTCCGGTACGCGACGACGGTGGCCGAGGCCGTCCGGCGTCGACTCGGGGCGCCGAGCCCCGACCCGGCGCTCGTCGTCGACGCGGATCTGCGGCCGGAGGGCCGTTCCGGCCCGCTGGTCCGCACGCTGGAGTCCTACCGCAGCTACTACGCCCGCTGGTCGCAGCCGTGGGAGGCCCAGGCCCTGTTGCGGGCGAGCCCCGTGGCGGGCGACGCGGACCTCGGCCGCCGGTTCGTCGAGATGATCGACCCCGTCCGGTACCCGGCCGAGGGCCTGGAGCCGGCGACCACCACCGAGATCCGCCGGATCAAGGCCCGGGTCGACGCCGAGCGGCTCCCGCGCGGCGCCGACCGCGGCCTGCACACCAAGCTCGGCCTCGGCGGACTCGCCGACGTCGAGTGGACGGTGCAACTGCTCCAGCTCCAGCACGCGGGCGACATCCCGGAGCTGCGCACGACGTCCACTCTCGACGGGTTGCGCGAAGCGGAGCAGGCCGGGCTGCTGTCCGCCGAGGACGTCACCCAGCTCGCCGCGGGCTGGACGACCGCGACGCGGGCCCGCAACGCCGTGATGCTGGTTCGGGGAAAGCCCGGGGACCAGCTGCCGCGCTCGGGGCGGGAGCTGGCGGCTGTGGCGTGTGCGCTGGGGTACCCGACCGATGGCGATTCGGGGGTGTTCCTCGACGACTACCGGCGGGTGACCCGCCGCGCCCGCGCAGTGGTGGAGCGAGTCTTCTACGGCTGGTAACCCCCGCGAGTCGGGGTTTCCGTGGGCGCGAGTCGGGGTCTCGATGCGGCCGAGCCGCGCAGATGGGCCGGCTTGCGTCCTGCGCGTGCCTCGCCAGAGGGTCGTGACGTTCCCGCTCGCCGGGTGGCACTCGTCGTGGTCCCTGGGCGCAGGTGGTTCTTGCGCGCGGACCCAGGCGACACCGCCGGCCCGGACATGGGGCCGAGCTGTATGAGAGCACTGCTTGTGGACGCCGACGCGGCCGGACTGCACGTCGGCGAGAGGCAGGTGTTGCTCGACGCCGTGCGAACGGCACTCTCGCGCGAACCTGTTGCTTGAGAGTGCCGCTCGGGTGGCAGTCGTAGTGGCTCGCGCGCACCCAGGCCCCGACTCGCGCGTACGGAAACCCCGACTCGCGCGCACCGGCACCCCGACTCGCGCGCATGCAGGCCCCGACTCGCGGGATGCTCCTTTTGGATGTCAGGCGGCGAGTTCTTGATCGTTTGGGGTGAGTAGGGCGGTGTAGACATCGTGTGCGATGTAGCGTTTGAGGACCGGATGATCTCTTTCTAGCTCTTTCCACGGGCGGTGCGCTGTTGCGCGAACTTGCGGGTGCGTGGGTCCCACCGGAGCCGGCAGAGCACGATCCGAGCGCGGCGTTTGCGGGGCGGTCGCAGCCGCGGTTGAGGCGGTGGCGCAGGGTGCGCCCGGACGAGGCCGCGCCGCACACCAGGAGGTCAGCGCATGACGAGCACCGGCGACGCTGGCGGCGTGCCGCAGCAGGGGTTCACCGACCACGTGCCCTACCGCGATCCCGGGGACCCCGACATCCGCGATCCGCGCCGCTACCTGTGGTGGCTGGTGGTGCGCCAGCGCCGCCGGGTGGCGCTCGGCGCGCTCTGGGGCAGCCTCTGGATGTGCGCGCTGATGCTGCCGCCGTACTTCCTGTCCCGGGCCGTCGACGACGGGCTCCGCACGCGGAACGCCGGCGTGCTGATCGGATGGGTCGCGGCGGTCCTCGTGCTGGGTGTCGTCATCGCGGTGCTCGGCCTCCTCCGGCACCGCACCATGACCCTGATCCGGATCGACGCCGGGTGCCGCACGGTGCAGCTGATCGCCCGGCAGGCCGTCCGCCTCGGCGCGACCCTGCCCCGCACCATCTCCGTCGGCGAGCTCAGCTACCTGCAGATTGGCGACATCGGCCGGATCGCCCAGACGCTGACCATCACCGGGCCCGGGGTCGGGGCCGTCGTCGCCTACGCCGCCAGCACCGTGTTGCTGTTCGGCATCTCCCCGCTGCTGGGCGCGGTGGTCGTGCTGGGGGTGCCGCTGCTCGCGATCGCGGTCGGGTCGCTGCTGGGCAGGCTGCACACCGCAGAGGGCAGCTACCGGGAGCGGCAGGGGCCCTGACCGCACGCGCGGGGGACATCGTCTCGGGACTTGGCGTGCTGACCGGGATCGGCGGCAAGACCCTGTTCGGCCGGCGCTATCGCGACCGCTCCCAGGACCTGCTCTCCGACGGCTACCGGGTGGCCGGGTTCACCAGCTGGGTCCAGGCCATCGGCAGCTGTCTTCCGGTGCTGTTCCTCGGGGTGGTCACCTGGATCAGTGCGCGCATGGCCGCGTCCGGCACGATCACGGTCGGCGAGATGGTGGCCGTCTACGGGTACGTCGCGGCGCTGCTGGTACCTGTGTCCTTCTTCATCGAGGGCGCCGACGATCTCCCGCGCGGCCTGGTCGCCGCGCGCCGGGCGATCGGCGTGCTCGCCGCGCAGCCCGACATCGCGGACGTCGATGGGGCCGACGGGCGGGTCGATCCGCCCGCGGGACCCAGCGAGCCCGAGATCCGGGATCGGGATTCCGGCTGCCGGTCGGCGGCCTCACCGCGCTCGTGGGCGACCGGCCCGCCGACCTGCGTGCCCTCGTCGACCGGCTCGGGCGCCACGTCGACTCGGACGTCACCTGGGGGCCGGTCCGGCTGGTCGACGCGCCGGTCGCCGAGGTGCGCCGCCGCATCCTGGTGGCCGACGACGATGCGTACCTGTTCGCGGGCCCGATCCACGACGCCGTTGCGGCCAGGGCGGGCCAGCCGGTCGCGGAGGTCGAGAAGGCCCTCTGGACCGCTGTGGCCACCGACGTCGTCGACGCCATGCCGGGCGGCCTCGATGCGCGGCTCGCCGCCACCGGCCGCAACGTCTCCGGCGGGCAACGCCAACGGTTGCGCCTGGCCCGGGCCCTGCTCGCCGACCCGGAGGTCCTCATGCTCGTGGAGCCCACATCTGCACTCGATGCCCACACCGAGGCCACGGTGGCCGCCCGAGTGGTCGCCGAACGCGGCGGGCGCACCACGGTGGTGGTCACGACGTCGCCGATGTGGCTCGGCCATGCGAGCGCGGTCTGCTACGTGGTGGACGGCCGGGTCGGGGCCGTCGGCACCCACGCCGAGCTGCTCGTGTCGCAACCCGGTTACCGGGCGCTGGTCTTCCGCGGTGCCGACGACGATCCGGGGCTGCCCCCGCCGGTCGTGACCGCCGCGAGATCCGGGGCGGGCCGGTGACCGCCCCCGCGTGGCAGTTGCCCGTCGCCGACGTCGCCACCCGTGCGCCGCGGCACCCTGGAGCTGATGCGGCGCGACCGGCCCGCGCTGGTCCTCGTCGTCGTGCTGACCTGCGCGACCGCCGTGGCGTCGCTCGCCGGGCCGTGGCTGCTCGGCCTGATCGTCACGCGGGTGCAGAACGGCACCGCGGACGTCGGCACGGTGAACCTGCTCGCGGTCGGCGTGCTCGTCTGCGGTGTCGCCCGGCTGCTCCTGACCCGTTACACGCAGCTCACCACCCACCGGTTCGGGGAGCGGGCACTGGCCGGGCTGCGCGAGGAGGTCGTCGACCGGGCCCTCGCGCTGCCGGCACGCATCGTCAAGCGCATGAACACCGGCGACCTGCTGACCCGGTCGTCGCTGGATGTCGGCAACGTCGCCCCCCCCCCCCCCGCCCGCGGGGGGGGCCGCGTGAAGGGGGGGGGCCGCGCGGGGTG
>JAJAZD010000150.1 GCA_026785945.1 Pseudonocardia sp. | reverse complement strand
GTGGAGCGGGCGACGGGAATCGAACCCGCGTAGCTAGTTTGGAAGACTAGGGCTCTACCATTGAGCTACGCCCGCAGAGTGTGTAAGTGCCAGCGTAGCGGAGGCGTTCGACCGGTCGCAGGCCGTGTCCGCCAGCGTGTGGCGGGACAGGTTAGGCTTGGTGACGGTCCCGCCAGCGGGTGTGGCCACGGGGTGTAGCGCAGTTTGGTAGCGCACTCGCTTTGGGAGCGAGGGGCCGTGGGTTCAAATCCCGCCACCCCGACCAGGTCACGCGGGGTATCGGCGATCATGCCGACCGGATGACTGCTGTCGTTGACAGCACGTTGTCCGTCACGCTGCACCAGCACGGGATCAACGCCGCGGGGATGTGGGTCGGCCTGAGCTACGACGGGCCGATCATCACCGGGTGGAGCGCGCTGGCGCAGACCGAGGACAAGGTGGGCGCTCATGGACAGGCTGCGCGACGACGAGAAGGCGCGCACGCCATGACCGCGCCGGCCCCCGAGCAGCTGGAGTGCGTCGAGGTCGTCATCACGGCCGAGAGCCCCGAGTGGCTCGCCGACTTCACTCGATCCCTCGTCGAGGATCGCCTTGTCGCATGCGGGCACAACAGCGCGCCGATTCGCTCGGTGTACCGCGGGGAAGGCAGGGTCCACTACGAGAACCATGCTCGCGTAGAGCGTTCCCCACACGCAGGCCGAACATGCACTCGCTCTGGCCGCGTCCCGCCACCTCGCGGTCGCCGATGACCCAGGCGGAGCCGCCGGTGGGGATCAGCATCAGGCGGACGCCGTCGTGTAGCGGAACTGCAGCGTGGTCGGGAAACTCATCCCCCACCACGCGCTCCCCGGCCCTGACGTTCGCGATGGCCGAGGCGGTACGCATCAACTATGAAGTACTGGGACCCTTCAGTATCCGCCCCTGACGAATAATCCGACCGCACCCGACCGCGAGGAGACCTCAATGCTGCTGGACGGCGTCAACCACATCGCCTGGATCTCGAAGGACGTGGCCCGGCTCGGCCGGTTCTACGCCGAGGTGTTCGACGCGGAGGTCGGGCCGACGCGGCCGCACGGGGAGCAGCCCGGCGAGACGATGACGACCATCCGGATCGGGCGCCACACCGAGCTCAACATCGTCACGATCGACGGCAACACCGAGGTCGACCGGCAGACCCCCATGTGGGGACGCGGCCGCATCGACCACGTGGGGCTCGCCGCCGCCTCACCGGAGGCGTTCGGCACGATCCGGCAGCGCCTGATCGATGCCGGGGCCAGTGACGGCACCGTCAACGACTTCGGCTCCGTGCGGAGCATCTTCTTCCGCGACCCCGACGGGCTGGAGGGAGAAGTCCTGGTGGCATGACACGGGGTACGGCTACCTGGAGAACCACGTGCCCACACGGGACGGCTGGTGCCGGGAGCACGGCGCCCATCCCGAGCGCCATCCGTGTTCCATTCATCGCCTCGCCGAGCTGGCCACCACCTACACGACCGAGCGCCCGTTACGGGGCGCCCGGTCGAACACCGCGGACGGCGTGGTGGGTCCCGCTCAGGCGGCCGCGTCCCATCTGCGCCAGGGTGTCATCGGCTCGCTGCAGTCCGGGCAGGGCATCTCGTAACCCGTCAGGTCCGCTCCGGTCAGCTCGACGTCGACACCGCAACCCGAGCAGATCCACCAACCCGTGCTCGTCGTCTCCATGGGGACACCCTAAATCACATCCATGTGATTCGCCTGCTCCCGGCCGATGAGAAAACCAGGATCTGCCGGTCGTGCACGGCGTGTGCGACGCTCCCCCGATGGGCAGCGCACCGGAACCGGGGCCGGACACCGAGGACCCCGCCAACAGTGCCGCCCGCGTGCTCGCCGAGGAGCAGCTCGCCGACCCCGAGGCCACCTGGACGATGGGGTTCGGCGGCCGTTTCGCCCGCCGTCCCGACGAGCCGGTCTCCCGCGGGCCCGGCAGCGCCGTCACCGATCGCGGCGGCATCCGGCTCACCCTGCCCGACGGTGTCGCCGCCATCGCCTACGAGACGCCCTCGGCCGCCGACCCGTTGCGCTGGGACCACGCCGTGGCCTTCTGCCTGCCCACCGACGAGGCCGGGCAGGCCGGACGCGCCGGCGTCACCGAGCTCGGACCCGACTTTGCCGCGCTCCGGCCCAAGGACACCGCGGACATCCTGTTCGACCTGGGCATCGGCGGGCCGTTCGCCGAGGTCTGCCGCCGGACGTCCGACCCGGCCGCGCTGGCCGCGCTCCGGGCCGCCGTTCACGGAGGGGAGCTGGACCTCGAGTCCCCGATGCCCGGGGTACACCGTGTGCTCCGCACGGCGGGCGGACGCATCGAGACCACGGCACCGTCACCGACCATGGTCGGATCCACCGCCCCGACCCTGCCGGCGTCCGCCCCCGTCCCGGCCGGCTGGGTGCCGTGCGTGGTGCTGCACCCGGCCCACCCGGCGATGGACCGGACGGGACGCCCGCTGCCGTTCGACCAGGAACGCCACCGCGCGTTCCAGACGCTGCTCGACATCCACGGCGACCCGGTGCTCGGCGTGCTGAAGGCCGAGGTCGTCGACGCCGTGCGGGCCGGCCGTGCACCCGGGAAGGCCCTGAGCGTGGACGGTCCGGCCGCACGGGCGACCGTCGCCGTCACCATCCGGCAGCTCGCGCTGACCGACGGTACCTCGGGGACGTGGGCGGCCTGGCGGAGTCGGTACGGCGGGGGTTGATCCTGGGGAGGCTGATCCTCCGCATTCGCCGGCGGCCGAGGCCGCCGGCACCTGACTTGGGTAACGTCAGGGGCACCGGCTCCGAGTGCACGGGCGGGGGACGGGGGAGCGGTATGTGGGGGCGGTCCGCCGCCGTGGCGGTCCTGGTGGTGGTCCTGGCCGGATGTTCGGTCACCGTCACCGTCACCGGTTCCGCGCGACCCGTTGTCGCTCCTGTCAGCCCTCCGGCCGGTCAACCCCCTCCACCGACCGGCCCCGGGTCCACGCCGGCCGTGCCAGCCGGCGTGGGTCCGGCAGAACTGGTCGAGGATGTCGCGACCGCCGAGCAGGTCGTCGACGAGTACTGGACGCGGCACTGGTCGGACTTCTTCGTGGGCACCTACGAGAGCCCCACCGTGGTCGGGCTCTACGACGGCGCCGACCCCGACCCCGCGCTGCCGACCTGCGCGGGTGAGGTGCTGCCCCCGGAGAACGCCGTCTACTGCCCCGAGGGCGACTTCGTGGCCTGGGACGTCACGCTGATGCTGCGCGGGCTGGAGATCGGTGACTCCTGGGTCTACCTGATCGTCGCCCACGAATGGGGTCACGCCGTGCAGGCCCGGCTCGACGTGTCGCTGAACCTGCAGCAGAGCGAGCTGCAGGCCGACTGCCTGGCAGGAGCCACGCTCTACGGTGCCGCCGCGGACGGGACCCTCTCCCTGGAGAGCGGCGACGTCCGGGAGCTGACCACCTCGCTCACCGCCGCCGCCGACGAGACGCCGTGGACGTCGAGCACCGACCACGGTGACCCGTTCCAGCGCATCGGCGCGTTCGACCTCGGCCGCACCGGTGGCGTCGAGGCCTGCCTGCCGGGCAGCGGCTGACCGGACCTCGGCCACGGCGTCGACGACGGGGACTCCGGCCCGGGAGGGAACGTCACCGATCCCCGGGCCGTTGAGCGGGTGTGACCGGCACGCTCGTGACCATCGTCGTCCTCGCCCTGATCGCCGCGGGAATCGTGTGGCTCGTCCGCCAGAGGGCGGCGACGCAGGCCCGGGAGCTCGAAGACGCCCGCGCTGAGGCCCGACGCTGGGTCGAACGTCTCGGCGGCCAGGTGCTCAACCTGGTCGGCACCGACGAGGCGTCGAGGCAGGCGCTGGCGGACGCCGCGGAGCGCTTCAACGCCGCCGGCTCCCAGATGGACCAGGCGCGCAGCGTGGTCCAGACCCGGCAGGTCACCGACACCGCATACGAGGGCCTGTATTACGTGCGCGCCGCCCGCACGGTGATGGGCCTGGACCCCGGACCCGAGCTCCCCCCGCTGCCCGGGCAGCAGCGGGCAGGCGCCGTCAGCCAGGAGCGCGACGTCGAGGTGGAGGGCCACTCCTACAGCGCCTCCCCCGTGCCCTCGGAGCGCAACCGGCACTTCTACCCCGGCGGCGACGTCGCCGGGCGGCCCGTGCCGCAGGGCTGGTACTCCGAACCGTGGTGGCGCCCGGCACTGGCGGCGGGCGCATGGGGCGTGGGGTCGGCACTGCTGTTCAGTGCCATGTTCTCCGGCATGTCCGGCGTCGCCTACGCCGACGGGTTCCAGGACGGGGCCGCCTCCGACGACGTGCAGGGTGACGGGGGCGGCGACACCGGGGGCGACACCGGGGGCGACTTCGGGGGTGGCGACTTCGGGGGTGGCGACTTCGGCGGCGGCGACTTCGGCGGCGGCATGTGACCGGCCCCAGATCCCGTCCCGGTCGGCGCTCTCGTCCATGACTCCTGAGCTATATCAATGTCGCCAAGTAGCTATACCCCGCGGCCGCCGGCAGATACCGGTAGCCGTTGCCGATCCGGCGCCGGTCCTCGCGCGGTGCAATGCTCCAACGGCTCGCCGAGCCGGCGGCAGAGCTGGTCAGGACGCCCGGGCTGATCATGAACGGGCTGGTCACCCTGCCGGTGGTGCTCCGATGACCGCGCCCACCGTCGTGTCGGCAGGGCTGGGACGCCCGGCCCGCGTGGGTCAGGTGATCACGGCCGGTTGGCAGGTCGGGCACCAGAACAGGTTGCGAGCCAGGTGCGCCGCGTGCGCGATGGGCGTGCCGCACACCAGGCACGGCTGTCCCGTCCGGCGGTAGGCGTAGACGCGGCGGGCGCACAGGGCGCCGCGGTCGGCGGGCGCGAGCAGGCTCGGGTCGTGCTCGGGCCGCAACGTCTCGATCTTGCCGCGCTTCACGCCGTCGCGGAGCATCCCGACGATGTCGGCCCACAGGGCCTCCCACTGCTCGCGGGTGAGTCCCCTGCCCGGCATCTGCGGGTCCAGGCCGTGCCGGAACAGGGCCTCGGCGCGGTAGACGTTGCCGACCCCGGCGATCACCGACTGGTCCATCAGCAGCGTGGCGAGCGGCGCGCGGGAGCGGGAGATCCGGGCCCAGGCGCGGTCGGGATCGGCGTCCTCGCGGAGCGGGTCGGCACCGAGGCGGGCGCGGATGGCGTCGACCTCACCGTCGGTGATGAGCTCGCACGCGGTGGGACCCCGCAGGTCGGCGTAGTGCGTCGGGCCGACCATCCGCATCCGGACGAGCCCGCGCGGCTCCGCGGCCGGCCGCCGCAGGTTCGAGAACTTGCCGTAGAGCCCGAGGTGGACGTGCACGACGAGGTCCGGGCCGTAGACGTGGAACAGGTGCTTGCCGTAGGCCTCGGCGCTCTGCAGGACCCGGCCGTCCACGATCTCCGCGCTGGTGGAGAACCGACCCTGCGGGCTGGACACCTCGACCGGTCCGCCCGCGTAACGGCGGCTGTGCAGGCGGGCGAGCCGGTGGAGCGTGTGACCCTCGGGCATTACGGAATTTGACCTGCCGGCAGCGCCGGCGGCAACCCGGTGCGCTCGTACTCGGCGAGGATGTCGATGCGCCGCTGGTGGCGGGCGTCACCGGAGAAAGGGGTCGCGACGAACGCCGCGACGATCTCGGCCGCCTCGTCGGCACTGTGCATCCGCGCGCCGACGGCCACGACCTGTGCGTCGTTGTGCTGGCGGGTCAGGGTGGCGGTCTCCACGCTCCAGGCGAGCCCGGCGCGGATGCCGGGCACCTTGTTGGCGGCCATCTGCTCGCCGTTGCCCGACCCGCCGAGGACGACGCCCAGGCTGCCCGGGTCGTCGAGCACGCGGCGGGCGGCCTCGATGCAGAACGGCGGGTAGTCGTCGGCGGCGTCGTAGGTGGCGGGGCCGACGTCGACGGCCTCGTGACCCAGACTGTTCAGGTGGGCGACCAGCTGGGCCTTGAGCTCGAAGCCGGCATGATCGGAACCGAGGTAGACGCGCACGGTCCCCGATCATTCCCTATCGCGCCGGTCGCCGGGGTGGACGGGGTTCCGGGCGGGTGGGTGGTCGCCCTGGTGGGTTCCGGACGCGTCCGGTGGTCGGTGTGTCCGGACGCCGCCGCGGTGCTGGTGGCGACGGCCGGGTGCGCGGCCGTGGGCGTCGACATCCCGCTCGGCCTGCCGTCGGGCCGCGCCCGCCGGGCCTGCGACGACCTGGCCGCCACACGGTTGGGGCGGGCGCGCTCGTCGGTGTTCCCGGCCCCGCCGCGCGAGGTGCTGGCCGCGGCCGGGTTCGCGCAGGCGTGCGCCACGGCACGGCGGCTCACCGGCCGTGCGATCAGCCTGCAGACCTTCCACATCGGCCCGAAGATCCGCGAGTGGGACGCGCTGGCCGCGCTGCCCGCGCACGTCGTCGAGGTACACCCCGAGCTCGCCCTGCGGCACATGGCGCCCGGCGTGGACTTCGCCCCGAAGAAGTCGGCGCGCGGTGCGGGGCAGCGCATCGCGGCGCTGGCGGGCTGGGTCGACCCCGCCGTCGCGCTGGCCGACCTCCCGGCCGGCGCACGCCTGGACGACGTGCTCGACGCGCTGGCCGCATCCTGGTCCGCGGCCCGCTGGGCGCTCGGCACAGCAGAGGTCCTCGGCACCGAGGTGGACGACCGCGGGCGTCCCATGCGCGTGGTCCTCTGACGGTGTCACTGGTTGCCCGTGTCAGTAGTCGACGCGTCAGTAGTCGACGCGTCAGTAGTCGACCATGTCAGCGGCGGGGCGCGGACTCCGGTTCGTCCCGCAGCGCGAGGTCCGGATCGAGATCGGGCGCGTCGGAGTCGGGCGCTGCCGGGTCGGGCGATGCAGTGTCGGCCGCTGCCGGGTCGGCCGCTGCCGGGTCGGCCGCGGTGGGGTTCGGGACCGTCGCGTCCGGGCTGGGTGCGCCCGGCGTGGCGCGGACGATCTGGATGGTCTCCAGTTGCGGATCCACCCGGGGGGCCGCTCCGCCGACGACCCGTTCGTCGATCTGCTCGCCCATGTAGCGGAGCACCACCGCGGCCGCGGCCGTCACCGGCACGGCGAGGAACGCGCCGGCGATGCCGTAGAGCGTGCTCCCGGCCGTGACGGCGAGCAGGACCACCGCGGCGTGCAGGCCGAGGCTGCGTGACTGCAGGATCGGCTGCAGGACGTTGCCCTCCACCTGCTGCACCACGAGGATGAGCGCGAGCACGATCAGGGCGGTGGTGAAGCCGTTGCTGACCAGCGCGACGAGCACCCCGACGGCTCCCGCCACGATCGCCCCGACGATCGGGACGAAACCCGCAAGGAACGTCAGCACCGCGATCGGCAGTGCGAGCGGCACGCCGAGGATCAGCAGCCCGGCCCCGATCAGGATGGCGTCGACCAGGCTCACGATGGCCTGGGTGCGGATGAAGTCGCCCACGGTCTTCCAGACCCGGCTCAGCACCTCCGCGACGTGCCCGCCCGCGCCGTCGCCCGCGACGGCGCGCAGCCAGGGCAGGAAGCGCGGTCCGTCCTTCACGAACAGGAACGCGAGCACGAGGACCAGCACACCCGTGACCACGCCCGACGCGACACCGGCCGCCCCGGTCAGCACGCTCGTCGCGATCGTCGACACGCTCTGCTGGATCTGGGTGCTCACCTGTTGCACCGCGGAGTCGAGCTGGCTCTGCGCGAGGTTGAGCGGCGGGCCGGCCGCCCAGAGCTGGACCTCCTGGATGCCGGCGGTGACGCTCTCCGCGATCTCACCGGCACCCCCGGCCACCGAGGCGGAGATCAGGGCGATCAACCCCGCCAGCACGACGATCCCGGCGAGCAACACCGTGGCCGCGGCGAGCAGGGGCGAGAACTTCCGACGGCGCAGGAAGGCGGCCGGGGGCCACAGCACCGTCGCGACGATCACCGCCAGCATCACGGGCAGCACGATCGACCAGAGCTGGGCGATCAGAAGCCACAGCAGCGCGGCCCCGGCGGACACGAGGATCAGGCGCAGGCTCCACCGCGCCGCCCAGGTGACGCCCTCGCCGATCGCCGAGCCGCGCCCCCTGCGGGGACGTTCCGTCGTCGTCACGCCAACTCCTCTGTTCGGCCCTGTCGTGCCCACCCCGGGGCAACCGGGCCCACACTGTCAGAAATCGACATCCACGACCGGGCCTGGCAATCGCATCGTGACGACCGGGCCGCGGTGGCGATCGGGGGCACTGTGATGAGCGCGGGGACGAGCGCGGGGACGGGCGCGGGGACCGGAGCGGGGACCGGCGCACTGACGGCCGCCAGCGCGGCGGGCATCGTGCTCGCCGGAGGCCGGTCGTCACGGATGGGGACCTCGAAGGCCGCGCTGGAATGGCACGGTTCGACGCTGCTGCACCGCGTCGCGGCGGTGCTGGTCCGCACCATCGACGGCCCGGTGGTCGTGGTCCGCGCGCCCGGACAGGTTCTCCCCTCGCTGCCCCGCGGCGTCGAGGTGGTGGACGACCCGGTCGAGGCACTGGGTCCGTTGCAGGGCATCGCCACCGGCCTCGCCGCGTTGGCCGGCCGCGCGCCGGTCGCGTTCGTCTGCCCCACCGACCTGCCGTTGCTGCACCCCGCATTCGTCCGGCGCGTGCTGCGCGGGCTCGGGCCCGACGTCGACGTCGCCCTGCCCGTGGCCCGCGGCTACCCCCAGCCGCTCGCGGCCGCCTACCGCACCACGCTCGCGCCCCGCGTCGCCGCCCTGGTCGCCGCGGCCCGGATGCGCCCGGCGACGCTGTTCGCCGAGGTCCGCACGCTCCGCCTGGACGACGCCACGCTGCTCACCGACCCGGAGCTGGCCGCAGCCGACCCCGACCTCGACTCCCTGCTCAACGTCAACGAGCCCGGCGAGTACCGCGGCGCCAGGGCGCGACCCGCCCCGGAGATCACGGTGCGGCGGCCCGGTGGGCGGCCCTGCCTCGTCCACGCCGCGACGGTGGGCGGCGCGGCCGCCCTCTTCGACGTCGCCCGACCCCTGCTCGTGACGATCGACGGTGCCGGGGAGACCCGTGACCCGCTGTCGCCGCTGGTGGCCGGGGACACGGTGACGTTCCTGCGGGCGGACGGGTGAGCGCGTCGGGAACCCCACGAGCGCCCGTGCTGCCACCGCGTTTGACCTCCACCGGAGTTCAGCTCCTATCGTCGGGACACCGGAACACGACCGCGAACTGTCGGTGGTTGCCGCCACACTGGGCGCCGGGAGCGAGGGAGTGACTCATGAGCATGGAAATGGTGGCCTGGACCTCGATGTACCAGGTCGCGCACGGCTCGCAGGAGCGCCGGCCGCTGTCGATCGTCACGCTGCGCCGGGTCGCGACCTTCGCCCGGCCGCACCGGCGCCGCCTGATCGCCTTCCTGATGGTCAGCATCGTCGGTGCGGCGCTGGTGGTCGCCACACCGGTGCTCGCGGGCCGTGTCTTCGACGCCATCGTCGGCGGCGGTTCGGTGGGTGTGGTCGTCATGCTGGCGGCGCTCATCGCGGTCATCGCGGTCGCGGAGGCGGCGGGCGGCATCGTCCAGAGATGGCTGTCGTCGTCACTGGGTGAGGACCTGATCCTCGATCTGCGTGCGGCGGTGTTCGACCACGTCCAGCGCCAGCCGGTGGCGTTCTTCACCCGCACGCGCACGGGTGCGCTGGTCAGCAGGCTCAACAACGACGTCATCGGCGCGCAGCGGGCGTTCAGCAACACGCTGTCCGGTGTCGTCGGCAACGTCGTCACGCTCGCGCTCACCCTCGTCGTGATGCTCGGCCTGTCCTGGCAGGTCACGGTGCTCGCGCTGGTGCTCCTGCCGCTGTTCGTGCTGCCGGCCCGGCGGATCGGGCGCAGGCTCGCCCAGCTCCAGCGCGAGGCCGCCGAGCACAACGCGCGGATGGGCACCCAGATGACCGAGCGGTTCTCCGCGCCCGGCGCCACGCTCGTCAAGCTCTTCGGTAGGCCCGCCGAGGAGACCCGCGAGTTCGTGGCGCGGGCAGCCCGCGTGCGTGACATCGGGGTGCGCACCGCGATGGTGCAGTGGACCTTCGTCACCGCGCTCACGCTCGTCTCCGCGCTGGCCCTCGCGCTGGTCTACGGCCTCGGCGGCTACCTCGCGCTCACCGGGGGCATGGCGCCGGGCGACGTCGTCGCGCTCGCGCTGCTCCTCACCCGGCTCTACGCCCCGCTGACCGCGCTGGCCAGCGCCCGGGTCGAGGTGATGAGCGCGGTGGTGAGCTTCGAGCGGGTGTTCGAGGTGCTCGACCTCGTGCCGCTGATCGCCGAGCCCGCCGACCCGCAGCCGGTTCCCGACGGCCCGCTGTCGGTGGAGTTCGACGCCGTCGACTTCGCCTACCCCGCGGCCGACACCGTCTCGCTGGCGTCGCTGGAGGAGGTCGCCCAGCTCGACGCCCGCGGCGGGGAACAGGTGCTGCACGAGGTCACGTTCCGGGCCGAGCCGGGGCAGTTGATCGCGTTGGTCGGCTCGTCGGGGGCGGGCAAGTCCACCATCGCCCAACTGCTCCCCCGCCTGTACGACGTCGACGCGGGCGCGGTCCGCCTGGGCGGTGTCGACGTCCGGGACCTCTCGTTCGACACCATCCGCGCCACGCTGGGCCTCGTCACTCAGGACGGGCACCTGTTCCACGAGTCGATCAGGGCCAACCTGCTGCTCGCGCGCCCCGAGGCGTCCGACCAGGACCTCTGGGACGCCCTGCGGCGCGGCCGGCTCCACGACCTGGTCGCGTCGCTGCCCGACGGCCTCGAGACCGTCGTCGGCGAGCGCGGCTACCGGCTCTCGGGCGGGGAACGCCAACGGCTGACCATCGCCCGGCTGCTGCTGGCGCGCCCCCGGATCGTCGTCCTCGACGAGGCCACCGCACACCTCGACTCCACGTCCGAGGCCGCCGTGCAGGAGGCGCTGACCGAGGCCCTCGTCGGGCGCACCGCGATCGTCATCGCCCACCGGCTGTCGACCATCCGCGCGGCCGACCAGATCCTCGTGCTGGAGCACGGCCGGATCATCGAGCGCGGCACCCACGCCGAGCTCATCGGCCGCGACGGCCGCTACGCCGAGCTGCACCACACCCAGTTCGACCAGCCGACGCCTCCGGTCCCGTTCCCCGGTTCGACCTTCCCCGAGGAGTCGGCCGACCCGCGGGACGTCGCGACCGTCGCGACGTGATCGGCGAGGCGCTCCTCGCGCACCGGCAGCGTGAGCACCGGGTGCGGCTGGAGTGGGGGCTCGCCGGGGTCGAGCTGTTGGCCGCGGAGTGCGCGGTGGTGATCGTGGTGGATGCCTGCGCAACGCCTCCGCCGTCGCGGCCGTTCCCCGACTTCGCGACGGTTTCCTGGCCGCCTGAACGATCCGCATGTCGACGCTCAGGACGGTCGACGTGGACCGCATGCGCCCCGCCCGTCGCGAGCGGTGGCGCGGCAGAGCGCACGCCGCGGGCACAGGATGGTCGACATGGACGGGCACCGGGTCGACGGGGACGGGCAGTGGGTCGAGCTCGGGGACGGGGTGTTCGCCCGCCGCCACGCGGAGCTCGATCTCACGGTCGGGCTGGTCATGGGCGGGGAGCGGGCGCTGGTCGTCGACACGCGGGGGGACGAGCGGCAGGGCGCGGAGCTCGCCGCTGCCGTCCGGTCCGTGACTCGGTTGCCGCTCGCCGTGGCGATCACCCACGCCCACTTCGACCACTGCTTCGGCTCCGCCGCGTTCCTCCCGGCGCCGGTGCACGCCCACCCCCGGTGCCGGGCGGCGATGGTCGCGACGGCGGTCCGCCAACGCGAGACCTGGACCGACCGCTACCGCGCCCTCGGTGACGACGCCACGGCCGCCGCGCTCGCCGGCACGGACCCCCCGTTGCCCGACGCGCCGCCCGGCCCGGTCGAGCTGGGTGGGCGCACCGTCGACCTGCTCGACCTCGGCGCCGGGCACACCGATCACGACCTCGTCATCCATGTGCCCGACGCGGGCGTGGTGTTCGCGGGCGATCTGGTCGAGCAGGGCGCACCGCCGGACCTCACCGACGCCGTCGTCGCCGCCTGGCCCGGCACCCTCTCGGCGCTGCTCGCGCTCGGTCCGCGCCTCGTCGTCCCCGGTCACGGCGACCCGGTGGACACCACCTTCGTCGCCGAGCAGCGCGACCGGCTCGGCGATGTGGCGGACCTGCACGCCGCGGTCCTGCGCGGTGAGCTCGACCCCAGCGAGGCGGACCGGCGCTCGCCCTACCCCGGCGTGGCGTGGCCGACCCACCGGTAGTGCCGGGACCGCCCCGGTACCGGCACACACGCCGTCCCACCCCGGGAGATCCGCCGGTCGGGTGCACCCGCGTGCCGCGATCGTGCGGACACCCGCGCGAGCGGGCACTCTCGTGCGAGTGCCGCGTCACAACCGGGTGACCTCCGGGCAAACTCCACGTAATAACGGCGCCCTACCGTCGCCGACATGAGCGACCTCCCGCTGCTCGGTGTGGAGGAGGAGTTCCACGTCGTCGACCTGGAGACCCGCCGCTCCGCCCCCGAGGTCGACGCCCTGCTCGAGCGGCTCGACGGCGCGGAGTTCGCCCCCGAGCTGCAGCGCTCCCTCGTGGAGACCAACACCCCGGTGTGCGGCAGGCTCGACGAGCTCCGCCAGCACCTGCAGCGGCTGCGCACCACGCTGCAGGGGGTGGCCGAGCCCCTCGGGCTCGGCGTCGTGGCCGCCGGCACGGTGCCGCTGGTCGACACCACCAGCGACGCGATCTCGGCCGGCGCCCGCTACGAGCGGATGCAGCACGAGTACCAGCTCCTGGTGAGCGAGCAGCACATCTGCGGTGCCCAGGTCCACGTCGACGTCCCCGATCGTGACGTCGCCGTGCAGGTCGTCCGGCGCGTCGCCCCCTACCTGCCGGTCCTGCTCGCGATCTCGGCGAGCTCGCCGTACTGGCGGGGACGCGACTCGGGCTACGCGAGCTTCCGCAGCATGGTGTGGTCCCGCTGGCCGACCGCGGGCCCGCCCGGCCACGTCGAGACCGGCGCGGACTACGACGAGATGGTGGCCGAGCTGATCGCGTCGGGCACGA
The DNA here is from genome assembly GCA_026785945.1 of Pseudonocardia sp. Lineage (GTDB taxonomy): Bacteria > Actinomycetota > Actinomycetes > Mycobacteriales > Pseudonocardiaceae > Pseudonocardia. The sequence continues at coordinate 24,016 of JAJAZD010000150.1, read as the reverse complement.
TCAGCGACCCCGGGATGGTGTACTTCGACGTCCGGCCCAGCTCGCACCTGCCCACCGTCGAGCTGCGGGTGTGTGACGCGTGCCCGCAGGTGGACGACGTCGTGTTGATCACTGGGCTGTTCCGTGCGCTGGTCGGCAAGGCCCGCGAGGACCTCGATACCGGCCTCCCGCTGCCGGCCTTGCGACACGAGATGTTGCGCGCGGCGAGCTGGCGGGCGGCACGGTCGGGCCTGGAGGGTGACCTCGTAGACCTCCGTGGCCCCACGCTGGTCTCCCCACCGCTGCTCGTCGGCAGGCTCGTCGACCAACTGCGCCCGCAGCTGGAGGAGCTCGGCGACTGGGAACAGGTGCTGGAGCTCTCGCAAGCCACGCTCGCGCGAGGCAGCGCCGCCGCCGCGCAGCGCAGGGCGTTCGGGCGGCGCGGGGAGCTCACCGACGTCGTCGACGCCCTGCTCGCCATCACCCAGGGCCGCCCACCCGCCCACGGGCCCTCGACGGTGCCGTCGACGTCCGCGCTGCTGCGGTTCTACGGCGCCACCTCCATCGGCGCCCCCTCCCTCGCCCACTCGCCGGACAGCGGCTGTGCGGACACCGGATTCCCGGACACCGGCCCCTTCGACGAGGCCGTCGGCTCCGGCGGCACCGTGCGGTCCCACTACGGCTGGATGTTCCGGGCGCTCGACCGACTCGGACCGCGCGGGATGACCGCCGCCGAGTCGGTGCTGCGCACCGAGCAGAACGCGCGCGGGGTCACGTTCCGGCTCGGCGACGACGAACCCGACCGCCTCTTCCCGCTGGATCTGGTGCCACGCATCGTCACCTCGGAGGACTGGGCCCGGCTCACCACCGGGCTGAGCCAGCGGGTGCGGGCGCTGGAGGCGTTCGTCCGTGACGTCTACGGCGAGCGCAGGATCGTCGCCGACGGGGTGGTCCCGGGTGAGGTGATCGACCTCGCGCCCGGTTGGAGTCGGCTGGGCAGGCTCTTCCCCGCCGACGCGGTGCGCATCGCGGTCGCGGGCATCGACCTCGTGCGCGACCGCGCCGACCACTGGCTCGTCCTCGAGGACAACCTGCGCGTTCCGTCGGGGATCGGTTACTCGATCATGAGCCGGCGGTTGATCCGCAGCGTGATGCCCGACCTGGAGCCGCCCGCGGGTGTCGTCGGGTTGGAGCCGGTGCCGGGGCAGCTGCGTTCGGCGTTGCTCTCGGCGACCCAGCCCGACGAGCCCGGCCACGACGAGGTCGCGCTGCTCTCGGCCGGCGCCGTCGACTCCGCGTTCTTCGAACATCGGCTGCTGGCGGAGCAGATGGGCATCCCGCTCGTGACTCCCCGTGAGCTGCAGGTCACGGAGGAGGGCGTGTACCTCGTCGGCACCGGGGCGCGCCGCCGCCTCTCGGCGCTCTACCGACGCCTGGACGAGGGCGCGCTGCTCAGCGCGGCGGGCGCCGACCTGCGACCGATCGGGCGCGCGATGTGCAACGCGGTGGCCAAGGGCCGGGTCGCGCTGCTCAACGCCATGGGCAACGGCGTGGCCGACGACAAGCTGGTCTACGCCTACGTACCCCAGATGGTCTCCTACTACCTGGGCGAGGATCCGCTGCTGGACAGCGTGCCGACCTACCCCTGCATCGACCCCGACCGCCGTCGGGAGGTGCTCGACCGCGTGGGCGAGCTGGTGCTCAAACCCGTCGACGGGTACGGCGGGGAGGGCATCGTCATCGGCCCGCACGCGACGCGGGCCGAGCTCGACGCGGGGGCCACCGCCGTCCGGGCGAACCCGGCGGGCTGGGTGGCGCAGGACATGATCACGCTCTCGACCCACCCGACCTTCGCCGGCGGGCAGCTCGAACCGCGGGCGGTGGACCTCCGCGCGTTCGTGCTGCAGTCCCGGCGGGGCCCGCAGACCCACGTCGAGGTGTTGCCTGCCGCGCTGACGCGGGTCGCGCCCGCGGGCAGCATGATCGTCAACTCGTCACGGGGCGGCGGAGCGAAGGACACCTGGGTCCTGCGTTGACGCCCGACCCGACGATCACCCCCTGCCGAGAGCGGCGCACGCCGCGATGAGCGGCTCGGCATCCGGATCCTCCGACGAGGCCTGGAAGACCACCACGTCGACACCCGCCTCCCCGTACGCCGCGGCACCGTCGACGACCTGCTCCGCGGACGTCCCGACCTCGACGAAGGCGACGACGCGGAGCGGGTCGGTGCGCCTCGCTGCCACGGTGCCCGCGTCGATCTCCGGACGGGCCGCGCGCACCATCTCCGGTGTGACGCCCGAGTCGAGGATCACGCCGTCGGCCACCTCGCCCGCGAGCCGCAACGTCTTCGGGCCGCGCGCACCGAGCAGCAGCGGCGGCACCTGTCGCGGGGGCCAGTCGAGCGCGACGTCGTCGAGGTGGACGTAGCGGCCGTCGACGTCGACCGTGTCGCCGTGCAGCAACCCCCGCACCGCGACCGTGTACTCCCGCAGCAACGTCATGGGTGACAGGACGCGCGAGCCGACCTGCCCCATCCAGTCGAGAACCCCGTGCCCGAGGCCGGGCACGAAACGCCCGGGGAACAGCCGCGCCAGCGTCGCGATCTCCATCGCGGCCAGCGCCGGGTTGCGCAGGGGCACCGGGAGCAACCCGACGCCGACGCGCAGCCGTTGCGTCCAGGCCAACGCGGCGGCGGCCGACGTCAGACCGCCCTGGGCGAAGCAGTCCTCCCACAGCCACAGCTCCGCCACGCCTGCGGCCTCCGCGGACAGCACGACCTCCCGCAGTCGCTCCGGCGCGGACTGCGGGCGGAACACCACGCCGATCTCCGGTCCGCGCCGCGGGGGCGGCGCGCTCGTCTGCGGAGGCTGCGCCGACGGATCGTTCCCGAGATCGCTCACGACACCCACTTCAGCACACGCCACCGACAGGACCGCCGAACCCCGCGGCCGTGACGCGCGTCGGGGACGCGCGTCGGGGACACGCGTCGGGGACACGCGTCGGGGACACGCGTCGGGGACACGCGCTGGAAACACCGGGCGGGTTGCGCGGGCGGCCCGTCACGTCGTCCACTCATCCCGCGACGCCGCGGACATCGGGCGGCCGGAGCGACGATCAGGAGGACGGGCAGATGTGCGGTATCGCCGGGGAGATGCGGTTCGACGGAGACGACGCCGACGTGGCGGCGGTCGCCCGCATCACCGCCGCCATGCACCGCCGCGGGCCGGACGGTTCGGGCGTGCACGCCACCGGCCCGATCGCGCTCGGCCACCGCCGCCTCAAGATCATCGACCTGTCCGAGCGCGGTGCCCAGCCGATGGTGGATCCCGAGCTGGGCCTCGCCGCGGTGTTCAACGGCTGTATCTACAACTACCGCGAGCTGCGCGCCGAACTGGAGGGTCACGGCTACCGCTTCTTCTCCGACTCCGACACCGAGGTGCTGGTCAAGGCGTTCCACCGGTGGGGCACGGCCTGCGTGGACCACTTCCTCGGGATGTTCGCCTTCGCCGTCGCCGACCGCGACACCGGAGTCCTGACGCTGGGCCGCGACCGGCTGGGCATCAAGCCGCTCTACCTCGCCGAGGCGCCGGGGCGGCTGCGGTTCGCGTCCTCGTTGCCCGCGCTGCTCGACGGCGGTGGCGTCGACACATCGATCGATCCCGTGGCCCTGCACCACTACATGACGTTCCACTCGGTCGTCCCGGCGCCACGCACGATCCTCTCCGGGGTGCGCAAGCTCCCTCCGGCGACGGTCCGGACCGTCGCGCCGGACGGTACGAGCGTCGATCACCTCTACTGGCGGCCCGATCACACGCGCCGCCCCGAGCACGCCGCCATGAGCGCGCGGGACTGGCGCGACGCGACCCTGGAGGCGTTGCGTCTCGCGGTGCGGCGGCGGATGGTGGCCGACGTCCCGGTCGGGGTGCTGCTCAGCGGGGGGCTCGACTCGTCGCTGGTCGTGGCGTTGCTGGCGGCGCAGGGCCAGACCGGGCTCAAGACGTTCAGCGTCGGGTTCCACGCTGCGGCAGGCGAGTCGGGTGACGAGTTCGTCTACTCCGACCTGGTGGCCGAGCACTTCGCCACCGACCACCGCCAGATCCTCGTCGACCCGGTCAGGATGCTGCCGGCCGTCGACGCGACGATCGCGGCGATGGCCGAGCCGATGGTGAGCCACGACTGCGTCGCGTTCCACCTGCTGTCGGAGGAGGTGTCGCGCGACGTCACGGTCGTCCAGTCCGGGCAGGGCGCCGACGAGGTGTTCGCCGGCTACAACTGGTATCCGCCGCTCGCGCGCGTCCCCCGCGGCCGTGGCGTCGCGGCCTACGACGCCGTGTTCACCGACCGGCCGCACGCCGACCTCGCCCGGGTGCTCGAACCCGAGTGGCTGCTGCCCGAGGACCCCAGCCGCGCGTTCCTCGCCGCGCACTTCGCCATGGCGGGCGCCGAGGAGACGCTCGACGCGGCACTGCGGCTCGATTCCACGGTCATGCTGGTGGACGACCCCGTCAAGCGGGTGGACAACATGACCATGGCGTGGGGTTTGGAGGCGCGCGTCCCGTTCCTGGACCATGAGCTGGTGGAACTCGCCGCCGCGTGCCCGCCCGCGCTCAAGCTCGCCCACGGCGGCAAGGGCGTGCTCAAGGAGGCGGCCCGCGGCGTGGTGCCCGACGGCATCATCGACCGGCCGAAGGGCTACTTCCCGGTGCCGGCGATCCGACACCTGGAAGGCCCGTTCCTCGACCGGGTGCGCGACGCGGTCACCGACCCGGTCGCGAGGGCGCGCGGGCTCGTCCGCCGCGACTGGCTCGACGTGATGCTCGCCGACCCCAACACGCAACGCACGAACCTCGGGTCCAACGCCCTGTGGCAGGTTGCGCTGCTCGAGATGTGGTTGCAGGAGAGGGGGATCTAGCAATGGGCTTCACCGAGCGCCGGCTGGCGCGCCTGGGAACCGGGCCCGAGGAGCTGTTCGCCCCCGCCTACTCCGACGCCGCCCCCTCCCCCGACGGCACCCTGCTGGCCTGGATCTCCGACCGGGACGGCCGCCCCCGCGCCTGGGTCGCCCCCCTGACCTCGGGCCCGGTCGCCGAACCCGACCGCCCGCTGTTCGACGGCGCCGACGTCCAGGCGCTCAGCTGGGCGCCGGACGGCGCGTGGCTCGCCTGCCAGCTGGCCCCCGGCGGCGGTGAGCGGACGTGCGTGCAGGTGGTGAGCGCCGACGGCTCGGAGGTCCGCGATCTCGCGCCGGGCGCGGCGGCGGTCACGCTCGGGGCCTGGTCCCACGGCGGTTCGCGCCTGGGCGTCACCGTCTTCCCCGAGGGGGCGGGCGACGGGCAGGCGTGCCTTGTCGACCTGCGCGACGGCACGTCGGTCGTGCTCGCCGCGGGACCGGCGGCGCGGGTGTGCGCCGTCAGCGGCGACGGGCGGCGCGCGGTGGGCCGCCTGGGCCGCCGAGGCGCCCGGCGCCTGGAGCTGGTGGACCTGCGCACCGGTCGGCGCACCGAGCTGATCCCCGGCGGCGAGTCGACCGTCGCCGACGCCCGCTTCGGCGTGACCGGCCGCCAGCTCTACGTCCACACCGACGCCGGACGCGACCGTCCCGCCCTGCTCGCCGTCGGGCTGCGGGGCGCTGCCGGGGTGTCGACGGTGTTCACCATCGCCGAGCGCCCCGACGACGACCTCGACATCATCTCGCTCGACCCCGCCGGTGCCCGCGCGGCGCTGGTCTGGAACGTCGACGGGCGCAGCGAGACCGAGCTGCTGGACCTGCGCAGCGGGATGCTGGAACCCGTGGTCGCGCCCCCGGGCGAGGTCGTCACCGGCGCCGCGTTCACCCGTGACGGCCGCGCACTGCTGCTCGCCAGCGAGGGCCCGACCGCCACCCCGCGCGTCAGCCGCCTCTCCCTCGGCGGCGGCGGCACACCCACCCCACTGCTTCCCGCCGATCCCGGCGACGGCACCGCCCTGGTGGCGCCGACCCTGCACCCGTTCCGCGGGGAGGACGGCCTGGAGCTGTCGGGGTGGCTGTTCCGCCCGCGAGGCGCACCGGGACCGCTACCCACCCTGGTGTGGCTCCACGGTGGGCCCGAAGCGCAGGAGCGTCCGACGTTCCAGCCCCTGTTCCAGGCGCTGTTGGCCGACGGAGTCGCCGTGTTCGCGCCGAACGTGCGGGGCTCGGGCGGCTACGGTCGGCGGTTCGCCGCGGCCGACGACCACGAGCGGCGGTTCGCCGCGATCACCGACGTCCGCGCCACCGTCGAGTTCCTGACCTCGGCGGGGCTCGCCGACCCGGCCCGTGTCGGTGTCTCCGGCCGCTCCTACGGCGGGTACCTCACGCTCGCGGCGCTGTCCTGGTACCCGGAGCTGTTCGCGGTGGGCGTCGACGTCTGCGGCATCTCCGACTTCGCCACCTTCTACGCCCACACCGAGCCGTGGATCGCGGAGGCCGCCACCACCAAGTACGGCGACCCGAACGTCGACGCGGCGCTGCTGCGGGAGCTGTCGCCGATCCACCGGGTCGACCGGATCGCCGCCCCGCTGCTGGTCGTGCACGGCGGCCACGACACGAACGTCCCGCTCGTCGAGGCGCAGCAGGTCGTCGACAGCCTGCGGGAGCGCGGCGCGTCACCGGGGTTCCTGCTGTTCCCCGACGAGGGGCACGAGGTGCGCGGCACCGACAACCGCGCCGTCTTCGTCCGCGAGGTGGTCCGCTGGGTCACCGCACACCTGCTCGAACTCGACGAACAGACGGCCTGAGACCCTATCGCCGGGAGAACGACTCCATGATGGTCCGGCCATCGGCGTCGGTGGTCATCACGAACCGGTAGGGCTCGTTGGTGGTCGTGCCGCCACGCTGCACGAACACGACGACGGCGTTCACCGTGTTGTCGTCGACCTGTTGGGGACTCTGCAACGTCACGGACGCCAGCCCCGCGTAGAAGTTGTTGAATCCCTCTCGTCCGCCCGAAGCGCTCTGGGCCTCGGGGCTGAGCAGGGCGAACGCCGTGTCCACGTTCTGCGGAAGCAGGTCGTAGAAGTTCTGCACGAAGGCGACCGGGTTCCCGACGTCCGGAACCGAGGTCGGGCTCGGTGGCGTGGTCGGGGTGGCATCGGGACGCGTGGTCCGTGGCGTGGGGGTCGGCGTGTCGTCCGGCGTGGGCTCGTCGTTCGGCGCCGGCGGGACGAGCGACGGCGTCACAATGGACTGATCGTCGGTAGGACTGTTCGCGGCCTGCCTGGCGGAGTTGCTCGCCACCACCGCGGCCGTGATCCCACCGGCCAGGACCAGCACGGCGAGGAGCAGCCACAGCACCGGTCCGCGGCGACGGCGCTCCTGCTGCACCGGCGGCCGGGCGGGGGGGAACGCGCCCGTCGGGCGGGACGGCGGGCCTGGCCTCGCCGCGAACATCGCGGTGGCGGGCGCGTCGGTGCCCCCGACCTGCCCGGCCGCGATGGCGGCCAGCTCGTCGCGGGCCTGGGCCGCCGACGGGCGGTCGCGGGGGTCCATGGCCAGCAGCCGGGACAGGATCCCGGCGATCGGGCCCGCCTGCGTCGGCGGGTCGACGACGCCGGTCGCCACCTTGTGCAACAGCGCGTACGGGTTCTCGTCGAGACCGAACGGAGGGTGGCCTTCGACCGTGGAGTAGAGGGTGGCGCCGAGCGCGAAGACGTCGGAGGCGGCCGTCGGCTCCCTGCCCTGGGCCACCTCCGGCGACAGGTACGCGGGCGTGCCGGCGATGAGCCCGGTCCGGGTGAGCTGCACGTCGTCGACGGCGCGGGAGACCCCGAAGTCGGTGAGTTTGACGCGGCCGTCCTCGGCCAGCAGCACGTTGCCCGGCTTGACGTCCCGGTGGACGACCCCGGCGACGTGCGCGGCGGCAAGACCGTCGGCGACCTGACGGCCGATGTCGGCGACCTCGATCGGGGAGAGCGGGCCCTTCAAGCTGATCACCTGCGCGAGCGACTGGGAGGGCAGGTACTCCATCACCAGCCACGGGCTGTCCTCGTGCACGACGACGTCGAACATGCTGATGACGTGGGCGTGCTGCAGGCGGGCGCCGATCCGGCCCTCGCGCAGGATCCGCTGGCGCGACTCCTCCAGCGCGTCGTGGCCGGCAGCGGTGGCCGGCGCCGCGGCGGAGAGCAGCTGCTTCACCGCCACCGTCCGGTTCAGGAGCTCGTCGGTGGCTCGCCAGACCGCGCCCATCGCGCCCGCACCGATCCGCTCATCGAGACGGTACCGTCCGCCGACGCGGGTGGGCGAGTGTTCGGGCGTGCTCATCGCCCGTCAGGGTAGCGAGAAGGCCTGAGTCGCCTGTGAAGCCACCTCATCAGCGCCTGCTCACCGGGGCAGCCCCAGCTTCCTCGCACACGCCGGCCACGATCCGTAGCCACCGCGGTCGTCCCGGACCCGGGTGGCCACCGAGATCTGCTGGGCCCGCGTGGCCCGGTCGGCCCGCGGAGCGAACTCCGTGCCGCCGTAGGCGCGCCAGGTGCTGTCGTCGAACTGCAGGCCACCGTAGTAGCCGTTGCCGGTGTCGATCACCCAGTTGCCGGAGGACTCGCACCGGGCGAGCCGATCCCACACCCGGTCGGCGGGTGGTGCGGGAGCGGGGGCAGCCACAGGCGGAGCCGGCGCAGGGGGAGCCGGCGCGGGCGGAGCAGGCGCGGGCGGGCGGGACGCAGGCGGAGCGGGCGGAGCGGGCGCGGGCGCGGCCTGAGAGGGCGCCGGCGACGGCTCGGGTGGTTCGGGGGCGGTTGCCGGGGGTGGGGGTTCGGGAGCGGGCCGGGGCTGGGGCAGAGGTACCGCCTCGGAGCCGGGGTCGTCGAGGTCCCGACTCGCGGCCCCGGTCATGTCCGGGTCGAAGGGCGCGGGCTTGTCGTCGTCCCCGTTGCCGGGCGGGGGATCGCCGGCCGGGCACGGGTCCTGCTCCGCCGCGATCACCCCGCCGTCGACCGTCCCCGAGTCGCCACTCCGCCCTCGGGTCGAGGCTCCGGTGACGTAGCGGTCGCACCCGGTGGTCATGGCCGCGGCGCCGATCCGGAACACCGCGGACGGCAGCAGGAGCACCGACAGCACCACGACAGCCACCAGCACGACGACCACGGCTGCGGCTGTCAGCACCGCCGCGGACCCCCGCCGTGGCGGCGGGTCAGGGCGCCGCGCGTCGACGGCCCCGGGCGGCGACCGGTCCGGACCCGCGCCCGATCCGGCGCGACCGGACGCCCACCGCCGGTCGGCGCCGGGGACGGGCCGGGGTACACCGGCTCGGGGCCGGGGGTCGGGACATCGAGCGGACCGAGGGGGAGCGACAGGAGACACAGGAGACACAGGAGACAAAGGGCACCTCGACCCCGCCGACGGCGGGAGTGGGCGGACCACCGACCGCCGGGGCCCGTGACGTTCCGGTCCCGCCGCGGCGCTGCTCCCGGCGCCGGTGACCCTGCGCGGCGACACGAGGTGCCCCCGCTGGGGAGCCGCACGGTAGGCAGGCAGGACAGCAGCACGGGCCCGAACGGGAGAACCCGACGTCCCGGCGACCCCCGACCACCGGTCCGGCAGTCACGTCCCCGCAGCTCCGGGGCGTTCCTCACGGATTCGACGGCCGAGGTCGGGAACGTCCGAGAAGTTCACACCTGCGATCGCGGGCCCGACTCGGCCCCGCGCTCGCCACGGACCCCCACCCCGGGGTGGGCGTCAGGTGAAGGTGGGGTCTTCTGTTCGGGTGCGCTTCAGCTCGAAGAAGTGGGGGTAGTTGGCCAGCAGGCGGCTGCCGTCGAAGACCTGGCCGGCCTCCTCGCCGCGGGGGATCTTCGAGATGACGGGGCCGAAGAACGCGACGCCGTCGATGTGGATGGTCGGGGTACCGACGTCCTGGCCCACCGGATCCATGCCGCGATGGTGGCTCGCGCGCATCTCCTCGTCGAGATCGGTGCTGGTGGCGGCCTCGGCGAGGGAGGCGGGCAGGTCCAGCTCCGCGAGCGACTCCTTGATCACCACGTCGAGATCCTTGTTGCCCTCGGCGTGGATCCGGGTGCCCATCGCGGTGTAGAGCGGCAGCAGGAGCTCCTCGCCGTGCGCGGCGGCGGCCGCCATCACGACACGCACCGGGCCCCACGCCTTCTCCATCAGCGCCCGGTACTCATCGGGCAGGTCACGGCCCTCGTTGAGCACGGCGAGGCTCATCACGTGCCAGTTGATGTCGACGTCGCGGACCTCGCGCACCTCCAGCATCCAGCGGGAGGTGATCCACGCCCAGGGACAGAGGGGGTCGAACCAGAAGTCGACGCGGGCGGTGTCGGCGCGGCTCGTGGCATCCTGGCCAGTAGTCACGGTGGGGCTCCCTTTTCTCACGGATCGGGCATCACGGTTCGGCGCTCAGCTCAACCGGCAGAACCGGCGACGTGTTCCGCTCACGGCGATGTCGACGGCGCCCGGGTACATCGCGGCGATTTCCGGCAGTGGCCCCCACCTGCGGCCACCACCTGCGGCCCCCACCCGGGGCCCCCACCCGGGGCCGCCCACCCGGGGCCGCCCACCCGGGCCCGCAAAACCGGCTCGCGGAGATGTCGGCGGCGCCTCGTCGGAGCACGTGGTTGGATCGTCAGTCACCAGGCGCCGGTTCACCGGAGATCAAGGAGTTCGACTGCATGGCCCCTCCCAATCTGACCCGCATCGACGCCGAGCGCCGGGCGGCACTGCTCGGGGTGGCCGACTACACCATCGACCTCGACCTCACCGACGCCGCCGAAGCGGGTGACGGCGGCAAGGCGGGCGAGACCACGTTCTCCAGCGCCGTCACCGTCCGGTTCACCTGCCGCGAGCCGGGGGCGGACTCCTGGATCGACTTCGTGGGCGCCGACGTGGCCCGCGCCACCCTGAACGGCGTCGCGCTCGACGTGTCCGGATACCGCGAGGACGACGGCCTGGCCCTGCCCGGCCTCGCCGCGGAGAACGAGCTGGTCGTCGAGGCCACGGGCCGGTACATGAACACCGGTGAGGGCCTGCACCGGTTCGTCGACCCGGTCGACGGCGCGGTCTACCTCTACTCCCAGTTCGAGACGGCCGACGCCAAGCGGATGTTCGCCTGCTTCGACCAGCCCGACCTCAAGGCCCGCTACGCGATCACCGTGACCGCGCCCGCCGGCTGGTCCGTCGTCTCGAACGCCGCGATCGACGAGACGACCGACGGCCCCGGCGGCGCGCTGGTCCACCGCTTCGCCACCACCGAGATCATGAGCACCTACCTGGTCGCCCTGGTCGCCGGCCCCTTCGCGGTCTGGCACGACGAGCACAGTGACGACACCGGGAGCATCCCGCTCGGCATCTACTGTCGCGCCACGCTCGCCGAGCACATGGACGCCGAGCGGCTGTTCACCGAGACCAAGCAGGGCTTCGACTTCTACCACCACCAGTTCGGCGTGCGGTACCCGTTCGGCAAGTACGACCAGCTCTTCGTGCCGGAGTTCAACGCGGGCGCGATGGAGAACGCGGGCGCGGTGACGTTCCTCGAGGACTACGTGTTCCGGTCGCGCGTCACGCGCTCGGCCTACGAACGGCGTGCCGAGACCGTGCTGCACGAGATGGCGCACATGTGGTTCGGCGACCTCGTCACGATGCGGTGGTGGGACGACCTGTGGCTCAACGAGTCGTTCGCCACCTGGGCGTCGGTCCACTGCCTGTCCGAGGCCACCGAGTACACCGAGGGCTGGACGACCTTCGCGAACGTCGAGAAGAGCTGGGCCTACCGCCAGGACCAGCTCCCGTCCACGCACCCGATCGCCGCGGACATCCCCGACCTGCAGGCGGTGGAGGTCAACTTCGACGGCATCACCTACGCCAAGGGCGCGAGTGTGCTCAAGCAACTCGTCGCCTACGTGGGGATCGAGCCGTTCCTGGCCGGGCTGCGCAGCTACTTCACCACCCACGCCTGGGGCAATGCCACCTTCGACGACCTGCTCGGCGCGCTGGAGCAGTCCTCGGGCCGCGACCTGTCCGGATGGGGCGCGCAGTGGCTGCGGACGACCGGGCTCAACCTGCTGCGCCCGTCGTTCGAGGTCGACGCGGACGGCCGGTTCACCCGCTTCGAGGTGGTGCAGGGCGGTGCACGCCCGGGCGCCGGCGAGCTGCGGACGCACCGGATCGCCGTCGGGATCTACGACGACGACGCGCGGTCGGGGGCGCTGGTGCGCACCCACCGCGTCGAGATCGACATCGACGGAGAACGCACCGCGGTGCCCGAACTGGTCGGTGTCGCGCGCGGCAAGCTGGTGCTGGTCAACGACGACGACCTCACCTACTGCGCGCTGCGGCTCGATCCCGGGTCGCTCGCCACGCTCGTCGACCGGATCGGTGACATCGCTGAGCCGCTGCCGCGCACGCTGTGCTGGTCGGCCGCCTGGGAGATGACCCGCGAGGCCGAGCTCAAGGCCCGTGACTTCGCCGTGCTCGCCGCGCGCGGGTTCGGTTCCGAGTCCGCGATCGGCGTCGTGCAGCGGCTGCTGCTGCAGGCCCAGACCGCGATCGTCTCCTACGCCGACGAGCAGTGGGCGGCCGAGCGGGGTTGGCCCCTGCTGGTGGACTCGCTGCGGTTCCGGCTCGACACCGCCCCGGCCGGGTCGGACGCGCAGCTCGCGTGCGTCAACTCGCTGTGCGGCGCCGTCCTGCCCACCGCCGTGCTGGACCGGATGCGGGGCTGGTTGCGCGACGTCGATGTGCCCCCGGGCCTGACCGTCGACACCGACCTGCGCTGGCGGCTGCTGCACGCCCTCGTCGCGCACGGCACGGCCGGCGAGACCGAGATCGCGCGGGAGCAGGCCCGCGACGCCACCTCGACGGGGCAGCGGCAGGCCGAGCGGGCCCGCGCGCTGATCCCCACCGCCGAGGCCAAGGAACGCGCCTGGCAGCGCGCCGTCGAGGACGACGAGCTGCCCAACGCGGTGCAGGAGGCGATCATCTCCGGCTTCTCGCACCCGGCCCAGCGTGGCCTGCTCGGTGGCTACGTGGAGCGCTACTTCGCCGTCGTCGCACAGGTGTGGGAGCGGCGGACCAGCGAGCGTGCGCAGTCGGTGGTCGTCGGGCTGTTCCCGTCGTGGGCCGTGGACAAGGCGACGGTCGACGCGGCCGACGTGTGGCTGGCCGGGCGGGACACGGGTGCGGGTCACGCGGGCTCCGACAAGTCGCATCCGCCCGCCCTGCGCAGGTTGGTGTCGGAGGGCCGAGCGGGAATCGTCCGGGCGCTGGGCGCCCGCGAGTTCGACCGGTCGTGATGCGCGGAGAGTGACCGGACGCCCACGGTCGTCACGCGATCGGGGGTGATCCGCCATCTTGCGTTAACAAGTGCCCCGAGAACCCCGATGGTCGCTATGGACGGCCGTCCGGCCGGCAGGGGGTTTCATGTCGACGTCGACAGGGACGGTGTTGGCCGAGCGGTCCCTCGGCGCGACGCCGACCGCCGCTCGGATCGTGGCGCTCATCGCGGCCGAGCCGGGCGCATCGCTGGCCGCGGCCGTCGTCGGTCCCGGTGGCACGGGGAAGACCACGGTGCTCGACAGGATGGCCGCGGAGTACCGGCGGGCGGGTGTGCAGGTCGTCAGGGGTGACGCGCGGGACCGCGTGCCCCGGGACCGGCTGGACCCGGGCGCAGCCGTGCTGATCGACGACGCGCACCGCCTCGAACCCGGGTTCCTCGACGATCTGCGCGGCTTCGCCGACGACGAGTCGGTCCGGCTCGTCGTGGCCTACCGGCCGTGGCCGCGTCCGCGCGCACTCGCCGCCCTCACCGCGACGATCGGCCCCCGGCGGCTGGTCGTGATGGTCGGCCACCTCACGCGGACGGCCGTGGCGGACCGCATCGCGGAGCGCGTCGGGTGCCGTCCGCCCGACGAGATGGTGGACCTGGTCCATCAGCAGTCGGGAGGCCTTCCCTCGCTGGTCGACCTGGTGGCGCAGGGTCTGGTGGACTCCGGCCGCTTCGATCCGCGCCGACCCGAGGGGTTCCACCGGCCCGACAGCGTGACCGTGTCGGCCGGTCTCGCGGAACGGCTGCGCCACCGGGTCGACGCCCTCGAACCCGCGGTGCACGACCTGCTCGAGGCGTTGGCGCGGGGCGCCGGGCTCGACAGCGACGTGCTCGGGCCGCTGCTGGGCGGTGCCCCCCACGAGCTCGACGCCGCGGTGGAGGCCGCCAGGGCCACCGGGCTCGTCGTCGAGTCCGGGCAGGTCATCCCGCTCATCCGCAACCTGTTCCTGCGCCTCACCCCGCTGCTCCGCCGACGTGAGCTGCAGCATCGACTCGCCGGCATCGAGCTCGACCGCGGCGGTTCGGTGCTGTCGGTCGCCCGCCAGCGGCGGGGCGCCCGCGCGCACCGCGCCGGCGGCAGCCGCATCGCCGCGGTCTTCGAGGCCGCCGCGGAGGAGGCACTGGTCTCCTCGCCCGCGCTGGCCGTCGACCTCCTCACGGCCGCGGTGGAGGCCGGGACGCCACCACCGGAGATCGCCGGGCGACGGGCCATGGCGGCCGCGCTCGCCGGTGACCTCGACGGCGCACTGCGTCACACCGACCAGGTGATCTCCGATCCGGACGCCCCCGACCGCGCGCACGCCGTCACCACCGCCGCCGCGGGGCTCGCGCACCGCGGCATGCTCGAACGCAGTGCCGATCTGCACCTCAGCCTGTCCCCCGCGGGCGCGCTGCTCGGGGTCCCCGCCCTGGTGGCCACCGGTGCGCTGCGGGAGGCGCGCGACGCGCTCGCCGCGGCACGGACCGATGCCGACCTGCGAGCGGCGACGCTGCTGGAGGGCGCCGCCATGCTGATGGCGCAGGGCATGGTCGCCACCGTCTCCGGATCCGGGCCCGCCGCGCTGTCGCAGCTGTCCCGGGCCGCGATCCTGCTGGAGCCCATCGCCTCGACCGCGTTGCTCCCCGACACGCCCGCGGCGTTGACAGCCGTCGTCGCCCTGCAGTGCGGCGAGCTCTCGGTCGCCGACGCGGGCCTGCGCAAGGCGATCGCCTCGGGACACGGCGGGCGTCCGTCCCGCACCCGCCACCGGCTGCTGCACGCCTGGCTCATGATGAGCCGGGGTGGCCCCGACCTCGCGCGTCGGGTTCTCGAGCGGGTGGCCGCTCCGGAGCTGCACCTGGAGCCGCGCGACGAGTTCCTCGCCGCCTCGCTCGGGGTGGCCGTGGCCCGCAGGGCCGACGGCTCCGGTGCTTTGGCGGCCGCGTGGTCCAGGGCGCGGGACGCCCTGGTGCAGTACCCCGTCGACCTGTCGGTCCTGCCGCAGCTCGGAGAGCTCACCGTCGCCGCCGCGCAGCTCGGCGAGTCCGACTGGCTGACCGCGCACCTCGCGGCGGCCGACGACCTGCTCGACCGGATCGGCCGCCCCCCGCTGTGGACCGCTCCCCTGGCCTGGTTCCACCTGCAGGCCGCGGTGGCCGCGGACCGGCCCACGGACGTCGCGCGCCACACCTCGGTCCTGGCCGGGGTGGCGGCGGCGAGCCCGTACGCGGCGGTGCTGCACGCGGCCGCGGCATGCTGGTCCGACGTGCTGTACGGCGACACGGACGCCGACACGGTGGTTGCCGTCGCGCGCCGGATGCTCGCCGTCGGCCTGGGCTGGGAGGCCGCGCAGTTGGCCGGCCGTGCCGCACCCGCGGCTCCGGACAAGCGGTCCACCGCCGCGCTGCACGCGTTCGCCCGGGCCCTGCAGTCGACGGTGGGCAACACCGGCGCTGCGGCTCCGGAGTGGCCCGGTGGCACGATCACCGACGTGGTCGCCTCACGGGACGTCCGTGCCGACACGGCAACCGACTCGCCGCCCGACGCACCCGTCGACAGGTCCGCTGCCGGCCCCGCCACCGCCGCGCGCCCGGCGAGCTCCGCATCGGAGGACCGGCCGACGTTCAGCGAACGCGAGCTCGAGATCGGGCGGTTCATCCTCGCGGGGCTGACCTACAAGCAGATCGGCGAGCGGCTGTTCATCTCCGCGAAGACCGTCGAGCACCACGTCGCCCGCATGCGTCAGCGGCTCGCGGTGGCCTCGCGTGAGGAGCTCTTCGAGCACATCCGGACCGCGATCGACGCCGACGGGGCTCACCCCGCGGCGTGAGCCGGCCGCCCCCGGGCGGCTGAGCCCCGGTCCTTCTGCACCGACACCGGTCGGGGCGGTGTGTCGGACACCGGAAGCAGGGTGCGCACCCGTTCCTGCAACTTCTCGAGTCGCGCCCGCTCGGCGGGGATCTCGGTCAGGCGACGTTCGCGGTCGCCCTGGCTCGCCTTCACCGACCGCTCCGCGGTGGACAGTGACTCCTTGAGCGAGCGGTTGAGCTGCTCGGCCAGTTCGGTGAAGTGGTCACGAAGATCACGCTGCACGCCGCGCAACATGTCGCGGGAGTCCTTGCCGACCTGGAACGTCACGTCGTCGACGTACCGCCGCACGCTGGTCTTCGCCTCGGCCTGGCGCCGGGCCACGATCCGGCGGCGCTCGTCGCTGATGGTCTTGCCGCCCAGCAGCAGACCGGCACCGATCGAGAACGGGTTGAGCAGGCTCAGCCCGACCATCGTGCCGATGAGGCCGAACATCAGCATGCCCATGTAGCTGCCGCGCAGCCCCGCGAGGGCCTGCTGGCCGAGGTTCCACGGCTCGCCGTCGCGCATCCGCATCTCGCGAACCGACCCGAGCGCCGCGGAGGCCTCCGTGCGCAGCGCGGGGAGCAGGGCCTCGCGGTCCTCGGCGAAGTGCATCGCGACCTGCTCGGCGAGCCAGCGCGCCCGCTCGGTCGCCCAGATGAAGTTGGTCGACGCCGACGCCGCGACCTGCTGCTGGACCCAGCTCGAGAGCTGTTCCCAGGTCTTGGTCGGGTCCCCGCCCTGGTCGATCTCCTCCTCGGCGAGACGGGTGATCTCGCGCATACGGTCGCGCAGGTCGTGGTCGATGTCGGCGTTGAGGTCCGCGACGCCGTCGTTGAGGGTGTGCTGCCAGCGCGCGGAGCGCTCCTTCAACGCGGCGGCGCGCTGCTGCGCCACAGCCAGGTCGGCGATCAGGTCCTGCACCGACTCCGGGTTGCGCTGGGCGGACTCCTCCGATCGCAGCCCGTCGCAGAGCTGGCCGGTGACCGCGAGGATGTCGTGCACGGTCGACCGGCGGGCCAGCAGGTCGGCCTGCCCGATGACGCGCCTCGCCAGGAACGTCTCGAGGTCGGGGAAGCCCGACTCGACGTTCAGCGCGGCATCGCCGGTGACCACGGCCTGCCAGCGGACGGTCGAGGACACCCCGATGAGCTCGGCGTCGACACCGGCGTTGCGCAGGTGCTTGCGGTCGAGCTCGGCGATCCGCCGCCAGTCGGGGTAGAGGTCGGTCTTGGTCATGACGCAGGCGACGTTCGGGCACAGCCGGACCGCCTGCCGGAGGAACTCCAGCTCCGGAGCGGTGTACTCCTGGGAGGCGTCGGACACGAGCAGCACGGCATCCGCGGAGGGCAGTGCCGACATCGTCGCGGCGCCGTGCACGGAGTTGAGGCCACCGACGCCCGGGGTGTCGACGATCTCCAGGCCCGCCCGGAGGATGTGCCGGGGGATCCCGACCTCGACGTGGCTGAGCCCCTGGCGGTTGGCCGGGTTGCGCTGCTCGCTGACGTAGTGCGACACCGCGTCGGACATCTTCTCCAGCTCGATGCCGCCCAACTGCTGCCGCTGCTCCACCGGGGGCGTGTCACCGCCGCCGTCGGCGACCCGGACCAGGGTGAGCGAGGGCACCTCCGCGTACGAGACCACTGTCGAGACGGCGGTCGAGATGTCGTCGTAGACCGGGCACACCGGGGCGCTGACCAGTGCGTTCACCAGGAGGCTCTTGCCCTGCTTGAACTCGCCGACGACGAGCACCCGGACGTGGTCGTTGAGGAGCCGGGCCCGGGCCTGCCGCAACCGGGCCTCGAGGTCGGGTCGCTGGTAGCGGGCGATCGTCGACAGCGTCAGGTCCACGGCCTTGACCGGAGCCGGCAGGTCCACGGGGTCCACTCTGTCCATTGTGTCCTCCTTGGGGGACGATGTACGACACCGGCCGGTGCCACACGACACACAGCTCCGTCCCCCTGCAGGACAGGGCCCCCACAGGAGGAGCGCTGTGGAAGGGCCCCCGCAGCGGGGAC
The DNA here is from genome assembly GCA_026785945.1 of Pseudonocardia sp. GTDB lineage: Bacteria > Actinomycetota > Actinomycetes > Mycobacteriales > Pseudonocardiaceae > Pseudonocardia. Next base: position 5,888 of record JAJAZD010000150.1, on the reverse strand, counting down.
GGAGCCGATGTGCCGGCCAGGGCCGGGGCGGGCCCGGACCGGTGTTCGGGTGGTCGGGTGGTCGATCAGCTCATGCCGCGGACTCCGCCTGCGAGAGGTCGACCTCGGACACCTCGGCGTCCGCGACCGGCGCGTCGATGTTGTAGGAGTCGTTCACCGACGTGGTGGCGCTGCTGCTGGAGTCGTTCAGCGAGCCCTCGACGGTGGTGGAGTTGTCGCTCGAGTCGTTGCCCGAGTCGACGATCACCGTCGTCTCGCTGTCGTCCTCATCGAACGAGTCCTCGATGACCGTCGTCTCCTCCGAGTTCCCCACGGTGTCCTGGTCGCCGTTCGCGACGTTGCTGTCGTTGATGACACCGCCCTTGTTGTCGACGCCGTCGTTGTCCTCGTTGAACGAGTCCTGCACGACCGTGGAGTCGTCACCGGTCGTGACGCTGTGGTCGTAGTAGTTCAACTCGGAGTTGTACTCGTTGTAGGTGTTCTGGGCGGTGTGGTGTTCCACCACCACCTCGTGGTCCACCTGGTAGCTCGTCGTCACGTGGTGGATCTCGCGCACCGGGTCGTCGTGACCGTGCTCGGGACGGTGGTGCTCGGGCCGCTGGGCGTGGCCCCCGCCGGACACGTGGTCCGCGGCGGGGTGGCTCGGCCGGGCGGAGACCCCGTGGGTGTCCGCCAGGATCGGCTCGACGTCGCACACGTCCTGGGCCGTCACGCCCTCGAGGCCGTGCCGGGCCAGCATCGCCTGTGGGTCACGGGCGAACTCGGCCGCAGCCTCCTCGTCACGGAGCAGGTCCAGCAGGAAGTCGATCAGCGAGGAAATGGAAAGCATCGTCTTTCACCTCCGAATCATGTAGGTCGGGCCCGCCCGGTAGCCGTACCCGGCCGGGCAGTCAGACGTGGGACGTGTGGAGCGGGGCCGGGCCCGCCGCCGGGGGCTGGCGCCGGGTCCGGCGCTCAGGGAGCGGGGTCCGCTCAGTTGATCGGCAGGTTGACCGGCAGGTCGTCGATCACGTCGAGCTCGAGGTTGTTCAGCACGTCGCTGATGTCGACGTCGATCAGGTCGGGGTCGAAGTCGCCGCCGATGGAGTTGTCGACGTTGCCCACGTCCTCGAGGTCGACGTCGATGTCGATCGAGTTGTCGTTGCCCGAGTCGCTGATGTCGGTCGAGTTGTCGGAGTTGTCGTTGCCGACGTTGTCGAACACGTTGCTGATGCTCTCGTCGACGTTGAACGAGTCGTCGATGTCGGTGGTGGTGGTCGTGTTGCCCACGTCGGTCTGGTCGCCGTTGGCCACGTTGCTGTTGTTGATCAGGCCGCCGGAGTTGTCGACACCGTCGTCGTCGGAGTTGAACGAGTCGTCGACGTGGGCGCCCTTGAGGTCGAACCCGTCGTCATCGGTGAACGAGTCGTTGAACTCGAGGTCCGCGGTCGTGACGGTGGTCTGGTCGGCCGAGTTGCTGCCGCCCGCGCCACCCGCGCCACCGGCGCCGGAGACAGCGGCGCTCGTGACGTCGTTCTCCGGTCCGTCGCCGCCGTCGCCCGCCACGGCGAGGCCGCCGTCGGCCGATCCGGCGTTGCCGCCGGCTCCGAGGCCCAGACCGGGGCCACCCACACCGAGGCCGATACCGTCGCCACCGTCGCCCGAGCCGCCGAGGCCCAGCAGCGCGAGCAGGCTGTTGGCGTCGCCACCGGTGCCGTCACCACCCGCGCCGAGGCCGGTGCCGTCGCCACCCGCGCCGAGGCCGGTGCCGTTGCCACCCGTGGTGTTGCCGCCCGAGGCGTCGGCGTCGCCGCCGGCCCCACCGTCACCCACGGCGGCGACGAACGGGTTGCTGGTCGCGTTGCCGGACGAGCCACCCTCGCCGCCGTTGGCGGACTGCTCGTTCTCGTTCACCGAGACCGGGAACTGCGCGAAGTTGAAGGACGGTCCGTAGCTCTGAGTCATGTCACGTTCCTGTTCGTCTGTACTGGGAGTGCGCCGGCCGGCTGCTCCGGCTTGAGACGAAAGTTAGGGCCCGCCGCGGCCGTGGTCATCGGGGAAGACGCCGAAGAGCGCGGGCCGACCGGGCGGGGTCGGGGGCGGGATCCCCCCGGCGTCGGGGGATGTTCCCGAATCGTGCGACCCCCGGGGGTGCGGGGGCGTAACCCCCGGGCGCCCCACGCGTCGGGGAGGTCCGGCCGGTCACGCGCGGCCGCTCACCGCACCGGCCAGCAACCCTTCGCAGGTGCGGATCACGACCCGGCAGGCGTCTGCCGCGGCGCGGGTCGTCATCGGGTTCCCGGCGAGGTCCGACCACCTGGTCAGGGCGTCGAGCACGGCTGCCCGGACGTCGTGGGGCTCGGCGTCCCGGGGCAGACCCAGGCGCGTCGTCGCCCCGGCGCCGGTCTCCCCCAGCAACCGCTCGGCCTCCGCGACCACCGCCGGCGGCAGGGCGACCGCCCCCGAGCGCAGGGCGCTGAGCAGGCGCAGCTCGGTGAACTCGTGGGCCCCCGCGAAGATCCGCTCGACGTCGCTCGCGAGCAGGGCAGCCTGCGGTCGGGGGTTGGCGCGCAGCACCGAGTCCAGCGCCAGCAGCGCCGAACGGGCCTTGAGCACGTCGCGCCGCTGGGCGAACTGGGTCTGCAGCACGTCCTGCAGGTCGGTCAGGCCGGAGCGGCGGACGAGCTCGCTCGCGAGCGCGGCGGGACTGTCGGTGCCCTGGCGGATCAACAACGCGGACAGCCGCAGACCGAACACCCCGAACCGGCGCAGCAGGGCGCGGCGGTCCTCGACCGTCGTCGACGGCGCCGCGACGGCCACCGGACCGTCCGGGGCGGCGAAGCGGTCGGCCGTCAGCAGGGCGGCGTCCAGGTCGTCGCGGGGGGCGGCAGCCAGGTCGCGCAACGTCTGGAACTCCGTCTGGCGCAGCGTCCGCCCGGTCTGGGCCAGCAGGCCCGCCACGGCCACCACGTTCTGGCACAGCCCGCGCAGGGCGGGCTCGGTGCGGTACCGGCCGGCGACGGCCCGCGCGGAGGACATCGCGTCCACCCGGCCCCCACCGATCTCGTCGGCCCGCGAGATGACCCCGACGGTGTTGACCGAGGCCGCCCTGGCCACCCCCTGGTCCCGGAACGCCTCGAGGAACTCGGCGTCGGAGGCGTGCAGCTGGCGCATCAGGTAGACCACCGCGTCGGCCTCGGTGGGGGTGTCGTCCTCGGGGTTGAGGAAGCGCACGGTGCGCCGCGAGGTCTGTGTCGACAGCGACGCCGTTCCGGGTGTGTCGATCAGTGTGGCCGTGCGCAGGCTCTGCGACGGCCAGTCGACCACCATCCGGTCCAGGTCCTCGGCGGAGCGGCCCTGCAGGTCGATGACCAGCGCTCCGTCGCGGCGGTCCACCGGGAGCGACACCGGCGGCCCACCGCTGGGGTACGCGACGATCCGCGGGGAACGACCGTCGCGGTACCACGTGACGACCTGGGTGCACTCCCCCGCGTCGGTCGGGGCGATCTGCTCCCCGACCAGCGCGTTGAGCAGCGTCGACTTGCCGGCCTTCACCTTGCCGGCGATCGCGATGCGCAGCGGGTCGTCGAGCCGCTCGAGATGGCCGCGCAGCCCGGCGTGGGTGCGAGCATCGTCGTGGTAGACCGCCAGCGCCTGGTGCAGGACCTCGCGGACGGCACCGGTGAGCGCGCCCGTCACCGTTGCGCCGCCGGCAGGTTCTCCACGAGCCCCGTCAGCACGGACTGCAGCGCCGTGCACGAGTCGGGCGACGGCGCCTCCAGCGCCGCGATCACCACCTGCCCCTCGGCGACACCCACGTCGTACTGGCAGAACTCACCCTGCCCGGTGAACGTCTCGAGAGCGGGATAGCCCGCGACCCGGACGCGCCTCGTGGTGGGCTCGCTGTTCTCCGCCAGCGTCGCCAACCCCCCGCCGTCGGTGTAAAGCGTCACCGTCAAGCCCTCGCCCTCGTCGCCTCGCCACTGGCAGCTCGGCCCCTCGGGGGCCTGGCCGGCCGCGCCGTCCGTCCGCAGACCCAGCGTGGTGAGCCGGTCCGTCGGGGGCAGCGCGCACGGATCGGCGTCCCGCACGTCGCGGGCGTCCACGATGCCAGGGACGGGCGGCACCTCCGGTGTCCCCGATCCGCATCCGACGATCATCACACCGTGGATGACCAGGGCGAGACCGCCCATGAGCACCCGCCTCCCGTGCCGCACCATCATCTACCTGCCCTTTCCGCAATCCACTACGTGGAGCAATCTAGCGCCAGCCCTCAGTCACCTGATCGGGTCCGGCCGTCGTGCTAACAGCGTACGAATGCCGGCCGATGTTGAGGTGAGGGCAATGAAGTTCTCTGCCGTCCAGCTCGTCCGTCGTCCGGTTCGTCCGTCTTCCACTGTGGAGTCATGTGCAATGGGGCCTTCTTACAGCGTGGGGATCGACCTGGGCACGACGTGGTCGGCCGCGGCCGTGTGCCGCGACGGGGAGCCGCGGCCGGAGGTCGTCCGCCTCGGGGAGACCACCGCGTCCGTGGCGTCGATGGTCTTCCTCGCGCAGGACGGTTCGATGCTGTGCGGTGAGGCTGCCCACCGCCGCGCCGTCACCGACTCGCGGCTGGTCGTGCGGGAGTTCAAGCGGCGCATCGGCGACGACACCCCGCTGGTCGTCGACGGCAACACCGTGGCCGCCGAGACCGTCGCGGCCCGGTTCGTCGCATGGATCCTGGCCGTCGTCGGTGACCGGGAGGGTGGGCCCGCCGAGCGGGTCACGCTCACCCATCCCGCCGAGTGGGGATCCCACAAGCGCGACGCGCTCGACGCGGCTCTCGCCGTGCACGGCGTCACGGGCGTCGCGTTCCTCTCCGAGCCCGAGGCAGCGGCCATCGGGTACGCGAGCGAGGGGCGCGTCGGCAGCGCCGTCGCCGTCTACGACCTGGGCGGCGGGACCTTCGACGCCGCGGTCGTTCGCCGCGTCGACGGAGGCGGCTTCGAGATCCTCGGGCGGCCCGTCGGCATCGAGCACCTGGGCGGTGTCGACTTCGACGAGGCCGTGTTCGATCACGTCCGCGACGCCGTCGGCGAGGCATGGCTCACGCTCGACCCGTTCGACCCGGACGTCCAGACCGCGGTGGCCGGGCTGCGCCGCGAGTGCACCGCGGCCAAGGAGGCCCTGTCGGCCGACACCGAGGTGATGGTCCCGGTGATGCTGCCGGGCCATCACTCGCAGGTGCGCCTGGGCCGGGCCGAGTTCGAGGAACGGATCAGGCCCGCGATCGTCGAGACCGTCGAGGCGCTGCGCCGGGCCATCGCGTCCGCGGGGTCTCCCGATCTGGACGCGGTCCTCATGGTGGGGGGCTCCTCCCGCATCCCGCTGGTCGCGCAGCTCGTCTCGGCCGAGCTCGGCCGGCCCATCGCCGTCGACGTCGACCCGAAGAGCGTCATCGCCACGGGAGCGGCGGTGTCCGCACGGGGTCCCCTGGCGGTGGCGCCCGGGGTGGCCGTGTCCGACGTGTCGCCGCCGTGCCCACCGATGGACCACGATCCGGTCGTCGAAGAGGTGGCGGAGCCCGCGCCGGCCCGCCCGCGTCCGGTCCGGGTACTGACACTGGCCGCCGCCGTGGCCGCCGTGGCCACCATCGGGCTCGGGGCCGCGACCATCGCCACGGGCGTCGACCCGGCCGGAGGCGGCGGGTTCAGCGGTCCGCTCTCGGGAATCGGGGGGTTCGTCTCCTCCGCCGGTGCGGCCGAGCCCGCCCCGGGGATCGATCCGTGGACCGGTGACGCCCGCACCGACACCACCGAGGCCGGACCGCAACGGCCCGCCCTGCTCGCGGCGGCCGCCCGACCGGCCGACCGGACCACCCCCACGGGAGCGGCCGGGGCCTCCCCGGCCGCCGGTCCGGTCCCGGT